>NZ_DASVZH010000131.1:0-22307 GCF_036391795.1 Oryzihumus sp.
CCAGGCCGGCGGGTCAGCCGGACGGCTCCGTCAGCGGAGCCGTGGACCAGGCGTGCCGACGGGCCAGCGCGGGCGGCTCAGGGACGGGGTCGGTCAGCCAGACCGGCGGTTCGGGCGACGGTCACTCGACGTGGCGGTCGGCCCGACGCTCCGCGCGGGTCTCCTCCGGCAGGACCGTCGTCTGGCCGGTGGTGTCGACGGGCCCGGCCGTCTCGTAGTGGGCCGGGCGCAGCGGGGTGGTTGCCGCGGTGTCGGCGGCCCGCTCTCGGGCGGCCTCCTCCTCGGCGGCAGCGGCGGCCTGCTCCTTGCGGAGCTGGCGCAGCTCGATCCGGCGGGCGGCCTTGCGGCGCACGCTGGAGACCACCAGCCACAGACCCAGCACCAGGAGCAGCAACGCGGCCGCGCCGGCGAGGAACATCGCCAGCGGCGTCACCGAGACGTCGACACCGGCAGCGCTGAGGTGGACGCTCGTCGAGCTGGAGCCGACGGCCGCCGCGGCGAACGCCACGGCGCCGAGGGCGACGACGATGAGAATCAGGCCGAGCAGGATCATGGGTGGGCCTCCAAGGTCAGGATCCGGGATCCGTGGCAGTGACCCTAGCCCCCTCCGGCCCCGCGGTCCCCTCGACGGCCAGCACGACTTCGAGCAGGGCGACCGCCCGGGCCTTGTCCAGGGGTTCGTTCCCGTTGCCGCACTTGGGTGACTGCACGCACGAGGGGCACCCGTTGGCGCACTCACAGGCGGCGATCGCGTCGCGCGTCGCCGACAGCCACGTGCGCACCGCCTGGAAGCCGCGCTCGGCGAAGCCCGCCCCGCCCGGGTGCCCGTCGTAGACCATGATCGTCGGCAGGCCGGTGTCCGGGTGCAGCGCGGTCGAGACCCCGCCGATGTCCCACCGGTCCGACGTCGCGACCAGGGGCAGCATCCCGATGGCGGCGTGCTCGGCGGCGTGGGCCGCGCCGGGGATGTCCACCGGCTCGATGCCCGCCGCTGCGAGCAGCTCCTCGGGCATCGTCCACCACACCGCCTTGGTGCGCAGGGTCCGCTCCGGCAGCTCTAGGGGGTGCTCCCCGAGGACCTCACCGGAGGGCAGCCGGCGCAGGAACGCCGTCACCTGGGTGCGCACCTCGACCGACCCGAAGTGGACCTGCACGTCGCCCCAGTCGGCCTGCTGCTCCACCGCGCCGATGTCGAACGTGCTGACCGAGCGGGCCTGCGTCGACCAGCCGGGGTCGCCCTCGACCACGAGTGCCACCGACTCGGCCAGGTCCAGGTCTGTCACCACGAAGGTCCGGCCCTGGTGCACGTAGACCGCCCCGGTGTGGACGCTGGAGTGCGCCGCCGTGCCGTCGACGGTGCCCAGCACCCGCCCGCTGTCCCGCTCCACGATCCGCACCACCGGCTCGCCGGTGCCGCGCAGGCTGACGTGGTCGGCGGCCCGGTCCGAGCGGGCCCAGAACCACCCGGTCGGCCGCCGGCGCAGCACCCCCCGGGCGACGAGCGTGTCGACCAGGGGACGCATCCCCGCGCCGAACACCTCGGCATCGGCGTCGGTCAGGGGCAGCTCGGCCGCGGCGGCGGCCAGGTGGGGGGCGAGCACGTAGGGGTTGTCCGGGTCGAGCACCGCCGCCTCGACCGGCCGTTCGAACAATGCCTCCGGGTGGTGCACCAGGTAGGTGTCGAGCGGATCGTCCCCGGCCACCATCACCGCCAGCGAGCAGGACCCGGACCGTCCGGCTCGTCCAGCCTGCTGCCACAGGGAGGCCCGGGTGCCCGGCCAGCCGGCCAGCAGCACCACGTCGAGGCCGCTGACGTCGATGCCCAGCTCGAGGGCGTTGGTGGCCGCCAGCCCCAGCAGCCCACCGCCGCGCAGCGAGCGCTCCAGCTCGCGGCGCTCCTCGGGCAGATAGCCCCCGCGGTATGCCGCCACCGCCCCTTCCAGCCGCGGGTCCACCTCCGCCAGCGACCGCCGGGCGCTGGCGGACACGGTCTCCACCCCGACCCGGGACCGGGCGAACGCCACCGTCTGCACGCCCGCGCTGACCAGGTCGGCCAGCAGGTCGGCGGTCTCGGCGACGGCGCTGCGCCGGTGCGGCGCCTCGTGCTCCCCGCCACCGGGCACGAGCCCGGGCTCCCAGAGCCCGAAGGTCATCGACTCCCGCGGTGAGCCGTCCTGCACAACCGGGCGCACCGGCATACCGATGAGGCGGGCGGCCTGGCCAGCCGGGTCGGCGACCGTCGCGGAGGCGAGGACGAACGTCGGGGACGCGCCGTAGCGGGCGCAGACCCGCCGCAGCCGCCGCAGCAGGGCGGCCAGGTGTGAGCCGAACACGCCGCGGTAGACGTGGCACTCGTCGATGACGACGTAGCGCAGCGCCCGCAGGAACGGCGCCCACCGCTGGTGCCCGGGAAGCAGCGAGTGGTGCACCAGGTCGGGGTTGGTCAGGACGTACTGCGCGTGGTCGCGGATCCAGCGCCGCTCCTCCGGCGGCGTGTCGCCGTCGTAGGTCGCCGCGCGCACCCCCGGCACGGCCAGCGCCTGCAACCGGGCCAGCTGGTCGGCCGCCAGGGCCTTGGTGGGGGACAGGTAGAGCGCCGTCGCGCCCCGGCCGGTCGCCGCGGTCGCGCCGTCGACGACGTCGGAGAGCACCGGCAGGAGGTAGCCCAGGCTCTTGCCCGAGGCGGTGCCGGTCGAGATGACGACGTGCTGCCCGGCGTGCGCGGCGTCCGCCGCCTCCCGCTGGTGCGCCCACAGGGAGGTGATGCCGGAGGAGGCGAACGCCGACCACACCGGCGGGGCGACCCACTCCGGCCACGGGGCGAGCTGCTCGCGGCGCGCCGGCACGGTGTGGACGTGGACCAGCCGCTCGCGCCGCCGGCCCCCGGCGAGCTGCTCGAGGGTGGCCACGGGGTCGAATCGCGCATCGGCCACAGGGGGGAGGACGTGCTCGGACATCGCCACTACGGTATGACGCGTGGCGGACACCCGACGTCACCGCAGCCCCACCGCCTGGCCAACTTGCTGTCGAAGGGCCGCCACGGCGCTAGTCTTGGCGCACTTGTGAGCCGCAGAATCATGTGGTCACCACTGCGCAGTGAGGAGCACGCTCGTGGACCTGTCGATCTCCAGTGCAGAACGCGGGGGCGTGACCGTGGTGCATGTGGGCGGCGAGATCGACGTCTACACCGCACCGACGCTGCGTGAGCGCCTTGACGAGCAGATCAAGGCCGGTCACACCCACCTGGTCGTCGACCTCAGTGGCGTGACCTTCATGGACAGCACCGGTCTCGGTGTTCTCGTCGGCCGGCTGAAGTCGGTGCGGGCCCAGGACGGCTCGCTGCGGCTGGTCTGCTCGGCCGAGCGGATCCTCAAGGTGTTCGCGATCACCGGGCTGGACAAGGTGTTCCAGATCTTCGGGTCGGTCGACGACGCCGTCGGCGCGCACGCCTGACCCCGGCCCGCACCGCACCTCCGGCGCCACACCTCCTTCACCGCACCGTCACCGCCCCACGCCGCGTGGACCTTGGTCCCCACGTCGGGCGGCACTCGCGCATACCCTGACCGGACACGTGACGCCGGTCACAGCCTTTCAGGTGGGCTGTGATGTGGGTCACGGGTACGCTCCACCGCGTCAGCCCCCGTGCTCAGGTGGGCTGACGTCGTTTGCAGGCGAGTTCCGCTGTTCCCTGACAAGGAGGATGGAATGCCCGGCCTCAACCGAGCCGCCGACGCGACAACGCTGTCGCTCTCCGGCACGAACCTCACCCTCGTGATCGTCGTCGCCGCCGTTGCGGTCGTGGCGCTGGTCATGGGTGTGTTCTTCCGGCAGCAGGTGCTCGCCGCCGATCCCGGCACCGAGAACATGCAGACCATCGGCGGCGCCGTGGAGGAGGGCGCCCAGGCCTACCTGGCCCGGCAGTTCAAGACCCTCTCCGCCTTCGTGGTCATCGTCTTCGTCCTGCTGCTGGCCCTGCCGGCCGACTCCGCCGGGGTTCGATGGGGCCGTTCGGGCTTCTTCGTCCTCGGCGCCGTCTTCTCGGCGGCCATCGGCTACCTGGGCATGAGCCTGGCGGTCAAGGCCAACGTCCGCGTCGCCTCGGCGGCCCGCGACGGCCACCGTGACGAGGGCATGCGGATCGCCTTCCGCACCGGCGGTGTCGTCGGCATGGCCACCGTCGGGCTGGGCCTGCTCGGCGCGTCCACGGTCGTCTTCTTCTACAAGGGCGACGCCCCCAGGGTGCTCGAGGGCTTCGGCTTCGGCGCCGCGCTGCTCGCGATGTTCATGCGTGTCGGCGGCGGCATCTTCACCAAGGCCGCCGACGTCGGCGCCGACCTGGTCGGCAAGGTCGAGGCGGGCATCCCCGAGGACGACCCGCGCAACGCGGCCACGATCGCCGACAACGTGGGCGACAACGTCGGCGACTGCGCCGGCATGGCGGCCGACCTGTTCGAGTCGTATGCCGTGACGCTGGTCGCCGCGCTCATCCTCGGCAAGGCCGCCTTCGGCGCCCACGGCCTGGTCTTCCCGCTGATCGTCCCGGCGATCGGCGCGCTCACCGCGGTGCTCGGCGTCTTCATCACCCGGACCCGCGCGGGCGAGAGCGGCCTGGTCGCGATCAACCGGGGCTTCTACATCTCCGCGTTCGTCTCGGCCGTGCTCTCGGCGGTGGCCGCGTTCCTCTACCTGCCCTCCTCCTTCTCCGGGCTGGCCGGCGTGCCGCAGGAGGTCACCCAGATCAACGGCGACCCGCGACTGGTCGCCACGCTGGCGGTCTGGCTGGGCATCGCCCTGGCCGCGATCATCCTGTGGCTCACCGGCTACTTCACCGGCACCGACAAGCGACCCACCCGCGACGTGGCCCGCACCTCCCTCACCGGCGCCGCCACAGTCGTCCTGGCCGGCATCGGCGTCGGCTTCGAGTCGGCCGTCTACACCGCCGTCATCATCGGGTCCGCGATGTACTGCGCGTTCCTGCTCGGAGCCGGCTCGGTCGTCCTGTCGCTGTTCCTGATCGCCGTCGCCGGCACCGGGCTGCTGACCACGGTCGGCGTCATCGTGGCCATGGACACCTTCGGCCCGGTCAGCGACAACGCCCAGGGCATCGCCGAGATGTCCGGTGACGTCGACGGTGAGGGCGCGCAGATCCTCACCGAGCTCGACGCGGTCGGCAACACCACCAAGGCGATCACCAAGGGCATCGCTATCGCCACCGCGGTGCTGGCCGCGACGGCCCTGTTCGGCAGCTACTCCGACGCGGCCAAGACCGCGATCCTCACCGCGGCCCAGACGCTCAAGGTGGAGCCGTCCGTCTCGACCAAGGTCTCGCTGCTGGACTACCAGGTGATCACCCCGTCCAACCTGTTCGGGCTGATCCTCGGCGCCTCCGTGGTGTTCATGTTCTCCGGGCTGGCGATCAACGCGGTGACCCGCGCCGCCGGGGCCATCGTCTTCGAGGTGCGCCGCCAGTTCCGCGAGCACCCCGGGATCATGGCCGGCACCGAGAAGCCGGAGTACGGCCGCGTGGTCGACATCTGCACCAAGGACTCGCTGCGCGAGCTGGCCACCCCCGGCCTGCTCGCCGCGATGGCCCCGGTGGCGGTCGGCTTCGGCCTGGGCATCGGCCCGCTCGCGGGCTACCTCGCCGGGGCCATCGGCGCCGGCGTGCTCATGGCCGTGTTCCTCGCCAACTCCGGGGGCTCGTGGGACAACGCCAAGAAGATCGTCGAGGACGGCAACTACGGCGGCAAGGGCAGCGACGCCCACGCCGCCACCGTCATCGGCGACACCGTCGGTGACCCGTTCAAGGACACCGCCGGCCCCGCGATCAACCCGCTGATCAAGGTCATGAACCTCGTCTCGGTGCTCATCGCCCCGGCCATCGTCCAGCTGACGATCGGCTCCGGCGCCAACTCCGTGCTGCGCTACGGCATCGCCGTGGTGGCGCTGCTCATCGCGGTCGGGGCGATCGCGGTCTCCAAGCGTCGCGACATCGCGATCGGCGACGACAGCAACGACGGCGCCCCCGCCGAGCAGCCCGCCTCCGCGGCGGTCTGAGCCGCCCGGCATACCCGCCGGTATCCGCGGCCGGTCACCTCCCCGAGGTGGCCGGCCGCGGTCGTCTGCTCAGTTCGTGCCGTGTCCCTCGGCGCGGCTCAGCGCCGAGAGGGGCAGCACCACCCACGTCAGTGCGAAGACCACGAGCATCGCGACGGCCACCGCGACGGCCACGCCCCGGCCGACCACGACGTCGAAGATGAGCAGCGTCACCGTGCCGACCGCAAGGCCCAGGAAGGTCAGGCCGATCTTGGCCAGACGGTTGGAGGTCTCCACCAGCACCTGCTTCTTGTGGCGGTGGAACAGCAGCCGGTGGGAGCTGACCGGGGCGACGAGCATCGCGACCGCGAGCGTGGCGAAGAGGACGGCGGTCAGGTAGACGCCCACCTGGACGTGGTCCAGCCGCGTGAAGCGCTGTTGGAACGGCAGGGTCAACAGGAAGCCGGCCAGCACCTGCACCCCGGTCTGGGCCACTCGCAGCTCCTGGAGCAGCTCGTTCCAGTTGCGGTCGGCGCGCTGGGTCGGTGTCTCGCCGGGCCGGGCGTCGTCTGAGGAGCCTGTCATGGCCGGAGCCTGCCACGAGCAGCGTGTGTTTGCGCCCGGGTCGGCGGGGGTAACGATCCCCCGCCGGGGTGCTGTGCCTTGACTGTGCGGCACCCCGGACCAGAACGGGGTTGTCCGACGTGCCCCGGTCTGGCGGGGTTGTGCCCTCTTCCCCATCCGTGTTCTAGTGATCGTGACAGGTCCAGAAGCGGTGCCATGTCTTCACGTTCGGATGGACGGGCGTCACATGACATCGCAAGCCGCGGCACCGCCTCCTGCTGCCGAGGATCCTCCGGCCAGGGACGACGGCCCCACCCGCAACGACCAGACGCTGGAGCTGCTGGAGCAGGCCGCCCGGGCCGGCTGCCCCGAGGAACGCGGTCGCCTGCTCGACGAAGCGTTCCTGCTCAACATCGGCACGGCCGAGAACATCGCCGGGCGCTACCGGGGGCGGGGGGTGGACTGGGAGGACCTGCTCCAGGTCGCCTACGTCGGGCTGGTCAAGGCCGTGCGCGGCTTCCGGCCCACTGAGGGGTCGAGCTTCGCGGCCTACGCCAACCCCACCATCTCCGGGGAGATCAAGCGCCACTTCCGCGACTTCGCGTGGACCGTGCGGCCGCCGCGGCGCATCCAGGAGCTGCAGGGCGCCGTGCACGGGGTGGAGCCCGAGCTGGTCCAGGCCCTCGGGCGTCCGGCCTCCCCCTCCGACCTGGCCCGCGCCCTGGCCGTCGACCTGATCGAGCTGCGCGAGGCCCTCACCGTTGACGGGTGCTTCGCGCCGCTCTCGCTCGACGCCCCCGCGCGCACCGAGACCGGCACCACCCTCGGCGAGCTCGTGCCCGACGAGACCGACGAGTTCGAGCGGATCGACCGGCTGCAGACCCTGGTCCCGGTGATCACGGCGCTGAGGCCGCGGGAGCGGGCGATCCTGGTCATGCGGTTCGTCCGCGGCTGCACCCAGGCCGAGATCGGCGCCGAGCTCGGGGTCAGCCAGATGCAGGTCTCACGGCTGCTGCGTGACCTGCTCGAGCGGCTGCGCGAGGCGCTCGCGTCCCCGGACGCGAACGACCAGGACGCCCTGCTTATCGACTGAAACCGGGACGCTTCGGGCACATTTGCCCTGCGTCTTGAGCGGGGGACACCGGCTGGTGCATGGTGTCGTTCCAAGGTCAGCAGTCCCTGACCGCCCCCCTTTGCCCCATCCCATTCAGGAGGTCGACGTGGACCCGTCGTTCGCGGCGGACTTCGCCGAGATGGCCCGGCACATGCACCAGGGCGACGACGTCGGACAGACCGTCGAGACGGTTGCCCAGTTCGCCAAGGAGGCGCTGGCGTGCGACTGCGCCGGCGTGATGCTCGTGCATGGTGGCAAGCAGGTCGAGTCCGCCGCCACCACGGACCCCCTCGTCATCAAGGCCGACCGGCTGCAGATGGAGTGCGGGCAGGGCCCGTGCCTGGAGTCGATCTGGGACCACGAGACGTTCGTCATCCACGACACCGAGACCGAGACGCGCTGGGCGGACTGGTGCCGCCAGGTGTCCGGCCTGGGCGTGCGCAGCGTGCTCAGCCTGCGGCTGTTCACCCATCACAACACCCTGGGTGCGCTCAACCTGTATGCCGTGGAGCCGGGGCGGTTCGACGACGAGGACATCGCCGTGGCCACGATCTTCGCCGGGCACGCGTCGGTGGCGCTGGCGTCGGCACGCAACGAGTCGAGCCTGCGCAAGGCCATCGATGCCCGGCACCTGATCGGGCAGGCGCAGGGCATCCTCATGGAGCGGTTCAACCTCAACGCCGACCAGGCGTTCGCCATCCTGCGGCGCTACTCCCAGGACAAGAACATGAAGCTGCGGGCCGTGGCCGAGCACATGGTCGAGTCCCGCCAGCTGCCCGCCTGAGGTCGACCGGCCCCCGCCGGCACCCCCGTGCGGCGGGTCTGCGTGCGCGCGGGCGCCGGTCGGGGTACCACTCGGGCATGCGCCTGCGCCGTAGCAAGCCCGACGGGCCCGGCATCCGCCGCCTGCGTCGGGGCCGGGGGTTCTCCTACGTCGACGCCTCCGGGCAGGCGGTGGACCCGCAGACCCGCGAACGGATCTCCTCGCTGGCGATCCCGCCGGCCTGGCAGGACGTGTGGATCAGCCCCTGGCCGCACGGACACATCCAGGCCGTCGGCACCGACGATGCCGGCCGGCGGCAGTACCTCTACCACGAGGCCTGGCACGAGAGCCGCAACGAGGCCAAGCACCTGCGCGTGCTGACCCTCGCGCGCAGCATCCACACGGTGCGTGAGGCGGTCGAGACCGATCTCACGGCCCGGGCGTTGGGGCGCGACCGGGTGCTCGGGGTGGCGCTGCGGATGCTCGACTACGGCGTGTTCCGCACCGGCGGGGAGGCCTACGCCCTGGAGCACGGCACCCACGGCGTGGCCACGCTGCTGCGCGAGCACGTGTGCCTGCGTCGTGGCGAGGTCGTGTTCGAGTACACCGCCAAGGGCGGCCTTCAGCGGTCGGTCAGCCTGCGCGACGACAAGCTGGCGGCGGCCATCCGGGCGTTGCGGCGGGCGCGCTGTGACAGCGACCGGCTGCTGGTCTACCGCGACGGTCGCGAGTGGCGCGAGGTGCGCGCCGACGACGTCAACGCACGGTTCAAGGAGCTGGCCGGCAAGGACTACACCGTCAAGGACCTGCGCACGTGGCGGGCGACGGTCGTGGCCGCGGTCGCCCTGGCCCAGGCCGGTCCGGTGGACACCAAGGCGGCGCGCGCCCGTGCCGAGCGGGCCGCGATGGAGCTCGTCGCCGAGGAGCTCGGCAACACCCCAGCGGTGGCGCGCCGCTCCTACGTCGACCCGCGCGTGGTGGAGCACTTCGGCGCCGGCCGCACGATCGCCGCGGCCCTCCAGCGGCTGGGCGGCGACGACCTGATGGTGCCCGAGGTGCGTCGGGGGGTGGAGCGCGCGGTGGTGCGGCTGTTGGCCAGCCAGCCGCGCGGCTGACCCGCGGAGCCCTGCGGTTTGTCCCGCAGGGGGCCGGGTAAGACAGTCGTGGGCGAGGGCCGCCCGCGTTTCCTTCCACCGCCACGGAGGTCCCATGTCGACTGACGCGATCGTGCTGCTCAAGGACGACCACAAGGAAGTGCGCCAGCTGTTCCGCGAGTTCGAGGAGGCGGGGGAGAACGCCACCGTGCGCAAGGGGCAGATCGTCAGGAAGATCATCGAGCTGCTCACCGTGCACACCTACATCGAGAACGAGGTCATGTATCCCGAGGTCCGTGCGTTGCTGCCGGACGTCGAGGACGACGTGCTCGAGTCCTACGAGGAGCACCACGTGGCCGACGTGCTGTGCATGGAGCTGTGGTCCATGGAGCCCGACGACGAGCGGTTCGACGCCAAGACGACCGTCCTCATCGAGTCGGTGCGCCACCACATGGACGAGGAGGAGCAGGAGTGGTTCCCCACGGTGCGTGAGGGGCTCGGTCGCAACCAGCTCCAGGAGATCGGGGCGAAGATGCTGGAGCTGAAGAAGACGGCTCCCCGCAAGCCCTCCCAGCCGAGCGCCCTGAAGAAGGCCATCGACGCCCTCATCTCCTGACCGGGGCGGCGAGCCCGCGTTTGCCCGGCGGTCCCCACCGGGTACGTGCCACCCGGCGGCGGACCGCCCCCTTCCCGCCCGGAAGCGGGGGCGGTCCGTCGTCCCGCCCTAGGCTGGCGCCCATGACCCCCAGCCCGGCCCCGCCCGTCCCGCTGCCCGACCTCGTCCCGTTGCTGCGGGTCGACCTCTCGGCCGCGGACTTCACGGTCGAGGGCATCGCGCAGGCGCTGGGCCCGGTGGCCAACGACGCGCTCGGCCGGGAGCAGCTGCTGCCGGCCGACCTCGCCACCCGGGACGCGGGCACTCCCCTGGCCACCCTGGTGCGCCTGTTCACCCTCGGCCGGCCCGTGCCGGCCGAGGCCGTCTCCGCGGCGCTGCCGACGCTGGGTCTCGAGGGGCTGGAGCGGCTGGGGCTCGTGACCGTGGCGGAGGGCCGGGCCCGGGCCACGTGCGACCTGCACCCGCACGCCGACGAGGCGCACAGCTGGTGGGTGGCCTCGGACCTGTCCGAGATGGCGACCGGCGCCGCACTCGCCCCCGACCACGTGCTGGGCATCGGCGGCGCGTCCACCACGCTGGCGGCCTGGGCCCCGCGTCCGCCGGTCGAACGCGCGCTCGACATGGGCACCGGCTGCGGCGTGCAGGCCCTGCACCTGTCCGGGCACGCCGGCTCGGTCGTCGCGACCGACCTGTCCCGGCGCGCCCTGGACTTCGCCGCGTTCAACGCGGCCGTCAACGGCCTCGAGCTCGACCTGCGCTGCGGCAGCCTCTTCGAACCCGTTGCCGGACAACGCTTCCAGCTCATCGTCAGCAACCCGCCGTTCGTCATCACCCCGCGCGGCTCCGACGTCCCGCTGTTCGAGTACCGCGACGGCGGGCTCGCCGGCGACGCCCTCGTCGAGGCCGTGGTGCGCACCATCGGCGAGCACCTCGAGCCCGGCGGCATCGGGCAGTTCCTCGGCAACTGGGAGGTCGCCGAGGGCGCCGACTGGCGCGACCGCGTCCGCGGCTGGCTGGAGGGCACGGGCCTGGACGCCTGGGTGATCCAGCGCGACGTGCAGGATCCCGCGCAGTACGCCGAGCTGTGGGCCCGCGACGGCGGCCACGTGCCGGGCACGCTCGAGTACGAGGCCATGTATGCCGCGTGGCTGGCCGACTTCGCGACCCGCGGCGTCGGGTCGGTCGGCTTCGGGGTGGTGACGGTGCAGCGGCCGGCGACGGCGCGCGATACCTGGGTGGAGCTGGGGGAGGAGTCCGGTCCGGTGTCCTCCCCGATGGGTCCGGCGATCCTGGCGGGCGTGCGCGCCCGCACCTGGCTGGCCGAGCACGGCGACGACGGGGTGCTGGCGACGGCGTGGCGCTGCGCCGGGGACGTCACCGAGGAGCGGCACTCGCGGCCCGGTGCGGAGGACCCCAGCGTGATCGTCATCCGGCAGGGCAGCGGACTGCGCCGCGGCGTGCGGGTCGACACCGTCATGGCGGCGTTCGTCAGCGTCTGCGACGGCGACCTCACCGCTGGTCAGGCGCTCGAGGCCATCGCGGCGCTGCTCGAGCGCGACGCGGGGGAGGTGCGCGCCGCCGCGCTGCCGGTCATCCGCGAGCTGGTGGCGGACGGTTTCCTGATCCGCTGACGGGGTTGGTAAGGTTAGTCTTACCTTACTCGCTCGTCAGAGGGTCTCATCATGCTGCCCACCTTCATCATCGGCCTGCGCGAGGGCCTCGAGGCCGCGCTCATCGTCGGCATCGTCGCGGCGTTCCTCGTGCGGCAGGGCCGCCGTGACGCGCTCCGCCACGTGTGGGCGGGGGTGCTGCTCGCGGTGGGGATCTGCCTGGCCGTCGGCGTCGCGCTCGATGCCCTCGAGCAGAGCCTGCCGCAGGCCGGACAGGAGGGTCTGGAGACGGTGATCGGGGTGGTCGCGGTGGCGCTGGTGACCGCGATGATCCTGTGGATGCGCAAGCACTCCCGGACGCTGAAGTCCGGGCTGGAGGAGGCGGCGTCCGTGGCCCTGGCTCGAGGGTCGACGCGCGCGCTCGTGGGCATGGCCTTCCTTGCGGTCTTCCGCGAGGGCTTCGAGACCTCGGTGTTCCTGCTCGCGACGTTCCAGGCCTCGGTCTCACGCACGGCGTCCGTGGTCGGGGCGGTCCTGGGCATCGTCGCCGCCCTCGTCCTGGGCTACGCCCTCTACCGCGGCGGCACCCGGATCAACCTCAAGCGCTTCTTCACCCTGACCTCGATGGTGCTCGTGGTCGTGGCCGCCGGGCTGCTCATGACGGCGGCGCACACCGCGCACGAGGCGGGGTGGCTCGACGCCGGGCAGGCCACGGCCCTGGACCTGCGCTGGCTCGTCCAGCCGGGCACGCCCTGGTCCGCGGTCGTCACCGGGGTGCTCGGCCTCCAGCCGCGCCCGACCGTCATCGAGGTCACGCTCTGGTGCGTCTACGTCGTGGCCCTCAGTGCCGTCGTGCTGTGGCCGCAGCGTCGTCGGCGGCGCCCGGCGGCCCCGGCTTCCCCGGCGCAGCCCCGGCCCGCCGTCAACGCCTGATCTCCACCCGGCCGACCGGTCGGACACTGCGCGCCGCCGGACGCGCGGCCTGACCGCACTCGGTGCTGCCCGGCCCCGACGTCGGAGGTGGCCACGTCATGCCCCCAACCCTGGAAGGACCACCTCGATGAACCCTGTCGTGCTCAAGGCCGCCGTTGGAGCCGCCGCCCTGGCGCTCGTCGCCGGCTGCGGCGCGGGCGGGCAGCGCGCCACGAGCGGCGGCGCAGCCCCCGTGTCGGGCGCGCCCACCGTGGCACTGCACTTCACCGACGACGGCTGCGCCCCGAGCCCCGCGACGGTGCCTGCCGGGCCGGTCAACTTCCACGCGGAGAACCGGGGGGCCAACGCCGTCACGGAGGTGGAGGTGATGAAGGGCGACCGGATCCTCGGGGAGAAGGAGAACCTCACCCCGGGCCTGACCGGGTCGTTCAGCCTGCGCCTCGAGGCCGGTGACCACGTCATCTACTGCCCCAACGCGGCCACCGAGCGGGCGAAGCTCACCGTCACCGCCGGTGCGAACCCGGCAGCGGCCAATGCCGCCTCGGCGCAGCTGTCCGGCGCAGTCGCGACCTACCGCCGCTTCGTCGAGGCGCAGGCCGGGGCACTGGTCCCCGCCACGACGCGGTTCGCGGCCGCGGTGAAGTCCGGCGACCTCGCCGCCGCCAGGTCGGCCTACCCCGTGGCCCGCGGCTACTACGAGCGGATCGAGCCCGTGGCGGAGTCCTTCGGCGACCTCGACCCCGAGATCGACGCCCGGGTGAACGACCTGCCCCAGGGTGCGCAGTGGACCGGGTTCCACCGGATCGAGAAGGCCCTCTGGGTGGACGGGACGACCACGGGCATGGCCCCCGTCGCGGACAAGCTGGTCAGCGACGTCACCAGGCTGCAGGCGCTGGTGAAGACCGTGGACCTGCAGGGGGCGCAGGTCGCCAACGGTGCCGTGGAGCTGCTCGGCGAGGTCGCCAACAGCAAGATCACCGGCGAGGAGGACCGCTACTCCCACACCGACCTGTACGACTTCGCGGCCAACGTCGACGGCGTCGAGGCCGCCGTCACCGCGCTGACGCCGGCCATGAAGAAGGTCGACCCGGCCCTGCAGTCCTCGGTGGCAACGCGGTTCGCAGCGGTCAAGTCCTCCCTCGACCAGTTCCGCCAGGGAGCCGGCTTCGTCGCCTACACCCCCGAGAACGTCCCTGCGGCCAAGCGGCGGGAGCTGACGGCCACGGTCAACGCGCTGGCCGAGACGCTGAGCAAGGTCGCGCCGGCGCTCACCTGAGCGACCGCAGCGGGAGGACAGACATGAGCAAGGAGACGTTGATGAGCCGAGCCGGTATGTCGCGCCGCGGCTTCCTGGGTGGTGTCGGGCTCGGGGGTGCCGGGATTGCCGCGGGAGCCTTCGGGGCCCAGCAGTGGACGGCGCACGCCGACCCGGGACGCGGGCCCGCTGCCGGGGACCGCGTCGACTTCCACGGCTCCCGCCAGGCGGGCATCGCCACCCCGGCCCAGGACCGCCTCGCCTTCGCCGGCTTCGACGTCGTGACGTCCTCGCGCCAGGAGCTGCGGGACCTGCTGGTCGAGTGGACCGCGGCCGCCGCGGCGATGACCCGTGGGGCGATGGTGCCCGGTGGGTCGGCGCGGCCGGACGCCCCGCCGGCCGACACCGGTGAGGCGCTGGGCCTGCCGGCGAGCCGGCTCACGGTCACCGCCGGCTTCGGGCCCTCCCTGTTCGACGGGCGTTTCGGCCTGGCCGACCGGCGACCCGCGGCGCTGACCCGGCTGCCGGCACTGCCCGGAGAGGAGCTCGACCTGGACCGCAGTGACGGCGACCTGTGCATCCAGGCCTGCGCCCAGGACCCGCAGGTGGCCTTTCACGTCATCCGCAACCTCGCCCGCATCGGCAGCGGTGCGGTCCGGACGCGCTGGTCGCAGCTCGGCTTCGGCCGCACCTCCTCCACGAGCAGCAGCCAGTCGACGCCGCGCAACCTCATGGGCTTCAAGGACGGCACGCGCAACGTGCTCGGTGACGACGAGCGCCGGATGGCCGACCACGTCTGGGTGCCGCAGGGTTCGGACCAGGCATGGATGACCGGCGGGACCTACCTCGTGGCCCGGCGCATCCGCATGCACGTCGAGGCCTGGGACCGCGCGACGCTCACCGATCAGGAGGACACCTTCGGCCGCACCAAGGTCGAGGGGGCGCCGCTGACCGGGACCCGCGAGCAGGACGTCCCGGACTACCGCGCGAAGCGCCCCGACGGCGAGGCGGCGATCCCGCTGAACGCCCACATCCGGCTGGCCGCGCCGGAGAACAACGGGGGCCGGGCCATCCTGCGCCGGGGCTACTCGTTCACCGACGGCATCGACCCCAGCTCCGGGGAGCTCGACGCCGGGCTGTTCTTCATCGCGTTCATGCGCTCGCCGCAGGTGTTCATCGACCTGCAGAACGTGCTGGGCTCCCGGGACGCGCTGAACGAGTACATCCAGCACACCGGCTCGGGCCTGTTCGCCTGCCCGCCCGGCGTGCGCGACGCCGGCGACCACTGGGGGCGGGCGCTGTTCGCGCCGGCCTGACCCGGCAGCGGTCCGCCCGTGCCGTGAGCGACCCGGGATCTGCCCGGCGCCCCCGGAGTCGTGTGGCCGACACGCGGTGCGGCCGAGGGGCCGGGAGCGCAGATACGGGGTTGGTGGGCGAAGCCGGGGCCCGGCGCACGGGCTCGGCGGAAGTGCGAGTCGAGCGCGCCTGCCCGCCCGGCGTGCGCTACGCGGGCGACCACTGGGGGCGGGCACTGTTCGAGTCGGCCTGACCCGGCAGCGTCCGGCCGGCGCGCCCCTCAGCGCTCGTGCGGGAGCACGGCCTCCGGTGCGGCCAGGGCGTCGCGCCAGACCAGCCACTTGCGCTGCACCTCGGCGTCGAGGTCGATGCCGTGGTGCCGGGCCAGGAGCAGGGTCTGGCACAGCACGTCGGCGACCTCGGAGCGGAAGGCCTGGTCGAGCTCGTCCGGTGTCAGGCCCTTCGTGCGTGCCTGGCCATCACGCATCAGCTGGGCCTGGGTGAGCTCGCCGACCTCCTCCTGCAGCTTGAGCAGAAACCACGTGTCGTCCCGGTCGATGCCGAACCGCTGCGCGTAGACGTGGGAGATCTGCTCGACCTGGTCGGTCAGCGCGTCGAGGTCCATGGCGGGCCACTGTGCCACGGCGCTCGCCACCCCGTGGCCGCTGGTTCAGTTGAGCTGCCAGGAGCGCTTGGACAGGCCGTACCAGAACCCCTCGATGACCGAGCGGTTGTCGGGCGTGCCGGCCTCGAACGCCGCGCCCAACGACACGAACAGCGGCGCGAAGTGCTCGGTGCGCGGGTGGGCGCGCCGGGCGGCCGGGGCCTTGTGCAGGAAGTCCATCAGCGCGTCGACGTCGCCGGTGGCCATCACCTCGCGGGCCCAGGCGTCGAACTCGGTCGACCACGACGGCGCGGGGGAGTCGGAGGGCAGCCGCGGGTTGAACTCGGACAGGTTGTGGGTGGTGAAGCCCGACCCGACGATCAGCGTGCCCGAGTCGCGCAGCGGCTTGAGCTTGCGCCCGATCTCGAAGAGCTTCTGCGGGTCCAGCGTCGGCATCGACATCTGCAGCACCGGGATGTCCGCCTCGGGGTACATCTCCACGAGCGGCACGTAGGCGCCGTGGTCCAGCCCGCGCCGGGTGTCCTGGTGCACCGGCGTGGCGGGGGAGTGCAGCAGCTTCGTGACGTCGGCGGCGAGCTCCGGGGCGCCCGGCGCGTCATACGTCACCTCGTAGTAGCGCTGGGGGAAACCCCAGAAGTCATAGACGAGAGGCACTCTCGTCGTCGCGGACAGCGCGAGCGGGGCCTCCTCCCAGTGCGCCGAGACCATGAGGACGTTGGTGGGCCGCGGCATCCCGGCCGACCACCCGGCGAGCTCGCGCGTCCAGGTGGTGTCGTCGGCCAGCGGTGGCGCTCCGTGGCTGAGGTAGAGCACCGGCATACGGCTGTCAGGGGTGGTCTCGGTCACGGCACCAGCATACGCCGACCAAAGTTTAATGTTCAACTAACTGGTGGTTTCAGGCACGCGCGGTGGTCCACGCAGGTCAGGACCCAAGTCCCCTTTCGGCCCTGCTTGGTACGTGGTGCCCGATTTCATGCCTTACCGTCTGAGACGCATGGCCCCGTCCGAGCAGCGACGAATCCGCTGCACGTGGCCGTGTGGAACGGAAGTGGGGTACCCATGAGCACCAGCACAGGCCGCCGCCTGGTCATCGTCGAGTCGCCTGCCAAGGCCAAGACGATCGCCGGCTACCTGGGCAAGGACTACGACGTCGAGGCCTCGGTCGGGCACATCCGCGACCTGCCCAACCCCAGCGAGCTCCCGGCGGAGATGAAGAAGGGCCCCTACGGCAAGTTCGCCGTCGACGTCGACAACGGCTTCGAGGCCTACTACGTGGTCGACCCCGACAAGAAGAAGAAGGTCGCCGAGCTCAAGCGCCTGCTCAAGGACGCCGACGAGCTCCTGCTGGCCACTGATGAGGATCGCGAGGGCGAGGCCAGCGCCTGGCACCTGCTCGAGGTGCTCAAGCCCAAGGTCCCGGTCAGGCGCATGGTGTTCCACGAGATCACCAAGGAGGCGATCCAGCGCGCTGCCACCGAGACCCGCGACCTGGACACCCGCCTCGTCGACGCCCAGGAGACCCGGCGCATCCTCGACCGGCTCTACGGCTACGAGGTGTCCCCGGTGTTGTGGCGCAAGGTCCGCCAGGGCCTGTCCGCCGGCCGCGTGCAGTCCGTCGCGACGCGCATGGTGGTCGAGCGTGAGCGCGAGCGCATGGCCTTCCGCAAGGCGTCCTACTGGGACGTCGAGGGCGACTTCGCCCCGACCGGTTCCGCCGGCCAGGCCTTTGCAGCCCGGCTCTCCGCCGTGGGCAGCAAGCGCGTGGCGACCGGGCGCGACTTCGACGACGCCGGCCAGCTCAAGGGCGGCAACGTCGTCCACCTCGACGAGGCCACCGCGCACGCCATCGCCGAGGGCGTGCGCGCCGCTGCCGTCAGCGTCACCGACGTGCAGGAGAAGCCCTACACCCGCCGGCCGTCCGCGCCGTTCACCACCTCGACGCTGCAGCAGGAGGCCAGCCGCAAGCTGCGCCTGTCCAGCAAGAACGCCATGCGCGTGGCCCAGCGGCTCTACGAGAACGGTTACATCACCTACATGCGTACGGACAGCACGACGCTGTCCGAGGCCGCCCTGACCGCGGCGCGCAGCCAGGCCCGCGACCTGTATGGCGCGGAGTACGTCCCGGACTCGCCGCGCCGCTACGAGAAGAAGGTCAAGAACGCCCAGGAGGCGCACGAGGCGATCCGCCCGGCGGGTGACCGCTTCCGCACCCCAGCCCAGGTCGCCGGCGAGCTGCGCGGTGAGGAGTTCGCGCTCTATGAGCTCATCTGGAAGCGCACCGTCGCCTCGCAGATGGCCGACGCCCGCGGCTCCACCGCCACCGTCAAGCTCGGCGCCACCCTGGCCGACGGCCGCCGCGTCGAGTTCTCCGCCAGCGGCACCGTCATCACCTTCCGCGGCTTCCTCGCCGCCTACGAGGAGGGGCGCGACGACGAGGCCGCGGCCAGGGCCGAGCGCGCCGACGAGGAGCGCCGCCTGCCCAAGCTCAGCACCGGTGTCGCGCTCGAGGTGCTGCGGGCGGAGGCCGACGGCCACGAGACCAGCCCGCCCGCGCGATACACCGAGGCCACCCTCGTGAAGGCCATGGAGGAGAAGGGGATCGGGCGTCCATCGACCTACGCGGCGACGGTCGGCACGATCCAGGACCGCGGCTACGTGCGCACCCGCGGCTCGGCGCTGATCCCGACGTGGCTGGCGTTCGCGGTGACCCGGCTGCTGGAGGAGCACTTCCCCAAGCTGGTCGACTACGACTTCACCGCGGCCATGGAGGAGGACCTCGACCGCATCGCCAACGGCGACGAGGGCCGCGTGGCCTGGCTCAAGCGGTTCTACTTCGGCGACGAGGCGACCAGCATCGAGGGGCTGCGCGCCCTCGTGGACGACCTCGGTGAGATCGACGCCCGGGGCATCTCCACCATCGAGATCGGCGACGGCATCGTCGTGCGCGTGGGCCGCTACGGTCCCTACGTCGAGGAGACCGTGCCGGCCGGCGTCGACGCCGCGACCGGTGAGGTGTCCGACGGCGCGAGCGGGGAGTCCCGCCGGGCCACCATCAACGACGACGTCGCCCCCGACGAGATGACCCCGGAGAAGGCCCGCGAGCTGCTCGAGGCCGCCGCCGACGACGGCCGGGTGCTCGGCCAGGACCCCGAGACCGGACGCGACATCGTGGCCAAGGCGGGCCGCTACGGCCCATACGTCACCGAGGTGCTGCCGGAGGACCTGGCGAACCTCAAGGGCAAGAGCAAGATCAAGCCCCGCACCGCCAGCCTGTTCAAGGACATGGACCTGGCGAGCCTCGACCTCGAGACCGCGCTGAAGCTGCTCAGCCTGCCCCGGGTCGTCGGCAAGGACCCCGAGTCCGGCGAGGAGATCACCGCCCAGAACGGCCGCTACGGGCCCTACCTGAAGAAGGGCACCGACTCGCGATCGTTGGAGGCCGAGGCCCAGCTCTTCACCATCACCGAGGAGGAGGCGCTGGCGATCTACGCCCAGCCCAAGCAGCGCGGGCGCGCCGCCGCCGCGCCGCTGAAGGAGCTCGGTGACGACCCGGTGAGCGGCAGGCCGATGCTGGTCAAGGACGGCCGGTTCGGTCCCTACGTCACCGACGGCGAGACCAACGCGACGCTGCGCAAGGACGACGACCCCGACTCGATCACGCCCGAACGTGGCGCCGAGCTGCTCGCCGAGAAGCGCGCCAAGGGCCCGTCCACCCGCAAGCGGGCGGCCAAGAAGACCGCGGCGAAGAAGACCACGGCCAAGAAGACGACCGCGCGCAAGACCACCGCAAAGAAGGCCGCGGCCAAGAAGGCCTGACCTGCCGCTATCCCGTGTCGTCGCCTCCGCCGCCCCTCGCACCACCGGGGCGGCGGAGGTGTGTCGGCGCCCCGCCCTAACCTCGACGCCACATCGCACACTTGTTCGAACATCGGAGGGATGATGGAGCTCGAGGGGGCGCGCCGGATGGCCACGGCGCTGATGGCCGAGCACGGGCTGGCCGGCTGGCGGCTGGTCCTGGACAACGCCAAGACCCGGGCCGGGGTCTGCCGGCCGGCGCGGCGCGAGATCGGGCTGAGCCGGGCGATCACCGCGCTGCACACGGAGGCCGAGGTCCGCGACACCGTGCTGCACGAGATCGCCCACGCGCTGGTCGGGGCCCACCACGGCCACGACGCGGTGTGGCGGGCCAAGGCCCTGGAGATCGGCTCCACCGGCCGGCGGTGCGTCGACACCGCCTCCGCCCGGCCCCCGGCGCCGTGGACCGGCACCTGCCCGGCCGGGCACACCACGACCCGCCACCGTCGCCCGACCCGCGTGGTGACCTGCGGGCAGTGCTCGCGCAGCTTCGACCCGCGCCACGTCATCGCCTGGCGCTTCCACGGCGAGGTCGTGCCGATGCACCCGGCCTATGACCGCGAGCTGGCCCGGCTGCGGCGGCGGGTCGGCGGATCGGAGCAGCAGCCGGTGGCCGCCCGGGGGACCCGCTCGGCACCGGCGGCCGCGGCCGAGCTGGTCGCCCTGCCGGTGGGCACCGTCGTGCGGGTCGGGGGCGGCGGCCGCTATGCCGGGACGACCGGGGTGGTCGAGAAGCGTGGCCGCACCCGCTACCACGTGCGCACGCGGCTGGGCCTGCTCACGGTCCCCTTCGCCATGGCCGAGCCGGTCTGACCCGTCAGCCCGGTCGTGGCCGGGGGGCGGGGCCGCACGGCATACCGGGGAAAGGGTGTTGACCCTCACGTGACGTGAGGGCTCATAGTCGGTGCCATGACCGGGACGACGCGGGTGGGTGAGTCCTTGACCGTGGGCCAGGTGGCCGAGCGGTTCGGGGTGACGGTGCGCACGCTGCACCACTACGACGAGATCGGGTTGCTGTCGCCGGGCGAGCGCTCTGCGGCCGGCTACCGGCTCTACACCCAGGACGACCTCACGTGCCTGCAGCACATCGTGGTCTACCGCCGGCTCGGGTTCGCCCTGGAGGAGGTCGCCCTCCTGCTGGAGCACCCCGAGACGGTGGAGGCCCACCTGCGACGTCAACGCGCAGCGGTCATGTCCCGGCTCGACGAGATGCGCGATCTCGTGACAGCCATCGACCGAGCACTGGAGAGGGAGATGAACCAGCAACCCGCCACCACCGAGGACATGAAGGAGCTCTTCGGGGACGGCTTCTACGAGAGCCAGGCCGAGGCGCAGGAGCGGTGGGGCGACACCGACGCCTGGAAACAGTCACAGCAGCGGACCAAGGGCTACACCAAGGCCGACTGGGAGGAGGTCAAGGCCGAGAGCGACGCGCTGCACGCGGCGTTCACGGCGGCGATGGAGGCCGGGGCCCCGCCGACCAGTGAGGCCGCGATGGACGCCGCCGAGGCGCACCGGCAGCACATCGACCGCCGGTTCTACGCCTGCTCGCCCGAGATGCACCGGGGCCTGGCCGAGCTCTACGTCAGCGACCCGCGTTACACCGCGACCTACGACGAGATCCGTCCCGGCATGGCCCACTACGTCCACGACGCGATGGTCGCCAACGCCGAGAGGGTGACGCGGCAGCAGCAGGGTTAGGCCGTCACGGGGGTGCTCTGGCCTAGGCTCACCGTGTGAGCCAGCCAGAGCACTCCCCACCGGCGGGCCTCGCCGGCGACGTGCGCGGCGTGCTCGCCATCACCTCGTTCCGCCGGCTCTGGGCCACCTTCGCGCTGTCCAGCTTCGGGGACTGGTTGGGCATCCTCGCCACCACCTCCCTGGCCGGCACCCTGGCCACCAGCCCAGCCGCGGAGTACCTCGCGGTCTCCGGGATCTTCATCCTCCGGCTCGCGCCGGCCATCGTCTTCGGGCCGCTGGCCGGGGCGCTGGCCGACCGGTTCAGCCGCCGGACGGTGATGATCGTCGGCGACGGGCTGCGGTTCCTGCTGATCTGCACGATCCCGCTCGTCGGGACCCTGTGGTGGCTCTACGTCGCGACGCTGCTCATCGAGTGCGTCGGCCTGTTCTGGGCGCCCGCCAAGGAGGCGGCGATGCCCAACTTCGTGCCCCGGGACAAGCTGGAGACCGCCAACCAGCTCAGCCTCGTCGCCGACTACGGCACCGCCCCCGTGGCCGCGTTGCTGTTCTCCGGCCTGGCCCTGGTCAACACCCCGCTGCGCGCGGTCATCCCGGGGCTGGACGCCTCGGGGGACTACCTCGCGATCTGGGTCGACGCCCTGACGTTCCTCGTGAGCGCGATCGTCGTGTGGACGATCACCTTCCCGCCGGTGGCCCACGAGGTCAGCGCCCGCGCCGAGACGCTGTGGCGCACCATCGTCGACGGCTGGGAGTTCGTCGTGCGCACCCCGCTGGTGCGCGGGCTCGTTGCAGGGATGCTCGGCGCCTTCGCCGCCGGTGGCCTGGTCATCGGCCTGGCCCAGCGC
>NZ_DASVZH010000132.1:0-2480 GCF_036391795.1 Oryzihumus sp.
CCGCGAGAAGCTCACCGCCATCGCCCGCGAGCTGGGCGGCAAGGTCGACGCCGAGGTGAAGCGGCTCAACGCCGACGCCGTGGCCGCCATGCAGAAGCAGGGGCTGCAGGTCGTGAAGGGCGACCCGGTGGCCTGGCGCACCGCGATGGAGAAGACCTGGCCGGTCGTGCGCGGCGGCGTCGTGCCGGCCGAGTTCTTCGACGAGGTGAAGGCGGCCCGCGACGCCTGCAAGGCGGGGAGGAAGTAGCGGTCTCCTACATCCTCGCCGGCTGTCGGCGAAGCTCCTCCTCGAGGTGCCGCGCAGGTCCGGGTGTCCCTTGTCCGCGGGGCGCGGCCTGCGACAGAGTGTCGCACGTTGCACCTACCCCGGGGGGAAGGAGCGCGACGTGAAGACCCCTCTGTCGATCCTCGCCAAGCTGGCTTCGCTCGCCGTCGTCCTGTGCTGGACGCCGCAGGCGAGCGCCTACTCGACCTACTACACGAACGGCGCCGGCTCGAACCTGGCCTGCACCACGTGCCACTCCTCGACCGTCACGACGTGCAACGGCTGCCACTCGCACGGCACGCACCCCGACTCCACCAAGAGCTCCATCAACATCTCTGCGAGCACCGACAAGACGACCTACCAGCCCGGCCAGACGGTCACCGTCACGGTGAACGGCGGCTACCGGACCGGCTGGGTGCGGGTGAACCTCTACGACGGGAACATGGCCCTGCTCACGAGCTCCTGTCCCAGCGGTCCGACCAGCTGCTACTCGAGCACGTTCCCCGCGACCCTGACCGCCGCCGCGCCGATGACGCCCGGCACGTACACCTGGCGCGCCTCCTGGTACGGGAACGCCTACGACGCGAGCGGCGCCTACTTCTCGTCGGCCTGCGGGAGCCCGGCCGTCCCGCCCTGCTTCCGCCAGGACCCGAACAACAACACGGCCGGCGCCGTCCACGGCGAGGAGATCGTGGCGGTCACGCAGTTCACGGTCGTGTCGGCCGCGGCGCCGTCGATCGCCCTCTCCCCGACCTCGCTCTCCTTCGGCACCGTCACCGTGGGCGGCACGGTCTCGCAGCCCGTCCAGGTGAGGAACACGGGCACCGCGCCCCTCAACGTCTCCTCGATCGCCCTGACCGGCGCCAGCACCGCGTTCACCTGGTCCCCCGCGGCGCCCTTCACGGTCGCCGCCGGCGGCACGACCACCGTCACCGTGAGCTACACCCCCGCCGCCGCCGGCGCCGCCAGCGCCACGCTCGTCTTCACCAGCGACGACCCCGCCAACCCCACGGTGAGCCTCGCCCTCTCCGGCACCGGGCAGGCCGCGACCACGCCGTCCATCTCCGTGACCCCGACCTCGCTCGCCTTCGGCAACGTGGTGGTTGGCGCGTCGGGGACCCAGACCTTCACCATCTCCAACACCGGCACGGCCACCCTGTCCGGGACGGCGGCCCTCGCCGCGGGGACCAACAACGAGTTCTCGGTCTCGCCGGCCACGTTCAGCATCGCCGCCGGTGGCCAGCCGGTGACCGTGACCGTGAGCTACGCGCCGTCCGGCGCCGGGACCGACACCGGCGCCGTCTCCGTCGCGAGCAACGACTCCGCTCACCCGGCCGTGAGCGTGACGATCACCGGGGCCGGCGTGGCCAGCCCGGCCCCGACCATCGCCCTGGCGCCGGCCACGCTCGCCTTCGGCAACGTGGTGACCGGCGCCACCGCCACGCTCACCACGCAGGTGCGAAACACGGGCACGCTGGCCCTGGTCGTCTCGGCCATCGATCGGTGCGCCGGTACCAGCGCCGAGTTCGCCTGGAGCAAGTCGGTCTCCTTCACCGTCGATCCCGGCGCCAGCGTCCCCGTCGACGTCACCTACGCGCCGACCGGCCTCGGCGGCGACTCCGGGTGCATCGCCTTCACGAGCAACGATCCGACCACCGCCGTCGCGGACCTGGCCGTGAGCGGCGCCGGCGTGGCGCAGCCGATCCCGATCGCGGCCGTCAGCCCCACCTCGCTCGACTTCGGCGCCGTGACGATCGGCTCCGCCGCCTCCCGCACCGTCACCATCCAGAACACCGGAACCGGCGCCCTGAACGTCACCGGCATCTCGCTCTCGAGCGGAACGTCGTCCGCGTTCAGCTGGTCGCCCGCCGCGCCCTTCGCCGTGGCCGCCGGCACCAGCGCCACGCTGACGGTGACCTACAAGCCGACCGACGGCGCCGCTGCCAGCGGGGCCATCGTCATCGCCAGCGACGATCCGGCCTCACCCACCATCAGCGTGGCCTTGACCGGCTCCGGCGCCCAGCCGACCCACTCGTCGGGCGGCTGCAGCGGTAGCGGCGGCTCGGCCGGCTGGCTCGTTCTGGCCGCGCTGGCCCTGCTCATGGCTGGGCGGCGGTCGCGCGGGCGGCGCGTCCAGGGCTGATCGGCGCGTACGAGGCACCGCCGGCCAGTCGCGTGGACATGGCTGGCGTGCCCGTCCGCTCCGTCGTCCCTC
>NZ_DASVZH010000133.1:0-5369 GCF_036391795.1 Oryzihumus sp.
ACGCCGGTGCGGTGGCCGCGGGAGCTCCCGCGGCCACCGCCGCTGCGCCGACCGGGACCGCGGGGTTGCGCGGGCGGGCCCGAGGTATGCCGCGCCGCAACGACCGCGCGTCGCTGGGCTCGGCGCTGCTCTGGCTCGGCCCCGCGTTGCTGCTCATCGGCGGGGTGGTCGTGCTGCCGGCGGTCGAGCTGGTCCGTGCCTCGATGAGCCGCTACTCGATCACCGGCCTGCGCCTCGGCGACGCGGGCACACGCAACTACACGGCGGTGCTGCAGCACCCGATGCTCGGGACCGTCGTCGTGAACACCGTCATCTGGGTCGTCGCGGTCGTGGCGCTCACGGTCGTCATCAGCCTCGCGGTGGCGCAGTTCCTGACCAAGGACTTCTGGGGCCGCACGGTGGTGCGGTGGGCGGTCATCGTGCCCTGGGCGGCCTCACTGGTCATCACGGCCAAGACCTTCGTGATGATCTACGACTACTACTACGGGACGCTCAACCTCGTCCTGAGCACGGTGGGGCTGGGTCCGGTCGACTTCCTGGGCAGCGACGCCTGGATCATGTCCTCGATGGTGCTGGTGGGCGTCTTCGTCTCGATCCCGTTCACCTCCTACGTCTTCGTGGCCGGCCTCAACGCCACGCCCACCGAGGTCTACGAAGCGGCGAAGGTCGACGGGGCCGGCCCGTGGCAGACGTGGTGGCGGATCACGCTGCCCCTGCTGCGACCCGCACTGCTGGTCGCCGTGGTGCTCAACATCATCAACGTCTTCAACTCGTTCCCGATCGTCTACGTGCTCAACGACCGCAACCCCGGCTTCGCCCACGACACGACGATCACCTTCATGTACAAGCTCGCGTTCAAGAGCGCGGAGAAGGACGTGGGCATGTCCGCCGCCGCCGGCGTCTTCAACGTCGTGCTGATCCTCGTCGTCGTGGTCGTCTACCTCAGGTTCACCCGGTGGCGGGAGGAGTCCGCATGACCGCTCACCCCACCACCGCGGGTGCCGCGCGTGCACGCGGAGGCACACGGCATACCGGGTGGAGGCGCCACCGCACGTGGGTGATGCCGCTCGCCGGGCTCGGCGTGATGCTGGTGTTCCTGGCGCCCTACGTCGTGATGCTGCTCAACTCGCTCCGGCCGAGCACCGACGTGGTGCGCACGCCGCCGACCTTCCTGCCACGGGTCTGGCAGCTGTCGACCTACGCACAGGTGCTCGGCGACGACCGGTTCCTCGGCTGGCTGAGGACCTCGCTGGTCGTGGCCACCGCCTCGACGGCCATCGTCGTCGTCGTGTCGGTCCCGGCCGCCTACTACACAGCACGGTTCCGGTTCCCCGGGCGCATGGCCTTCCTCCTGCTCGTGCTGGTCACCCAGATGTTCTCCCCGACCGCGCTGGTCGTCGGCATCTACCGCGAGTGGTTCAACCTCGACATGGTCAACACCTACGGCGCGCTGATCCTCACGAACGCGGCGTTCAACCTGGCGTTCGCGGTGTGGATCCTGCACGGCTTCTTCGGGTCCATCCCCCGGGAGGTCGAGGAGGCGGCCAACCTCGACGGCTGCAGCCGGTTCGGCACGCTGTGGCGCGTCATGCTGCCCCTCACCGTGCCGGGTCTGGTGACCGCGGTGATCTTCACCTTCATCGCCGCGTGGAACGAGTACGTCGTGGCTCTCACGCTGATGATCGACGAGGACCGCAAGCCGCTGACCGTCGGGATCACGTCCTACGTCACGGGCTACGAGCAGCACTGGGACCAGCTGTTCGCCGCGTCCGTCATCGCGATCGTGCCGGTGGTGGTCCTCTTCGCGGTGATCGAGAAGCACCTCGTCGGCGGCCTCACCGCAGGATCGGTGAAGTGACGCCCCGGGTGGGTCGGGCACCCCTCAGAAGAGGCGGGACCCCACGTCGTCGATGCCCTTGAGGGCGTCGTAGTCCAGGGTCACGCAGCGGATGCCCCGGTCGGTCGCGAGCGTGCGCGCCTGCGGCTTGATCTCCTGCGCCGCGAAGATGCCGGTCACCGGGCCCAGGTGCGGGTCGCGGTTCATCAGCTCGAGGTATCGGGTCAGCTGCTCGACGCCGTCGATGTCGCCGCGCCGCTTGATCTCCACCGCCACGCTGGCCCCGGCGGCGTCCTTGCACAGGATGTCGACCGGCCCGATGGCGGTCATGTACTCCCGGCGGACCAGGGTGAAGCCCTCGCCGAGGGTGTGGATGTGCTCGGCGAGCAGCTTCTGCAGGTGGGCCTCGACGCCGTCCTTGACCAGCCCCGGGTCGACCCCGAGCTCGTGCGCCGAGTCGTGCAGCACCTCGTGCAGGCGCACCCGCAGCCGGTCCTCGGACTTGGCGTGCTGGACCACCCAGACCGCCTCGACGCCCTCGGCGACCTCGTGATCCTCGGGGTCGGTCTCGGCCATGGCGCACGGCGGTGACATCCAGTTCAGCGGCTTGTACGACCCGCCGTCGCTGTGCACCAGCACCGAGCCGTCGGCCTTGACCATGAGCAGGCGGGTGGCGAGGGGCAGGTGGGCGTTGAGCCGACCTTCGTAGTCGACGCTGCAGCGGGCAATCACGAGACGCACGGTCGGTGAGCCTAGCCCGAGGGCGGGCGCTGCGCCGAGACGGCGTCACCGGGCACCTCGGCGCGCCGCGCCAGGGCCAGGCAGCCGCCCAGCGTCGCGACGAAACCCAGCGCCGCCCACCCGGCGAAGCCGCTGCGCACGGTGTCTCCCAGCCACAGCAGGCCCACCGCCGCGGGCACGACGGTCTCCACGCCGAAGGTCACCGCGGCGGTCGTGGTGGCCGAGCCGCGGTCCAGCGCAAGGCCGTAGCAGGCCATGGCCAGCAGCCCGTATGCCGCGATGGCCCACGTGAGCGGGTCGGCCAGCAGGTGCCACCACGGGTCGGGGACGGCCAGCACCCGCGCGGCCACGCCCACCCCGCCGAAGCCGAGGCCGGACGCGGCCGCGAGCAACGGGCAGGCCCAGCGGGAGGCCCGCGGCAGCCGCCAGCCCACGAGCGCGAGGACAGCCACGGGCAGCGCCCCGGCCAGGACCAGCCAGGTCCACGGCGCGGCCAGCGGTGCCGGCGACTCGACCCCGGCGCTGACGCCGAGGGCCACCAGTCCCAGACCGACCACGGCGAGGGCGAGCACCTCGGCGCGGGAGAGCCGGGCGTGCAGCACGGCGACGGCCAGCACCGCCGTGACCGCGACGCTCGAGGCGATCGCGGACTGCACCACGAACAACGGCAGGCTGCGCAGCGCCACGAGCGAGGCGAGGAAGCCGACACCGTCCAGGGCCAGGCCCACGGCATACAGCCGTCCCGCCCAGGCGCGCGCCAGCAGTGGCGACCCGGGCGGGGTGGAGGTCATCCGCCGCACCCCCAGCGCCTGCAGCACGGTGGCGCTGCCGTAGCAGAGGGAGGCGGTCAGGGCGCCGAGGAGGCCGGGCAGCATCCCGTGATCCTCGCAGGCCGGCAGGGCCGGCAGGCCGTCCGGTGGCCGGACGGACTGTGACCACCGCCTCCCGCCGCACGCCTCCCGGCAGCCCCCGGCGCTCTGCCAGACTCACCGACATGGCTCGCGAAATCAGCACAGTCGGCGTCATCGGCCTGGGCACCATGGGTGCCGGCATCGTCGAGGTCTTCGCCCGCAACGGGCTCTCCGTCGTGGCCGTGGAGGCCAGCCCCGAGGGCGTCGAGAAGGGCAAGGGGGTGCTGCAGCACTCCACGGACCGGGCGGTCACCCGCGGCAAGCTGACGGCGCAGGAGCAGGTCGCGCTGCACGACCGGATCCGGTTCACCGCCGACCTGGCCGACCTGGCCGAGTGCGACCTCGTCGTCGAGGCGGTCCCCGAGCACCTCGACCTCAAGCGGCAGATCTTCGCCCGGCTGGACGAGATCGTGAAGCCCGACGCGATCCTCGCCACCAACACCTCGAGCCTGTCCGTCACCGAGATCTCGGTGGCCACGCACAACCCGCGCCGCGTCGTGGGCATGCACTTCTTCAACCCGGCGCCGGTGCTGAAGTTCGTCGAGGTCATCCGCACCGTCGTCACCGAGGACGAGGTCGTCGAGGACGTCAAGACCCTGGCCCAGCGGCTGGGCAAGCTGCCGGTCGTCGTCGGCGACAAGGCGGGCTTCATCGCCAACGCGCTGCTGTTCGGCTACCTCAACCACGCGGTGTCGATGTTCGAGAGCCGTTACGCCACCCGCGAGGACATCGACGCGGCCATGCAGCTCGGCTGCGGCCTGCCGATGGGTCCGCTGGCGCTGATGGACCTCATCGGCCTCGACACGGCCTACGAGATCCTCGACACGATGTACAAGCAGGGCCGCGACCGCCTGCACGCGCCGAGCCCGGTGCTCAAGCAGATGGTCACCGCCGGCCTCAAGGGCCGCAAGACCGGCCGCGGCTTCTACACCTACGACGAGCCGGGCTCCTCCAAGGTCGTGGCCGACAACCTCACCCCGCACGAGGCGGGCGCGCACGACGCGCTGCGCGACGTGCGCTCGGTCGGCGTCGTCGGCTCCGGGACGATGGCCACGGGCATCGTCGAGGTCTTCGCCAAGGCCGGGTACGACGTCACCTACGTCGCCCGCTCCCAGGCCAAGGTCGAGGCGGTGCAGGCCGCCATCGCCAAGTCGCTGGAGAAGGCCGTGCAGCGCGGCAAGCTCGACGAGGCCGCCCGCGACGCCGCCCTCGGCCGGCTCACCGGCACCACCAGCCTGGACGACCTGGCCCGCGTCGACCTCGTCGTCGAGGCCGTCGTGGA
Source organism: Oryzihumus sp. (assembly GCF_036391795.1). Classification (GTDB taxonomy): domain Bacteria; phylum Actinomycetota; class Actinomycetes; order Actinomycetales; family Dermatophilaceae; genus Oryzihumus. Next base: position 4,772 of record NZ_DASVZH010000133.1, read on the forward strand.
GGACCTCAAGGTCAAGCAGGCGCTGTTCGAGAACCTCGATGAGATCTGCAAGCCGGGCGCGATTCTGGCCACGACGACGTCCTCGCTGCCGGTCATCGAGTGCGCCTCGGTCACCAAGCGCCCGCAGGACGTCGTGGGCATGCACTTCTTCAACCCGGCCCAGATCATGAAGCTGGTCGAGGTCGTGCACACCGTCTCCACCGCCGACGACGTCGTCGCGACCGTGCAGCACCTGTGCCGCGACCTCGGCAAGCACCCGGTCACCTGCGGCGACCGCGCCGGCTTCATCGTCAACGCGCTGCTGTTCCCCTACCTCAACGACGCCGTGAAGATGCTCGAGGCGCACTACGCCAGCGCCGAGGACATCGACACGGCGATGAAGACCGGCTGTGGCTACCCGATGGGCCCCTTCGAGCTGCTCGACGTGGTCGGCCTCGACGTCTCGCTGGCCATCCAGCGCGAGCTCTACCTCGAGTTCCGCGAGCGCGGCTTCGCCCCGGCCCCTTTGCTGGAGCACCTGGTCACGGCGGGCTACCTCGGCCGCAAGACCGGCCGCGGGTTCCGCACCTACGCCTGACACGCCCCCACAGCACCGCGG
>NZ_DASVZH010000134.1:0-3438 GCF_036391795.1 Oryzihumus sp.
CGCGCTGAGGGCTTACCAGGGCGGTGACCCGCCGCAGCAGGGGCTGCGCCACCGCGAGCAGCAGGCTCGCCGCGGCGCAGGCAGTCCACAGCCCCGCTGGGCCGGCGGCGCTGAGCAGTGTGGTGCCCAGCAGAGGTGCGATGAGCGCCGCCACGCCCCAGCTGGTGCCGTAGGCCGCGAGGTAACGACCCCGTGCCGTCTCCGGTGCGATCGCCGCGACGACGGTGTAGATCCGCGCGAACAGGACCAGGTCGCCCAGGCTCCAGAGCACCGTCGAGGCGGCCAGCGCCGGAGCCGTGGTGGCGAATCCCGTTGCCAGCAGGCCGCATCCGAGCAGGGCGTAGCCGAGGGCCATTGCCGCGAAGTCGTCCAGCCGGGCGACCCGCCGCAGGCGCAGCACCGGCCGGGCCGCGACGACGGTCACCGCCGAGGTGGTGAGCAGCAGGCCGACGAGCGTGGTTGGCAGGCCGCGGTCGAGCACGGTCAGTGGCAGCGCGATGGTGACCTGCAGGTACGTGGTGGCGAAGACCGTGCCGGCGCCGAGGAGGGCCAGCAGGCGCCGGTCCCGCCACGGGTCGGTATGCCGGGTGGATGGGGCCGTGCGCCGGCCGGCAGTGCGGGGGAGGGCCCGCGAGACGACCACGGCGCAGCCGAGGCAGGTGGCGGCGTCCACGACGAAGAGCCAGCGCAGGTCCCAGTGGGCGAGGGCCGAGGCGAGCAGGCCGGCGCCCGTGCCGGCAGCGGCCAGGGCGGCGGCGAGCAGCGAGTAGGCGGCGGGGCGCTGCTCGGCCGTGGTGGCGTCGGCGATGAGCGCCTGGCTCGGGGGCTCGTAGAGCTCGAAGGCCAGCCCCAGCGCGACGGCGGCACAGGCGGCCTGGGACAGGGTGTGTGCCGCCGCGATGCCGAGCTGGGCGACCGCGCAGCCGGCCAGTCCCAGGGTGATGGTGGCGCGGGCGCCGAGACGGTCGGCCAGCCGCCCGCCGAGCAGCCGCGAGGGGATGGTGGCGAGGCCGAACGCGGCCATGACCAGTCCGGCGACGCGGACCGGGGCGTGGAAGGTCTGCACCAGGGTCACCGTGAGGAAGGGCAGGCTGAAGGCGCCCAGGCGGTTGACCGCGCGGGCGGCGACGAGCAGCCACACCGCGCGGGGGAGGGGCGGGTGCTGGCGCCGCACGGTGCTCCTCTGGTTGGCGTGACTGGTGTCGCACCTATGATCAGTCACGACGTGCCCAACCTAGGGAACCGGAGGTGACTGGTCAAGTGAACTTCGACAGTCACGTGCTCAACCTGCTCGACGTGTGCGTGCGGCTGGTCAACGGCCTGACCGGCGGCGCCTCCGGCGGCTTGCCGGTCGAGGAACCGCGGGGGGCCGGGCGCCGGGGTGCCGTGGTCGAGGCGCTCAGCGGGGGTGGGCGGGTCACCCCCAGGGTCAGTGCGCCGGCCGCCGAGCAGCTCGCGGCGACCGCGCGCCGGCTGAGGGTGGTGTTCGAGGCGGTCGAGGACGGCCAGGTCGACGCCGCGGCGGGGGAGGTCAACGCGCTGCTGCGGGACACCGGCGCCCGGCCCCAGCTCGACCGGCGCGACGGGGAGGGGTGGCACCTGCACTTCCACGGGGCCGACGACTCGCTGGCGCTGGGCTGGTCGGCCGGCTGTGCGGCAGCCCTGGCCCTGGCGATGGGCAGCGACCTGGCCGGGCGGCTGGGGGTGTGCGCGGCCGCGGGCTGCGACCGGGTCTACGTCGACCGGTCACGCAACGCCAGCAAGCGGTTCTGCTCCACGGCGTGCCAGAGCCGGACCAAGGCGGCCGCCTTCCGGGCCCGCCGCTGACCGGAGGGGCCCGCCCGACCGACGTCGCGCCGGTTTCGGGGTGACCTCCCGCCGCAAGGCCCGACGTCGGTCCACCGTGCACGGTGGCTCTCGGTCAAACCCGTTGACGACTGTGCCGGCGTGGCCCTAGGTTCCGCAGATGTGAAGCATCTCTTTCAGGTAGGGGGAGGTCAGCATGGGTGACCGCGGGAGCGTCCGGGCCACCACGGAGGCGGACCACGAGGCGTTCGTGCGGGCCGCGCTACCGGCGTTCGGGACGTCCTACGACGACACGCCGCGGGCACAGCAGTGGTGGCACGCGCTCGAGATGGACCGCGGGCTGGTCATCGAGGACGACGGGCGCGTGGTCGCCACGACCGGCGCCTACACCTTCGACCTGACCGTGCCGGGCTTGCGCCAGGTGCCGGTCGCCGGGGTCACCTGCGTGTCGGTGCTGCCGACGCACCGGCGCCGCGGCCTGTTCACCGCCCTGATGCGCCGCCAGCTCCAGGACCTGCGTGACCGTGGCGAGGCGGTGGCCGTGCTGCTCGCCTCGGAGGCCACGATCTACCGGCGCTGCGGCTACGGCCCGGCGACCACCGCCCAGACGTGGACCGTCGAGGTCGCCCGGGGCGCCTTCCTCGAGCCGGTCCCCGACGACGGCCGTCTCGAGCTGAGTGACCGCCGGGACGCGGGGTCCGTGATGGCCGAGGTCTACACCGCCTGGGCCCGGGGGCGGCAGGGAGCCCTCGGTCGCCCGGCCCGCCTGTGGGAGGTGGGTGCGGGCATGCCGCCGGTTTCGACCGAGCACCGCTTCGTCATCGTCCACCGCGATGCCGACGGCGTCCCGGACGGCTACGCCAGCTACGCCATCCACGACGACCGCGCCGGCGGCAACGGCCGCACCCTGCTCGTCGACGAGGTGGTCGCGCCCGAGGAGCGGGTGCGGGCGGTGCTGGCCCGCTACTGCCTCGACCACGACCTGGTCGACACGGTCCGTTTCGCGCGGGTGGCCGTCGACGACCCGCTGCGCTGGCGCCTCGCCGACGTCCGTGCGGCCCAGACCGCCAGGAGCACCGACTGGCTGTGGGTGCGCCTCCTGGACGTGCCCGCAGCCCTGGCTGCCCGCGGATACACGGGGTCCGGCAGCCTCGTCCTGCAGGTGGAGGACCCGTTCTGCCCCGACCTGTCCGGCACCTTCGCCCTCGACGTCGAGGACGGCGAGGCCAAGTGCGCCCGCGTGGAGGACGCCGCGCCCGACCTGCGGCTGGACGTCGCCGACCTCGGATCGGCCTACCTCGGTGGGGTCCCGTTCACCGGCCTCGTGCTCGGCGGGCGCGTCACCGAGTGCACCCCCGGAGCCGCGGCGCTCGCGGACCGGCTGTGCACGACGAGCACGGCGCCGCTGTGCCTGCACTGGTTCTAGGAGGCATCCACAGTGACCCACAACGCTTCTGCGACAACGATTTTCGAGACCGAGCGGCTGGTCGTGCGGGCGTGGACCCACGACGACGCCGAGGACATCCTCGACACCTACTCGCGCATGGAGGTGGCCCGCTGGCTCGGGGCGACCCCGCGGCCGCTGGAGAACCTCGACGAGGCGCACCTCGTGGTCGACCAGTGGGGCGCCCG
>NZ_DASVZH010000135.1:0-4287 GCF_036391795.1 Oryzihumus sp.
CCGCCGACCACCAGCGGGTGCGGCAGCGCACCCCGCCCGCGGGTCAGCGCACCCAGCACTGCCAGCCAGGCCTCGTCGAGCTGCCTGGGCGGCGCGGCGACCCGGCGACCGGCGACCCGCCAGGGCTGCTCGACCAGGGCCACGACCCAGCCGTCGTCGGCGAGCGCGGTGAGGGCGAGCAGGTCCGGCGCCCCGAGCCCGCCACCGGCGCCGTGACCGAGGACGAGCGAGCCTCGGGCGTGCGGTGCCCGGGTGAGGTGGACGCGGGCCGGGCCGACCGGGGTCTCCACGTCCCGGACGCTCGTGCGGGCGCCGGTCATCCGCCGATGACCTCTCCGGTGACCGGGTCGACGACGCCGACGAGCTGCTCCCGGCCGACCGGCCGCAACAGGTCGGGGCCGTTGTTGCGCGTGGCGTTGACCGCGGTGCTGATCGGGTAGGCGTCCAGGCGGCCGGGCTGGTGGAAGGCCAGCAGCTCCCGGACGGTGTCCTCGTCGGTCAGGGTGGGGTCCAGCCAGCGGTCCCAGTCCTCGCGCTCGAGGATGAGGGGCTGCCGGTCGTGGATGCGGTCGAGGCCGGGGTCGGCGTCGGTGGTGATCACGGTGAACGTGGTCAGCCAGGCGTCCGGGTCGTCGGGGTCGGCGACGGCCTTGTCGCGCCAGAACTCGTAGAGCCCGGCGATGGCCAGCGGCTGCCCGTCGGCGCGGTGGATGAAGAACGGCTGCTTGCGCGGCTTGCCCTTGGCGTCGGTCGCGGTGGGGCTCACCTGCCACTCGTAGTAGCCCTCGGCCGGGACGAGGCAGCGGCGCGCCTTCGCCGCGCGGGCGTAGGAGGGCTTGTCCAGCACGCTCTCCGCCCGTGCGTTGGCCATCCGCTGACCGACCTTGACGTCCTTGGCCCAGCTGGGCACCAGCCCCCACGTGAGCAGCCGCAGCTGGCGCACGGGGGCCGGCGGCTCGGCAGACGTCTCGTCCGTGGCCTGCCGCGGCGCCCGGGTGAGCACGACGGGCGCCTGCTTGGTCGGCGCCATGTTGTAGTCCGGCGTGCGCGGCGGCGGGTCCTGCGGGCGGGCCAGCACGCTGCGTGCGGGCTCGGCGGTGCGGTCCTCCTCGACCTCGAACTCCTCCACGAGGTCCTCCGGTCGCGCGCTCGCCGCGTATCTGCCGCACATGACGCCCAGCCTAGGAGCGCAACGCCGTGCGCGAGCAACTACGGTGGACCCGGACGGACTCAGCCCCAGCACCAGCACGAGGAGAGACGATGACCGTGGTTCGCCGGATCGCACGCCCCATGCTCGCGGCCATGTTCATCCAGGGTGGCCTGGACGCCCTGCGCCACCCAGCGGCCAAGGCCGAGAGGGCCGCGCCGGTGGTCAACGCCATCGCGCAGCCGCTGGGCCTGCCCAACGACCCCGAGCTGATGGTGCGGGCCAACGGCGCCACCCAGGTCGCGGCCGGGAGCCTGCTCGCGCTGGGCCGGGTCCCGCGCCTCGCCGCCCTGGTCCTCGCCGGGAGCCTGGTGCCCACCACCTACGCCGGCCACGCGTTCTGGGCCGTCGAGGACCCGGCGGCCCGGGCGCAGCAGCGCACCCACTTCATCAAGAACGTCGGTCTGCTCGGCGGGCTCCTGCTCGCCGTGGTCGACACCGCCGGCAAGCCCGGCCTGTCCTGGCGAGCCCGGCGCGCCGCCAAGGACACCGCCCGGGCGACCTCGCTCGGGCGGCGCGAGGCCCGCCACGTGGCCCGTTCCGCGCGGCGGGAGGCCAGGCTCGCCGCGAGCCGGGCCCACGACGCCCTCACCTGACCCCACCCCCTCGAAGGAAGACCGTGAACGACCCCGCCCATCGGCCCGCCGACTGGCCCTCCCTGCACGTCACCGGACCGGTCAACGCGACCGTCGCCCTCCCGGGCAGCAAGTCGCTCACCAACCGCTTCCTCGTCCTCGCGGCGCTGGCCAACGGCACCTCGCGGCTGCGCCGCCCGCTGCGCTCGCGCGACACCCTGCTGATGGCCGCGGCGCTGCGGTCGCTCGGCGCGACGGTCGAGGACTTCCCCGGCGACGACCCCGAGTCGGCGGACTGGATCATCACCCCGGCCACCCTGACCGGTGGGACGACGGTGGACTGCGGCCTGGCGGGCACCGTCATGCGGTTCCTGCCGCCGGTGGCCGCCCTCGCCGCCCGTCCGGTGGCCTTCGACGGCGACTCCCGCGCCCGGGAGCGACCGATGGCCCCGGTCATCGACGCCCTGCGCGCCCTTGGGGCCACGATCGAGGACGACGGCCGCGGTCGGCTCCCCTTCTCCGTCACCGGCACCGGCCGTATGCCGGGTGGCTCGGTGACTCTGGACGCCTCCGAGAGCTCGCAGTTCGTCTCGGCGCTGCTGCTGGCCGGCGCGCGCTACGAGCAGGGCGTGACCGTCCACCACGACGGCAAGCCGGTGCCGAGCGAGCCGCACATCCGGATGACCGTGGAGGTGCTGCGCGACGCCGGCGTGGTGGTGGACGACAACGACCCCGACACCTGGCGGGTCGAGCCCTCGGAGATCAACTCCCTGGAGGTGCAGGTCGAGCCGGACCTGTCCAACGCCGGGCCGTTCCTCGCCGCCGCCGTGGTCACCGGGGGCACCGTCCACGTCCCGGGTTGGCCCCAGCACACCACCCAGGCCGGCGACGCGCTGCGTGACATCTTCGACGCCATGGGCGCCGACGTGACCCTCGACCGCAGCGGGCTCATGGTGACCGGCTCGGGCACCGTCAGCGGGCTCGATGTCGACCTGCACGACGCCGGTGAGCTCGCGCCGGTCGTCGCGGCGGTGGCGGCCCTGGCCGACTCCCCGTCGTGGCTGCGCGGCATCGCCCACCTGCGCGGTCACGAGACCGACCGCCTGGCCGCCCTGGCCACGGAGATCAACGCGCTCGGCGGCGCGGTCACCGAGACCGAGGACGGCCTGCGGATCATGCCGCGGCCCCTGCACGGCGGGCTGTTCCGGACCTACCACGACCACCGGATGGCCATGGCCGCCGCGGTCCTGGGGCTGCGGGTGCCCGGCGTCGTCATCGAGAACGTCGCCACCACCGACAAGACGCTGCCCGGCTTCACCGACCGCTGGTCGCGGATGATCGGCCTCGAGGTGACCCCGGCGCCGATCGACGCCTCGGCCCAGCCCACCATGACGGGTGGCGCGTGAGCCCACGCTCCCGGCGGATCTCGGCCGGGGACTACGACGAGAGCCACGTCCGGATCCGGCCCAACCGCCGGGGCTCGCGCCCGCGCTCCAAGGACCGTCCGGCCCATGCCGACGCCGTGCCCGGGTTCGTGCTGGGCGTCGACCGCGGCCGTTACACCGTGCTGGTCGAGGACCACACGCTGACCGCGATGAAGGCGCGCGAGCTCGGGCGCAAGGGCATCGTCGTCGGTGACCGCGTTGGGCTGGTCGGCGACACCTCCGGCTCCCCCGACGCCCTCGCCCGGATCGTGCGCCTGGAGGAGCGCACCTCGGTGCTGCGGCGCACCGCGGATGACAGCGACCCGGTGGAGCGGGTCATCGTCGCCAACGCCGACCAGCTGGTCGTCGTCTCCGCGCTGGTCAACCCCGAGCCGCGCCCCCGCCTGATTGACCGGTGCCTCGTGGCGGCCTACGCCGCCGGGCTGGACCCGCTGCTGGTGCTGACCAAGGCCGACCTGGCCGACCCGGCGGACTTCCTCGCCAACTACGCCCCGCTGGCGGTGCCCTACGTCGTGACCTCGCAGGACCCTCGGACGGGTCAGCTCGGGGGCCTGGAACCGTTGCGGGAGAGGCTCGCCGGAAAGGTGAGCGTGTTCGTCGGGCACTCCGGCGTGGGCAAGTCGACCCTCGTCAACGCCCTCGTGCCGGGCACCGACCGTGCGACGGGCGTCGTCAACGTGGTGACCGGCCGGGGTCGGCACACCTCGACCTCGGCGGTGGCCCTGGCCCTGCCCTCCGGCGACGGCTGGGTGGTCGACACCCCCGGTGTGCGCTCCTTCGGGCTGGCGCACGTCGACCTGACGCGGATCATCCACCACTTCCCCGACCTCGAGCCGGGCACCGACCAGTGCCCGCGCGGCTGCACGCACGACGAGGAGGAGTGCGCCCTCGACGAGTGGGTGGCCCAGGGGAAGGCCGGCCCGGCCGGGCGTTCACGCCTGGAGTCGCTGCGCCGGCTCCTGCGCGCCCGCAGCGGCTCCGAGTCCGGCGAGCAGGACACCACCGCGAGGGCGTGAACCCCACGTTGAGCTGGACGTTCGTGCCCCTTCGGCCGGGGCCG
>NZ_DASVZH010000136.1:0-2892 GCF_036391795.1 Oryzihumus sp.
CACGACGAGGCCGGCGTCGCGCAGGTTCACGACGAGCTGCTCGAGGTAGGCCCGCGGGAGGTCCTCGTCCTCGGCGATCTCGGTCAGCGAGGCGGGCCCGCTGCCGTAGCGCCGGCCAAGCTGGGCCATCAGGCGGACGCCATACTCCCCCTTCGTCGAGAAGGAGACCGCGCCGGCGCTGTGGTAGGTCCGGGTGGACAGGGGACGATCCTCGAGCGTGGTCGCGTGCCGGGCGATCAGGGGCCTCCCGGGACGCGAGGTGAATTCCGACCAAAAGCGTCGGAAATGAGTATGGCAGGGCCGCCGGACGCCGTCAACGCCGCGGCGGGGTAGTAGTAAGAGTGGTCAGAAGTTGCCGCGGCACGCGGTCCTGACCCTCCAGGGTCGATCGAGCAGGAGTAGTCTTCCGGGAGCCACCTCGCGGGGGTTGTCCCGAATGCCCCTTCCCACCTCGCTGATCAGGCTGGCGCTCTTGCTGGCGCCGCTGGTGAGTGTGTCGGCGACCCCAATGCCCACGCGAGCGGCGGGTCCGATGCCACTCGCGCTCTCCCACCGCATTGCGACACCCCAGGTCATCCCGTCGGCGGCGGCGCTCTCAATCCGGCCAGGATCCTTGGTGCCCTCGAGGCAGCAGAGGCAGGAAGTCCCCCTCCGGCGTCCCCCCGCGGCCAGCGTAGGCCAAGGGGTGCCCGGGATGACTGCTCCGTCACCGCGGTTGGTCGTGGCTCGCGGCTTGACTTCCGGTGCGCGTGCGTCCCTCGCTCCACAGACCTCGTCGGTCATGTCGACAGGCGCCTTCTCCGGCATCTCGCAGTGCGACTACCTATGTACGGAACCGCCTGATCCTTGGGTCGCCGTCGGCCCGAACCACATCGTGCAGGCCGTCAACGGGACGATCCGAATCAGCTCGCGCGCCGGCGCAACGCTCGCGAGTATCCCGTTCGCGACCTTCTTCGTCGAACCCGCTGGTCAGGTGGTGGAGACCGACCCTCGGGTGCTCTGGAGCACGGCCCAGGGACGGTGGATCGCGAGTGAGCTGAGTTACGATTGCTCGTCCGGCTATCTGTACCTTGCCGTGTCGACCGGAAGCGACCCGACAGGCGCATGGAATGTCTACCGGCTGCCATTTGTTGGGTCCCTCCCCGACTACGACGGCCTCGGCATGTCGTCGGACAAGGTGGTTATCTCGGCGAACCAGTACCCACTTATCCCGCGCGGGAGCTCTTGCGATGGCGGGCCATCGTCGAGCGGTGCGACCCTCGACATCATCGACTGGTCGCAACTCCTCGCAGGCGGGACAATCTCCTACACGGAGACCGGCCCCGATCCGGCGCTCTTCACCTGGCGGCCGGCAACCGAGCTCTCCTCCACGAGTACGCTGCCGGCCATCGTTGAGGACCTGAACGGCGGCAGCCTGGACGTCGGATACGCGACGATCAGCGGCACGAACACCGCAGGGACCGTCTCGGTGAGCGGCGTCGTCGACCTCACGACGGCCGGCGTCGTCTCGAGCTTCCTCCCTCCGCCAACACCGGTCGGGGCTACCGCGTTCAACGCGGGCACGATCGATGAGCGCCCCACCGACGCGCTCTGGCAGAACGGTCGGCTCTGGTTCGTGTCGACCTATCCGTGCATTCCGGCCGGCGATTCGGTCCAGCGGGACTGTGTCCGCGCCACGGCCCTCGACACCTCGACCGCGACACCGACCCTGAGTCAGGACTTCCTCGCGGGATACCAGGGCTATTACTTCTTCGCGGGCGGAATCGGCCTCGGCTCGAATGGGACGCTTTACGAGGTGTTCTCCGTCTCCTCGGCCACGACCGCCATCTCGACCTACGCCACGGCGCAGCTCTCGACCGACCCGGCCGACACGTACGGACCGCTCACGCTCCTCAAGGCCGGCCAGGCCACCTACAGCGGGTCGCGCTGGGGCGACTATGTCGGCGTCGCCCAAGATCCCGCGAACCCGCTCGCGGTCTGGCAGGGCGACGAGTACCCGAACGGCGCCGGCCGGTGGTCAACCTGGATCTCGCAACTGGTCGCACCGACCGCGCCGGGTGCCCCGACGGCTGTCAGCGCGTCCGCGGGCACCGGGCAGGCGACCGTCTTCTGGACGCCCCCGGCCTCCGATGGCGGCTCCGCGATCACCGGGTACACCGCCACCTCATCGCCGGGCGGCCTGACCTGCACCACGTCAGGCGCTCTTCTCTGCACCGTCGGCGCCCTAGCGAACGGCACCCCGTACACATTCACAGTCACGGCGACGAACGCAGTCGGAGCCGGCCCACCCTCGAGCCCGTCAGTCGCCGTCACGCCATATGCCGCCGCCACGTACCACGCCCTGACCCCGACCCGGATCCTCGATCCCCGCTACGGTATCGGCCTCAACGGGCCCTTCAGCTCCCATGTCGCGCGGACCTTCCAGGTGACCGGGATGGGCGGGGTGCCAGGGGGCGCGATCGCGGTGACCGGCAACCTGACCGTCACCGAGCAGACGGCCCTCGGCTACCTCTACCTGGGCCCGAACGCGACGAACAACCCGACGAGCTCGACCCTCAACTTCCCCGTCGGTGACAACCGGGCCAACGGGGTGACGGTCGCCCTCGGCGCCGGCGGGACTCTGTCGGCGACCTATGCCGCGAACAACCCGACCGCCACCGCCCAGGTCATCTTCGATGTGACCGGCTACTTCACGCCCTAAGTGTCTCGTGCCGCTGATGTCTAGCGGCATCGCGTGATGCTCGGTACGATGCCGGTCGCCCCGTCGCGTCGGTTCGGGCCGGCGCGCCCGTTCTCCGGAGCGTGGGGCCGCACGTGCAGCCCGCGCGACACCTCGTCGCTGCCAGCCGGATCGACGCCCGTTGTCACCAGGCGAGGATCTGATCACGGAGG
>NZ_DASVZH010000137.1:0-42293 GCF_036391795.1 Oryzihumus sp.
CAGACGGCCACGACCCTGGCCCCACGGGCGTGCGCCAGCTGGACCGCTGCCAGCCCGACGCCGCCCGAGGCGCCCGTGACGAGCACCGTGTGGCCCTGCCGGACCGAGCCCCGGTCGAGCATCCCCAGCGCGGTCCCGTAGGCGATCGGCAACGCGGCCAGCTCGACGTCGCTGAGAGGCGTCCCGTCGACGGGATGGGCCCGGGCCGCCGGCACCACGACGTACTCGGCGAAGCCGCCGTCCCGCTCGCTGCCCAGCACGTCGACCACCGGGGCGTCCGGACCCGGATCGCCGTAGTCGGCCGGGTCCACCAGCACCCGGGACCCGACCAGCCCGGCCGACGCGGAGTCGCCGGTGGCCACGACGGTGCCGGCCACGTCCGCACCCTGGATGCGCGGGAAGTCGAGCGGGCCGAGCCACCCTGCCCTGGCGTCCGGGTCGTCGGCCGTGCCGTAGGAGCCTTCTCGGGTCCACAGGTCGGTGTTGTTGCACCCGGCCGCGCCGACGCGGACGAGCACCTCGCCCGGTCCCGGGCGGGGCACGGGCACCTCGCGCAGCTCGATCGCGTCGAGCCCCCCGTGATGCGTGATGACGGCGGCGCGCATGGTGCTCGGCAGCGGTGGCGAGGGGTCGGCTGTCGAGGGCATGCAGGCAGGATCGCACCGCAGCGCGGGCTGGCACACTCAGCCGCATGGCGGCCACCGGGCTGGAGCGCGACCCCTCCGACGGGTGGCTCGTGGTGCCGTTCCCCACCCCCGGGGATCTCGAGGCGTGGCTCGACCACCACCACGCCACCGAGCCCGGCCTCTGGGTGAAGCTCGCGAAGAAGCGGACCGGCATACCGTCGGTGACGCTGCCGGAGGCGATCGAGGTGGCCCTGTGCTTCGGCTGGGTCGACTCGAAGACGCACGGGGTGGACGAGACGTGGTACGTCCTGCGGGTCCAGCCACGGCGGCCCCACTCGTCGTGGTCACCGGGCAACAGGGAGCTCGCCGAACGGCTCATCGCCGACGGGCGGATGCGCCCGACCGGGCTGGCGCAGGTGGCGGCCGCGCGGGCAGACGGGCGTTGGGCGACGGCCTGACCCGGATCGTCCGCGGGGCGCTGGCGCGCCGGGGCCTCTAGGGTTCCCGCCATGGAGCACATGACGCAGCCGGGGCGGGTGGCGGAGCAGTACCGGGACGAGTCGCGGCTGCAGACGCGTCGGTCGGTATGGCGCAACTCGGCTGACGGGCGCAACCCCCAGGACAGCGCCGCGGCGGCCGTCCGGGCGGCGTCACCCGCCCGCATCCTCGAGGTGGGTTGCGGCACCGGCGTCTTCGCGGCCCGTCTGGCCGCAGAGAACCCGCACGCCACCGTCACCGCCACCGACCTGTCGGAACGGTTCGTCGCGTTGACGGCCGAGCGCGGCGTGGGCGCCCAGCGGGCCGACGTCCAAGAGCTGCCGTTCCCCGACGGCTACGCCGACGTGGTGGTGGCGATGTGGATGCTCTACCACGTGCCCGACCTCGACCAGGGCCTCCGCGAGATCCGGCGGGTGCTCCGCCCCGGCGGCACGTTCGTCGCGGTGACCAACGGCGATGCCCACCTGGCCGGCCTCCTGCGGGCGGCCGGAGGGGAGCCGCTGGTCACGCAGTTCAGCGCCGAGAACGGCGCGGCGGTCCTGCGCCGCCACTTCGGCGAGGTCACCCAGGAGCACATCACCACGCGGGCCCAGTTCGACGACCACGCCCAAGCGGTCGCCTACCTGGCGTCGTTCGACGAGGCGCTCGCGAACCGACTCCCGCCGTTCGACGGCGTGCTGGAGGACGCCGGCTCGACTGCCGTGTTCGTCGCCCGCTGACCTGGCGGGACTCCTAGGCCGCGTTCGGGTCTGGCTGGTGGATCCCGAAGGTGTTGCCCTCGGGGTCGAGGTAGTAGCCCTGCCAGGCCATGCCCGTCAGCGCCATCTTCGGCAGGGCGACCCGGCCGCCGGCGTCGAGGATCCGGCGCTCGGTCGCGTCGTAGTCCTCGACGCCGATGGTGCACACGAAGGCGTTGGTGCCCTGCTCAGGAGCGGGCGCCGCGGCCGGGCGTTGCAGCAGCCCGCCGTTGATGCCCGGCTCGTCCTCCGGTCCGGAGATGATGCCCCAGTACGCCGAGCCGGTGGTCCCGCTCCAGTCCTGGAACTCCCAGTCGAACGCCGCGGCGTAGAAGGCCTTGGCCCGCTCCACGTCGTCGGCCTGGATCTCGAAGTGCACCACACGGGACATGCAGGACCTCCTCGGTCGGCGTCATCACTCCCAGTGTCAACGCCACCCGGGCACGACGCCACCGGATCGCGTCAGCGCCGCGACCGCGAGCCGTGCAGGCGGAACGGGGCGTCGAGGAGCAGCAGCATCACCAGGGCGACCACCGCGGCGCTGAGGATGTACCACGGCCAGGGGCCCAGGAGCGAGAGCAGCGAGGTGTGCTCGGGCACCGCCGCGAGGAACATGTAGTTGGAGCCGGTGACCCAGTCGAAGATCCCGACGACGGCGGTCCACGCCACCGTGATCGCGAAGACGCGGCCCACCGCGCCCCGACGGGGGGTGTGTCGCAGCCCGACGACGAGGTAGAGCGCCGCGACGACGATCCCGACGTGTCCGACGACGAACTCGAAGAACTCCAGCTGGGGGAACGTGGCCGTCAGGTCCGGGGTCAGCACCGCCTGCAGCGTGCCGGTCAGCCCCCAGAACCAGGTCAGCTCGACCGCCAGCGCCCACTGCGGGAACCAGCAGGCGACCGCGGCGACGATGAGGGCCACGTCGCACAGGGCCAGCGGGAGTGACGTCTGCACGGACCACCGTCCGGTGACGACCGGCGAGACCACGAACGTCACCGCGTCGACGGCCAGCAGCGCTGCGATGCCGCGCCCGGCCCAGCGGGTCCAGGGTCCGGGCCACCGGCGGCACGCGACGCACAGCGCGGTGCACCCGACGGCCCCGAGGGCCACGCCGACCCAGTAGGCGAGCGGACTGCTCACCCGCTCATCATCCGTCGCGCCGTGCCGTCGCGGGCTCCTCCGAGCCTGGCAGCGACGGTGCGTCTCCTGCGCAGGGGTGATGCCGAATGGGGGCGCGTACTCATCCGTTCGGCCCTGTCGGCCGTCAGAGTGATGACGCGGCGGCGTGCCCGCCGCTGATCTCTGGAGGCATCGATGACCGGTCTCTATGCGCTGAAGCCGTGGTACACGGCCCGGCTGTCGTCCGTGGTCGCCGCAGCAGCCCGTCGACGGGTCGGCCCGGACGTGTTCACGGCTCTGGGCGTGGCCTGTGCGGCTGCGGCGGCCGGAGCGATCGCGGCCGGCTGGTGGCTGGCCGCGGGGCTGCTCCTCGCCGGGCGTCTGGCGGGGGCGAACCTCGACGGCGCCGTTGCCCGGGCCCGCGGAGTCTCCCGCCCATGGGGGTTCGTCCTCAACGAGCTCGGGGACCGGACCAGCGACCTGCTCATGTTCGCCGGGCTCGCGGGGCTGGCCATCGGGCACACCCCGCCCGCCCTGCCCGTCGGCCCCTGGCGGGTCGCCCCGCTGGTCCTGGTCCTGGCCGCCGCGGCTGCGGCGAGCCTGCCCACCTTCGTCTCACTGGCCGCCGCGGCAGCCGGCGGGCCCCGTCTCAACGGAGGGCCGTGCGGCAAGACCGAGCGCTGTGCCCTGGCAGTCCTGGCCACCGCGCTGCCGGGCTGGCTCGGCGTGGTCGCCGTGCTGGTAGCCCTGGCCTCGCTCGTCACATCGGTGCACCGGCTCCGGGTGGCGCGGAGCGAGCTGACGACGCCTGTCCTCTGCGTGGAGACGGCGCGATGACCGTGCCCTGGGCCGACTGGTCCGCATGGCACCTCTCCCTCGACCTCGGACCGGTCCATGTCGCCACGACCGGCAGGGGCGTGTTCCTGTTCTGGCTGACCGTGTCTGCCCTGGTGCTCGCCGGGGTGGGGGTGACCATCGCGAGGCGGGCCGAGCTGCGCCGCCGGTGGGTGACCTGGGCCTTGATCGCCCCCGTCGTGGGCCTGCCGATCTGGCTGGGGCCGCTGCCGACCGCAGCCCTCGCCGCGCTCCTGGCCGTGCAGGCGGTCCGTGAGTATGCCGCGCTCGCGGCGTTGCCCCGCCGGGACCGGCGGGTGCTGGCCGTGCTCGGCGTGGCCTTCCCGCTGGTGGCGCTCCTGGCGCCGGGATACCTCTCGCTCACCCCGTTGGTCGCCCTGGCCTGCGCGCTGGTGCCGTTGCTGGACGGGGACACCAGCGGTGGTTTCCGACGCGCCAGCCTGGGCGCCTTCGGGGTGATCTGGCTCTGCTGGTCCCTGGCCCACCTCGTGGTGCTGTGGCACGACGCCTACCTCGTCTGCTTCGCCGCCGCTGCGGCCGATGTGGCGGCGTGGTGCGGGGGCCAAGGTCTGCGCGGCATGCGGTGGGCCCGGCGCCCCCTCTCCCCACTGTCGCCGAACAAGACCGTGGGTGGGGTCGTCGGGGCGCTCGCAGGGGCCGCGCTGATCCTGGCCGCCGCCGGCCACCTCAACGTCGGGTGGGTGCTGGCCATCGGAGCCGGAGGGGTGGCCGGCGACCTCCTCGAGTCGATGGTCAAGCGGCAGGCGGGCGTCAAGGACGCCGGCGCCTGGCTCCCGGGGTTCGGTGGCCTGCTGGACCGGGTCGACTCCCTGCTGATCGCCCTGCCCCTGGCGGCGGTGCTCACATGGTGAGCCAGCCGGTGGGTCTGCTCGCCCGTCCGGTGCTGCCGCGGGTCCGCGCCGGGCACCGGGTGGCCGCTCTGTTGCGCCGGGCCCTCTGGCGCTCCGCCTTCACCCTGGGGGGACACGGGGTCAGGGTCACCGGGACGCCGCCGCGTGGTGGCTGCGTCGTCGTGGCCAACCACAGCTCGCACGCCGACACGGCGGCGCTGCTCGCGGCCCTCCGTGCGCGGACCGCGCCGGTGGTCGCGGCGGCGGCGGACCACTGGTTCTCCGTCCCCTGGCGGGCAGGCGTGTGCCGCGCGCTGACAGCCGGGCGACCCGTGCGTCGGGGCGGGGGAGGGTGGGCGGACCTGTGTGCGCTCGGTGCCCAGGCCGGTGCCGGGAGGGTCGTGGTGGTCTTCCCCGAGGGGACCCGTTCCCGCACCGGTCACCTCGCCCGCTTCCACACGGGGGCGTTCCGGTTGGCGGCGCGCGCGGACGTGCCCGTCGTCCCGGTGGCCATCGTCGGTACGCGGGACCTGCTGCCTCCGGACGCGAAACGCACCCGGGCGGTGCCGGTCGAGGTGAGGTTCGGGTCGCCGCTGGACCCGGGGCGCCCCGACGTCGAGGTGGCCGCGCGCAGCGCCGTCGAGGCGCTTCTGGCCCGCGGGCCTGCGGAAGCTGCCCGGGCACGGTCCCATGCGGTCGCCGCGGCGTTGGCCACGAGCCGGTCCGGCGCCGTCGTGGCCTTCGTCTGGGGTGTCGCCGAGGCGCTGTCCTGGCCGCTCATGGCCGAGCTGTTCCTGGCGCTGCTCGTGCCGGCCGTGGGGCTCAGGGCATGGCGTCTGGTGCCCGCGCTCACCGCCGGCACGGTCGTGGGCGTCGTCAGCCATGCCGTCGCCGCCCGGCACGGCGTGGCCCTGCCCGCCCCGCTGACCACTGCCCGGATGCAGGCTGCCGCCAGCGTCCAGGTGGCCGGCCACGGCGCGGCGGCCATGTTCGAGCAGCCGTTCAGCGGGATCCCGGTGAAGGTCTACGCCGCCGAGGCCGGCCGCCAGGGCGTGCCGCTTCCCGTGCTCGCGGCCACGACGGCCGCCGCCCGGGTCGGGCGGATGCTCCTGATCGGAGCCGGCACCGCCCCACTGGCCCACCTGCTGCGCCGGCAGCTCCGCAGCGGCTACGGGGTCTACCTGGCGGCGCTCGTGGCGGGCTTTGCTGTCGGCCTCGCCGTGGTGGTGCGCTCCTGGAGCTGAGCGCCTCACCCCCCCGACCGCGGCGGCACCCCATGGCGTCTTGCGCCATACCGGGTTGTGTTGTCCGGCTGCCCGGGCAACGAGGAGCGCGGCGGGCGGGTGTGCCTACGCTGTGGCGGTGAGGCCTCGACGCGAGCGGCCCGGGCCGGGCCAGGAGTCGGTGTGGGACTACCCGCGCCCGCCGGCCATCGTGCCGACCGACGAGCAGGTGCAGGTCTGGCTCGGGGGACAGCTCGTCGCGGACACCACGAGCGCGCTGCGGGTCCTGGAGACCAGTCACCCGCCGACGTACTACCTGCCCCGCGCGGCCTTCGTCGACGGGGCGCTGCGGCCCGCCCCCGGCAGCAGCTTCTGCGAGTGGAAAGGCACCGCGTCCTACCTCGACGTGCTCGGTGGCGACGTCGTCGCTCCCGCCGCGGCCTGGTTCTATCCCCGGCCCCGGGCACCGTTCGCGGCGGTGGCCGACCACGTGGCGCTGTACCCGGCGGCGGTGGACCGGTGCACCGTGGACGGCGAGCTGGTCCGCCCGCAGCCCGGTGGCTTCTACGGCGGCTGGATCACCTCGCGGGTGGTCGGCCCGTTCAAGGGCGAGCCGGGCACCCGGTTCTGGTGAGGCGGGCTAGACCGCCACGCCCACGAGCGCGCCGATGCCGTAGGTCACGGCCATCGCCACCAGTCCGCCGATCACGTTGCGCCACACCGCCTTGCGGCGATTCGCGCCGCCGAGCCGGGCGCTGAGGAGGCCGGTGATGGCGAGTGCCAGGACGACCGCGACGACGGTCACGGCGACGCGGCCACCGGCCGGGGGGAGCGCGATCGCGAGGAGGGGCAGCAGCGCCCCGACGGTGAAGGCGACGAAGGACGCAACAGCCGCGTGGGTCGGGCTGGTCAGGTTCTCCGGGTCGATCTTCAGCTCGACCTCCGCGTGGGCAGCGAGGGCGTCGTGCTCGGTCAGCTGGACCGCCACCTGGTGGGCCAGCTCCTGGGACAGGCCCTTGTCCGCGTAGAGCTGGGTGAGCTCGGCCAGCTCCTCCTCGGGCGTCTCGTGCAGCTCGCGGCGCTCCTTCTCGAGGAGGGCGTGCTCGGTGTCCCGCTGGGTGCTCACGGAGACGTACTCGCCGACCGCCATGCTCATCGCGCCCGCCGCCAGACCGGCGATACCTGCGGTCATGATCGCCGTCAGCTGGGCCGTCGCCCCGGCCACACCGACCACGATGCCGGCGGTGGACACGATGCCGTCGTTGGCGCCGAGCACGCCCGCGCGCAGCCAGTTGAGCCGGCTGGCGACGTCCTTGCCGTGCGGCTCCTCGTGGCCGTTGTCGGAGGCGTCGACGTGCTCGAGGGTCATGGTGGGTGGACTCCGTTCCGGGACAGACGAACTGGTGGTCGGCGGTCAGCGGGCGCCGGCGCCGACGAGCGCTGCAGCCTGGGCAATCCGGTGGGCCAGCTCGATGTCGAGCTGGGTCACCCCGCCGGCCGAGTGGGTCGACAGGCGCCAGTGGGTGACCTTCCACCGGATGTCGATGTCAGGGTGGTGGTTCATCTGCTCGGCGGCGTCGGCCGCCTCCTCGACGAGCCGGATCGCCGCGGGGAAGTCGGGGGCGTCGTAGGAGGCGGTCAGCGCCTGCCCGTCGCCGGCCCAGCCGGGGAGGTCGGCGAGCTGCCGGGTGATCTCCTCGGACGTCAACAGTCGGCTCACGGCAGGAGCGTTTCAAAGTTCCGCGCCGCTGTCGACGCAGGGTTGCCTCACCAACCGGCAGGTCGGCGCGCTCACCGCACCGTGCGGCTGACCTCCCACCCGGTCGTGGTCACGGTGGCCTCGCCATCGGCCTCCAGGAAGCCGTCCAGGCGCAGGGAGTCGACGAACCCGGCCGCCCCCGGCGCCCCGCGGGCGGCGAGCCGGTCCACCCCGTCCGCGGCCCCCGCGTAGCCGTCGAGGGCGTGGTTGATGCCGATGCCACCCCGGTCGCGGTCGAAGCAGTAGGTGAGGTGCTCCGCCCGGTCGGGGTTCGGTGCGCCGTCGAGCGAGGGGACGATGTCCCCCGACGCCTCCAGGGAGAGCACCCGGACCCCGACCGGGACGGTCATGGTGGCCAGCGGCGACCCGGCGGTGACGACGTGGGTGATGTTGAACGGCTGGCCGTGGCGCAGGCCGGCGGCCCGCAGCCGGCCCTGGTCCGCCGCGATCTGGTAGGCCGTCATGCCGCCCTCGCTGTGGCCGACGAGCATCACGGGGGCGCTCCGGGGCACGCCGGCGCGTTCCATCGCCTCGAGCACCCCGCGCGAGTAGACGGTCGACTGGTCGCCGACCAGCCGCAGGTTGCCTCCGAGGTCGGGCGCCGAGCGGCTGCGCCACTGCGTCGGCGGCGGCAGCCAGGAGTCGGTGCCGGGGATGTTGACGATGTATGCCGTGCGCGCGGCCCCGCCCGGCCCCCGGGTCGTCACCCGGCGGATGTCGATGGCGCCACCGGGCTTCCCGGCCGTGGCGTCCAGGCTTCGCATCAGCGCGCCGACCCCGGTGACGCCGCCGGTGTCGGCCTGCCAGACCGGCTGTCCGAGGCCGCCTCGGGGGCCGGTGGCGCGGACCAGGGGAGTGCCGTCGACGAACAGCTGCTGCAGGCCGCGGGAGGCCTCCCGGGTCGACAGCGGCGGCCTGCCCCCCGGCCACGCGAGCGGAGCGGCCGGGCCGGCCCACAGGGACAGTCCCGCCACCAGGCCGCTCCCGCCATGGACGAGCTGCTCCACCAGCCAGGGGTGGGCGGTGAGGGCGGACTCCAGCGTGTGGGCGGCGACGGTGCAGCCCTCTGACAGGCCGGGCACGGCCCGACCGTAGTGGCAGGTCGCCGCCCCGGTCGCGCCCCACGCCACCAGCGCCGGCGCCAGGAGCCCGACCCGAAGGGCCAGCGCGTCGTCGATCCCGAGCCACAGAGCTTCGGCGGCCTGCTCGGCGTGCTCGTAGACCCCGGCTGCCACCGCCACCGAGGTGCCGAGCCGCGTGGCGTCCGCTGCGAGACCGACTGCCCCGCCGACGGCATGCAGGATCGCGGCCTCGGCCTCCGCCGCGGTCGCCGGGGAGAGTGGGGCGCTGAGGACCAGGCCCGGGTCCGCGCACCAGCCCCGGCACCGCCAGGCCTCCCGGGCCAGGTCCTCCGCCTCCTGGCCGATCACCCTCGCGAGGCGGTGCAGGTCGGCCGCGCGGACGGTCAGGCCGCCGGGGCCACCCCGTGCCCGCAGGGCGGTGGCGTCGCTGCCGTTGTCCCTCACCGAGCCACCCCCAGGCCGGCCAGCAGGTCGCGCGCCCGGGCTTGCGCCCGGTGGATCCGCTCCAGCTGGTGGGCCGTGGCGGTGGCGTGGTGCTGCACCGCCCGCGCCGCCTCGGCGTACCGGTCCGCCACCTGGCGCATCGCCCGGACCTGGTCCGCGGCCTGCCGCTGCATGCGCCCGGCCGCCGTTGACGTCCACGTCACCGACCGCGCGGACCGCTCCAGCCGTGACGCGCCGGCCCGGATGCGCTCGGCCTCCTGCGTCAGGAGGCCGGCCAGGGCGCGGAGGCGCTGCGGATCGCCATACATGAGACTCCCCCAAGTTCATGTGAACGCAAGCCAACGGGTCCAAACTAGGGGTTTCTGGTCACGATCCTGTCGTCGTCCACATGCCGGGCGGGCGGGGCGGGCACACTGTGTGGCCGTCATGACTAGCCACACCCAGCGCGCCCTCGTCGTCGGAGCCGCCATCGTCGACGACCTGCACCGGCCCTCCACCCTGCTCGCCGCCCGGCGCACCGAGCCCGCCGAGCTCGCCGGCGGATGGGAGTTCCCCGGCGGCAAGGTCGAGCCGGGGGAGGACCCCGTCGAGGCGCTGCACCGCGAGATCGCCGAGGAGCTGGGGGTCGAGGTCCGCCTCGGCCGCGTCGTCGAGGGTCCCCTGGAGGGCTCGTGGCCGCTGGGCGATCGCTACGCCATGACGGTCTGGCTGGCCGTCGTCACCTCCGGGGAGCCCGAGCCCCTGGAGGACCACGACGCGCTGCGGGTGCTCGCCGCCGACGAGCTGTATGCCGTGCCCTGGCTGCCCGCGGACCTGCCGGTCGTGGACGCCCTGGCCGCGCTGATGCGCTGAGCACGGTGGCCCCGGGCTCGCTGGTCAAGGCCGACCGGAAAGCCTGAGACACTGGAGCACATGCCCATGCACACCCGCGGCGACATCCGCAATGTCGCCATCGTTGCCCACGTCGACCACGGCAAGACCACTCTTGTCGACAAGATGCTCTGGGAGGCCGGCGCCTTCGGCGAGCACCAGCACGTCGACGAACGCGCCATGGACTCCGGTGACCTCGAGCGGGAGAAGGGCATCACCATCCTCGCCAAGAACACCGCGATCCGGTATGCCGGACCTGCGGCCGTCGCGGCGGGGGAGTCCGGCGGGGTGACCATCAACATCATCGACACCCCCGGCCACGCCGACTTCGGTGGGGAGGTCGAGCGCGGCCTGTCCATGGTCGACGGTGTCGTGCTCCTCGTCGACGCCTCCGAGGGCCCGCTGCCGCAGACCCGCTTCGTGCTGCGCAAGGCGCTCGCCGCGAAGATGCCGGTCATCCTGTGCATCAACAAGGTGGACCGCCCCGACTCGCGCATCGCCGAGGTCGTGGACGAGACCTACGAGCTGTTCATGGACCTCGACGCCACCGAGGAGCAGATCGACTTCCCGATCGTCTACGCCTCGGCCAAGGCCGGCCGCGCCTCCCTGACCCGCCCGGCTGACGGCGGCCTGCCCGACGGCGAGAACCTCGAGGCGCTGTTCTCCACCATCCTGGAGACCATCCCGGCCCCGTCCTACGACCCCGAGGCGCCGCTGCAGGCCCACGTCACCAACCTGGACTCCTCCAACTTCCTGGGCCGCCTCGCGCTGCTGCGCGTCCACAACGGCACCATCAAGAAGGGCCAGCAGGTCGCCTGGTGCAAGACCGACGGCAGCGTCGAGCGGGTCAAGATCACCGAGCTGCTGATGACCGAGGCGCTGGAGCGCAAGCCCGCCGAGGAGGCCGGCCCCGGCGACATCATCGCCATCGCGGGCATCGCCGACATCATGATCGGGGAGACCCTGGCCGACGCCGAGAACCCCGTGCCGCTGCCGGTCATCACCGTGGACGAGCCGGCCATCTCCATGACCATCGGCACCAACACCAGCCCGATGGTCGGCCGTGTGCGTGGCAGCAAGGTCACCGCCCGCATGGTCAAGGACCGCCTCGACCGCGAGCTCATCGGCAACGTCTCCCTGCGGGTCCTGCCGACCGAGCGCCCCGACGCCTGGGAGGTCCAGGGCCGCGGTGAGCTGGCCCTGGCCATCCTCGTGGAGCAGATGCGCCGCGAGGGCTACGAGCTGACCGTCGGCAAGCCGCAGGTGGTCACCAAGCAGGTCGACGGCAAGCTGCACGAGCCGGTCGAGCGCCTGACCATCGACACCCCCGAGGAGCACCTCGGCGCGATCACGCAGATCATGGCTGCCCGCAAGGGCCGCATGGAGCAGATGACCAACCACGGCACCGGCTGGATCCGGATGGAGTTCCTGGTGCCCTCCCGTGGCCTCATCGGCTTCCGCACCGAGTTCCTCACCGAGACCCGGGGCACCGGCATCGCCCACCACGTGTTCGAGGACTACGAGCCGTGGTTCGGAACCATCACGACCCGCACCAGCGGCTCCCTCGTGGCCGACCGCACCGGCGCCGTCACGGCCTACGCCATGGTCAACCTCCAGGAGCGCGGCACGCTGTTCACCGAGCCGGGCACCGAGGTCTACGAGGGCATGATCGTCGGCGAGAACTCCCGCGCCGACGACATGGACGTCAACATCACCAAGGAGAAGAAGCTCACCAACGTGCGCGCCTCCAGCGCGGACAACTTCGAGAAGATCGTGCCGGCGCGCAAGCTCTCCCTCGAGCAGTCCCTGGAGTTCTGCCGCGAGGACGAGTGCGTCGAGGTCACCCCGGAGGCCGTGCGCATCCGCAAGGTCAACCTCGACGCGACCGAGCGCGCCCGCGCGGCCGCGCGGGCCCGCAAGTAGCAGCGGAGCAGCACGCGGCATACCCGCAGGTCAGACGGCGCGACGACGCCCCGGAGCACATGTGCTCCGGGGCGTCAAGCATGTGTCCACGTTCGGTCACGATCCGGAGACAACCTCTCTCCACTGGTTACATCGCCGACATGCTGGTCTAAGGTTTCGCAAGGTCAAGGACAGGCAAAGAGCTGCCTTTCGTCCCGGACCATGGACGCAACATCAGCAAGGCCGGAAAGAGGAACTGCCCGCATGACGATGGCTCCGGGCCAGCCCGACGAAGCACACGCGCAGGTCGACGTCGACACGTCGGCGACTGACGGCGCGGTCGCGATCAAGGGGCGCACTCCTTGGCAGATCGTGCGCAGCCGCATACGTCGCGACAAGGTGACGATGGTCGCGCTCGGCATCTGCATCGTGTTCGCCCTCATCGGCATCCTGTCGCCGGTGCTCGACAGCCTCGGCGTGATCGACCCCTACAAGGGCGACATCAAGCTGGTCCAGGGCGTCGGCTCCCTCCCGACCGGGGCCATGGGCGGCATCAGTGGCTCGCACTGGTTCGGCGTCGAGCCGGGCACCGGTCGTGACCTCTTCTCGCGGATCATGGCCGGTATCACCACGTCGCTGATCGTCGCGGTGCTCGCCACGGTCTTCAGCATCCTCGTGGGCACGGTCCTCGGCCTCGTCTCCGGCTTCGCCGGTGGCTGGCTCGACTGGCTGATCAGCCGCACGATGGACCTGGTCCTCAGCTTCCCGCAGACGCTGATGCTGCTGTCGCTCTCGACGGTCATGCTCGGCGCGATGACCGACGTGCTCGGATTCCCCCGTGGTGCACCGGCGACCATCGCCTACCTGGTCCTCGTCCTGGGCTTCTTCGGCTGGCCGTTCTTCGCCCGCATCATCCGCGGCCAGGTGCTGTCCCTGCGCGAGCGTGAGTTCGTCGAGGCGGCCCGTTCCCTGGGCGCCAAGCGCGGCCGCCTCTACTTCAAGGAGCTGCTGCCGCACCTGTGGGCCCCGATCCTGGTCTACGCGACCCTGATCCTGCCGCAGAACATCGCCGCCGAGGCGTCGCTGGGCTTCCTGGGTGTCGGCATCCAGGCTCCGACGCCGTCGCTGGGCTCGATCCTCAACGACTCCGTGACCTACGCCAACCCGGACCCGGCGTACTTCATCTTCCCGGGCCTGATGCTGAGCATCCTCGTGCTCTCGTTCAACCTCCTCGGTGACGGTTTGCGCGACGCCCTGGACCCGAAGACCGGCCGGTCCTGACCGACTGACCAGATGAGCTTGTCCCCGGCTGCCCGTTGGGCCGGAGATGCAGGAGCTCCTGCAGCACCCGCTGCAGGGCAGGCCACCGCTGACGCGGCGGTGGGGATAGCACTCAAGGAGAGCGCATGATGCGCACAAAGAAGGGCGCGCTGGGCGTGGCCCTCGGCGTGGCTGTTGCCCTCGCCGCCTCAGCTTGTGGGGGCGGAAGCGGCAGCACCGGCAGTTCCGGCAGCACGTCTGCCACCAAGGGCGGCACCCTCTACATGCTCAACCTTGGACCGGTCGACCACTGGGACCCGCAGCGAATCTACGTGGGTGCGGACATCCAGTTCGCCAGCCGCGTGTTCTCGCGGACGCTCACGACCTTCCCTCCGGGCAAGACCATTGAGGACCAGTCGAAGCTGATCCCGGACCTGGCCACCAACACCGGTGACGTGTCCGACGGCGGCAAGACCTGGAAGTTCACCCTCAAGGGCGACGCCAAGTGGCAGGACGGCAAGCCCGTGACCTGCGAGGACCTCAAGTACGGCATCTCCCGCACCTTCGCCGCCGACCAGATCACCGGTGGCCCGAACTACGCGATCGCCTACTTCGACATCCCGAAGAACGCCGATGGCTCCAGCAAGTACGCCGGTCCCTACAAGAAGACCGGCCAGGAGCTCTACGACAAGGCTGTCTCCTGCTCGGGTCAGACGATCACGTTCCACCTGAGCCAGCCGGTCAACGACTTCAACCAGACCGTCACGTTCCCTGCCTTCGGCGCCTTCCGCCAGGACAAGGACCAGGGCGCGAAGTCTGACTACCAGATCTTCTCCGACGGTCCGTACATGCTGCAGGGCAGCTGGGAGACCAACAAGGGTGGCACCTTCGTGCGCAACCCGAACTGGTCCGCCTCGTCCGACCCGTTCCGCAAGGCGTACCCGGACTCGATCGTCTACCAGGAGGGCATCGAGTCGGAGACGATCGTCCAGCGCATCATGGCCGACTCCGGCAACGACAAGTTCGCGGTGACGCAGGCGACGGCCCCGCCGGCCCTGCAGGCCCAGATCGTGTCGAACCCGCAGGTCAAGGACCGTTCGACCAACCCGCCGGCGCCGTACGTCGACTACCTGCTCCCGAACTTCAAGAGCAAGGTCATGTCGAACGCCAAGGCCCGCCAGGCCTTCGCGATGTCGACCAACCGCGACGCCTACGTCACCGCCTACGGTGGCTCGACGGCCGCGACTCCGACCTACGCGATGATCAACAAGGCTCTGAAGGGCTACAAGGACTTCAACCCCTTCGGTGTCCCCACCGCCGGTGACCCGGCCAAGGCCAAGCAGGTCCTGCAGAGCTCGGGCCTGACCCTGCCGGTGCCGATCACGGTGACCTACCGCAAGCGCCCCACCTCGGACAAGGCCCTCGCGGCCCTGCAGTCCGGCTGGGAGCAGGCGGGCTTCAAGGTGACCCTCGACGGCATCTCCGACAAGTACTACTCCACCATCCAGAACCCGGCCTACGCCTCCAAGGCGGACGTCTTCTGGGCCGGCTGGGGTGCTGACTGGCCGTCCGGCTCCACCGTCATCCCGCCGCTGTTCGACTCGCGTCCGAACATCAGCGCCGGTGGCTCGGGCCAGGACTACGGCTACTTCCAGAACGCTGACATCAACAAGAAGATCGACCAGACCTTCCTGATCAGCGACACCGCCGCCCGTGAGAAGGCCTGGGGCGACCTGGACGAGGAGATCGCCAAGATGGGCGGTCACGTGGCTCTGGACAACCAGAAGTTCATGTTCGTCCACGGTTCCGGCGTGAAGAACTACAACGACAACGGCGTGTTCGGCGGCTACGTCGAGCTGGCTGACATCGCTGTCAAGTGATGAACCGGTGATGGTGGCGGTGCCCCGGGTACCGCCACCATCACCTGCGTAGGACAATCTGGGCTGGCGGGGGCGACACAGTCGCCCTCGCCAGCGCAGCGCAACAGGCGAGGCACACGAGAGGTAGGTGAGGGTCAGCGCCCTCCGGGCGGTGACACCCGATGTTCTTCTACATCATCCGACGACTGATTGCGGTCGTCATCATGCTGTTCGTCATCAGCATGACGACGTTCCTCGTCTTCTATGCCGGGCCTGACGACCCGGCGCGACTGACCTGTGCGAAGAACTGCACACCTGCGGTCATCGCGGCGAACCGGCACGCGTTCGGCTTCGACAAGCCGATCAGCACGCAGTACACCGATTTCGTCAAGGGCCTGGTCGCCGAGCGCAAGTTCCCGGACGACCCGGCCCAGGAGAAGGCCGCCCCGCAGACGATCACCCACTGCGCGGCGCCCTGCCTCGGCTACTCCTTCGTCCGGCAGCAACCGGTGACGGCGGTGATCAAACAGGGACTCCCGATCACCGTCTCGCTGGCGGTGGGCGCGTTCGTCATCTGGATCGTCGTCGGCGTGACGAGCGGCTGCATCGCCGCCCTCAACCGCGGTACGTTCATCGACCGGACCATCGTCGGTGCCGCCCTGATCGGGTTCTCCCTACCCAGCTTCTTCATCGGCCTGCTGCTGCTGACCTTCGTGGCCATCCGCTGGCAGCTGGTGCCGATCCCGGAGTTCGTGCCGTTCACGGAGAACCCCGCCCTCTGGGCCCAGAACCTCATCCTGCCGTGGATCACCCTGGCGGCGATCTTCGCCGCGAGCTACGTGCGCCTCACCCGGGCCTACATGCTCGAGACCATGAGCGAGGACTACATCCGCACCGCCCGCGCCAAGGGCGTGAAGGAGGGCAAGGTCATCCGCCGGCACGGCCTGCGCGCCGCGCTGACCCCGATCGTGACCGCCGCCGGCCTCGACCTCGGTGGCCTCCTCGGTGGTGCCGTCATCACCGAGTCGGTGTTCGGGCTCAACGGGCTCGGCCGCATGGCCGTCCAGGCCGTCATCCAGACTGACCTGCCCATGATCGTGGCGCTGGTCCTCGTCGCCGCCGCGTTCGTCGTCATCGCCAACCTGGTCGTGGACGTCCTCTACGGCGTCATCGACCCGCGCGTCCGCCTGAGCTGAGGTTTGCTGAGCATGTCTGACACCCCCCAGAAGCCCTTCCTCGAGGTCAAGGACCTCAAGGTCCACTTCCCGACCGACGACGGCCTGGTCAAGTCCGTCGACGGGCTGAGCTTCGACCTCGAGCGCGGCAAGACCATCGGCATCGTCGGCGAGTCCGGCTCCGGCAAGTCGGTCACCAGCCAGGCCATCCTCGGCCTGCACCGTCGCGGGAAGGCCAAGACGTCGGGGAAGATCATCCTCGACGGCGAGGACCTGATGACGATCGGCAACGAGAGGCTGCGCACGCTCCGTGGCAGCAAGATGGCGATGATCTTCCAGGACCCGCTGTCGGCCCTGCACCCGTACTACACGATCGGGGCCCAGATCGTCGAGGCCATCCAGGTGCACCACGACCTGGACAAGAACAAGGCCCGCACCCGCACCATCGAGATGCTCGACCGGGTCGGCATCCCCAACCCGCAGCGGCGCTTCGACCAGTACCCGCACGAGTTCTCCGGCGGCATGCGCCAGCGCGCCATGATCGCGATGGCCCTGGTCAACAACCCCCAGCTGCTGATCGCCGACGAGCCCACCACGGCGCTCGACGTGACGGTCCAGGCCCAGATCCTGGACCTCATGCGCGACCTGCAGAAGGAGTTCGGCTCGGCGATCATCATGATCACCCACGACCTCGGCGTGGTCGCCGAGATCGCCGACGACGTCCTCGTGATGTACGGCGGCAAGGCGGTCGAGAAGGGCGACGTCAAGGACGTCTTCTACGCCCCCGAGCACCCCTACACCTGGGGCCTGCTCACCTCGATGCCGCGCCTGGACCGTGCGCGCAAGACCCGTCTGGACCCTGTGCCGGGCAACCCGCCGTCGCTGATCAACGTGCCCAGCGGCTGCGCGTTCCATCCCCGCTGTGCCTTCCGTGACCAGGTGCCGGACGATGGCTGCCGGACGATCGTGCCCGGGCTCGACGAGGCCCGCCCGGGTCATCTCGCCCGCTGCCTGATCCCCAGCGACAGGCGCGCTGAGCTGTTCGCCGACGACGTCAAGCCGCGGCTGTAAGGAGCCATACACGTGACCACCGAGCCCCTGGCCACGCCCACCGAGGCACCCGCCGAGCCGACACCTCCCCAGGGTGAGCCGCTGCTGCGGCTCACCGAGATGCAGAAGTACTTCCCGCAGTACAAGCGGGCCCTGATCCGTCGCCCGGACGCCCCGGTCCGCGCCGTTGACGGCATCTCCCTGGAGCTGCGTGCCGGCGAGACCGTCGGCCTGGTCGGCGAGTCCGGCTGCGGCAAGTCCACCGCCGGCCGCACCATGCTGCGCCTGCTCGACCCCACCGGCGGCAAGATCGAGTTCGAGGGCGAGGACATCACCTCGGTCACGGGCGACCACCTGCGCCGGCTGCGCCGCGAGATGCAGATGGTCTTCCAGGACCCCTACGGCTCGCTCAACCCGCGCCAGACGATCGGCTCGATCATCGCCGCGCCGTTCGACATCCAGGGCATCAAGCCCGACGGCGGCACCCGCAAGGCGGTCCAGGGCCTGATGGAGCGCGTCGGGCTGAACCCCGAGCACTACAACCGCTACCCGCACGAGTTCTCCGGCGGCCAGCGCCAGCGCATCGGCGTCGCCCGGGCCATCGCCCTCGAGCCGAAGCTGGTGGTCTGCGACGAGCCGGTGTCCGCGCTGGACGTGTCCATCCAGGCGCAGGTCATCAACCTGCTCGAGGACATCCAGAACGACCAGGGCATGGCCTACGTCTTCGTCGCCCACGACCTGTCCGTGGTCCGGCACATCTCCGACCGTGTCGTGGTGATGTACCTCGGCAAGATCATGGAGGAGGCCGACCGCGACACGCTCTACGAGCACCCGCTGCACCCCTACACGCACGCCCTGATGTCGGCGGTGCCGGTGCCCGACCCCGAGCGGGAGGCCGGCCGCGACCGGATCCTGCTCAAGGGCGACCTGCCCAGCCCGCAGAACCCGCCGTCGGGCTGCGTGTTCCGCACGCGGTGCCCCAAGGCGCAGGAGAAGTGCGCCGTCGAGGTGCCGGTGCCGGTCGAGATCAAGCCCGGCCACCGGGTCGCCTGCCACTTCCCCGAGGAGCGGTCGGTCATCTAGTGCCCGGGTCCTCCCTCCGGCGCCGCCTGCTGTTCGTCCACGCCCATCCGGACGACGAGACCCTCACCACCGGTCTGACGATGGCGCACTACGTGGACGCGGGGCACGACGTCCACGTGCTCACGTGCACGCTGGGCGAGGAGGGAGAGGTCATCCCACCCGACCTGCGTCACCTGGCCGCGGACCGGGAGGACCGGCTCGGGCCGTGGCGCCGCGAGGAGCTGCGCCGGGCCATGGACCGGCTCGGCGTGACCCACAGCGTGCTGGGAGAGGACCCCGACTCCGGGGTCCTCTCCCGCTACCGCGACTCCGGTATGGCGGGCACGCCCAGTGCCGCGCACCCCGACGCCTTCGCGGGGGCTGACCCCGCGGACGCGGCGGGGCTGCTGGCCGCGCACCTGCGCGCGCTAGACCCGGACGTCGTGGTCACCTACGACGAGCACGGGGGCTACGGCCACCCGGACCACATCCAGGCCCACCGGGTCACCCTGGCGGCCCTGGCCGGGCTGGGCGAGCAGGCGCCGGAGGCGTTCTGCATCGTGACCCCGCAGGCGTGGGCGGAGCAGGACCGTGCCTGGCTGGCCGGCCACGTCGGCCCGGCCGAGCCGCCGCTGCACGTGCCGCCCCCGGGGGAGGACTACCCGCCCTCGGTCGTGCCGGACGACGTGCCGACCCACGTCGTCGAGGCGCCGGAGCTGGTGCCGGTCCAGGCTGCGGCCCTGGCCGAGCACGCCACCCAGGTGCGCGTGTTCGACGGCTACTACGCCCTGTCCAACGACATCGCCGCGCGACTGTCCGGTCGTGAGGCGTTCGTCCGGGTCGACCCGCGCACCGGGCGGCCGCTGGCCGCGGCCGGTGCCGCCCGGCATACCGGCCTGCTGCCGCAGGAGGGGGAGCGATGAGCGCCCAGGAGTCCCTGCCCGACGTGGGCCTGTTCCGGCGGGCGATGGGACGTTTCGCCACCGGGGTGACGGTCGTGAGCACCCTTGCCGGCGGGCACGACCACGCCATGACCGCCAACGCGGTCACGTCCGTGTCGCTGGACCCGATGCTGCTGCTGGTGTGCGTCGAGCGCGACGCCCGGTTCCACGACGCCGTCATCGAGGCCGGTGTCTGGGGCGTCAGCATCCTGGGAGCCGGCGCGCGTCCCACCGCGGACTGGCTGGCGACCCGGGGGCGGCCACTGCACGGCCAGCTGGACCGCGTCGCCCACCACCGGGGTGAGCGCACCGGCGTGGCGCTGCTCGACGGGGCGCTGGCCTCGTTCGAGTGCCGGACCACCGACGTCCACGCCGGCGGCGACCACAGCATCGTGGTCGGCGAGGTCGTCTCCGTCGTGGCGCACGACCATGCGGGCGACGCCCTGCTGTACTACCGGGGACGCTACGAGACGCTGGCCTGACAGGACAGGGGGCAGGGGTGAGGGAGCAGGAAGGGGCGGGCCGGGCCGTCCTGCGGTCGGGGATCGCCCTGGGTGTCCTCGCCGCCGCCTACCTGGGGCTGGCGGTGTTCCTCGGCCGGCACGTCCCGGCCGGGACGACCGTCGACGGCGTGCCGGTGGGCGGGATGACGCCGTCCCAGGCTGCGGTCACCCTCAAGCACGCCCTGGCCACCAAGGCCTCGATGCCGGTGCACCTGCAGGTCGGCGACGAGGTGCACGACCTCGACCCCAGCGCCGCCGGGCTGTCGCTGGACGTCGACTCCACCCTGGCCGGCCTCACTGGCTTCAGCCTCGACCCCCGAGACGTCTGGCAGCACCTCACCGGCAGCAGTGCCGAGCCGCTGCGGATCCAGACCGACCGGACCAAGCTCACGGACGCGCTGACCGACCTCTCGCGTGGGGTCGACCAGCCGGTCAAGGAGGGCTCGATCTCCTTCGCCGGCGGCAAGGTCAGCACCGTGATGTCGGTGCAGGGCCGCGCCCTCAACGTCGACGAGACCGCCCGGGCCGTGCAGCAGGCCTGGCCGCGCCAGGCGGTCATCCGCGCCGTGGTCGACGTGGCCCAGCCCAGGCTCGGGTCGGCCGAGCTCGCCGACATGGTGCGCACCTTCGCCACGCCGGCCCTGTCTGCGCCGGTGACGGTCAAGGCCGGCGCGCGGACGGTCACGCTCACTCCGGCGCAGTTCTCGGCCGCGCTGGGGGTGCGGGCCGCGGACTCCGGCCAGCTCAGCCCGGTCGTCGACGGCGCCAGGGTCCTGGCGACGCTGCGCGCTGTCGACCCCAAGGTCGAGCAGGCTCCGGTCGACGCCTCGGTGGTCATCCGGGCCGGACGTCCGGTCGTGGTGCCCGCCGTGCCCGGCCGGCGCGTCGACCCCTCGGCGCTGGGCGCGGCGTTCCTCAAGGCCCTGACCGCACCGGCCCGTACCGCCGTGGTCGCCACGTCCGCGGCGATGCCCAAGGTCAGCACCGAGGCGGTCACCGCCCTGGGCATCACCAGCCAGATCTCGACCTTCACCACGCAGTTCCCGTTCAACCCTCCGCGGACCACCAACATCACGGTGGCGGCCCGCGCCCTCGACGGCGTCATCGTGCGCAACGGTGAGACGTTCAGCCTCAACGGCCTGCTCGGCCAGCGCACCCCCGCCAAGGGCTACCAGCAGGCGCCGGTCATCAACGGCGGCCGGCTGGAGAAGGACTACGGCGGCGGGGTCAGCCAGGTGTCCACGACCCTGTTCAACGCCGTCTTCTTCAGCGGTGCCAAGATCCTCGAGCACACCCCGCACTCCTTCTACATCGCCCGCTACCCCGAGGGGCGCGAGGCGACAGTGTCCTGGCCAGGCGTGGACAACAGGTGGCAGAACGACACCGGCCACGCCATCTACATCCAGACGCAGGTGACGAGCGGCTCGATCACCGTCTCCTTCTACGGCACCAAGGTCTGGGACGTCGAGGCGGTCACGGGGCCGCGGCGCAACGTCAGGCAGCCCCGGACGATCGTCGACGGCAAACCCGGTTGCGTGCCGCAGAGCCCCACGCCCGGTTTCGACGTGACCGTGACGCGGGTGTTCAAGCGGGGCGGGGTCACGGTCCGGACCTCGCAGTTCATCACCCACTACATCCCCGAGGACGACGTGCGCTGCACCTACTCCCAGGCGGGGTGACGCCCCGGCCCTCAGCGGTCGAGGTAGGAGTAGCTGTGGTGCGGCGCGAAGCCGAGCGAGGCATAGAGCCGGGTGGCCGGCTCGTTGGCATGCAGGGTCTGCAGGTACACCGAGCGGGTGCCGCGGGCCGCCGCCTGCGCCGCGAGCGCACCGGTGAGGGCACGTGCCAGCCCGCGGCCGCGGTGCTCCGGGTCCACCCACACGCCGTACAGGCCCGCCCAGCCCCCGGCGACGAGACCGAGACGGGCGACCGCCACGACCTGGCCCCCGGCGGAGGCCGAGGCGAACAGCTGCCCCGGTGAGCCGGTGAGGACGGCCTCCGTCGCGCCGGGGACCACCTCACGCTGGCGGGCGTAGGCGTCCAGCCAGCGCGGGCTCAGCTCCTCGGTGACCTCCACGTCACCCGTCCCGGCACTCGCGTCCGCCACGGCCTGCGCCGCCGCGGTCATCACCACGGAGCGGTTGGTCTCGCGGTAGCCCCGCTCGAGCAGGAGGGCCCCGAGCCGGTCCTCGGCCACGGCGAAGCCGACCGGCCCGGCGACCAGGAACCGGGGCGGGAGCCCGCGCGCGGCGTACCAGCCCTCCGCCTGTGCCACCGCCTCCGGCAGCGGCAGGCCCGGGTCGCCAAGGGGCAGCACCGAGTTGGCCCGGCCGGTGAAGCCGCCGGCCGCGCGCAGGACCCAGTCGCCCAGGCCGGCCCGCTCCACCGGGCTCCAGCCCTCGAGCATGACCCGCTGCAGGTCCTCCACCGACAGGGCCAGGTGGGGCGCGCCGCGGCGGGACGGCCGCGGCGGGACGACCTTGGCCGCGACCACGCGGGAGCGCTCGATGGTCACCGGCCCCTGACGGGTGTCCACCACCAGGGCGCCCGCGTCGACGGACACCAGCGTGCCCACGGCGTCGGTCAGCGAGGGGCCGCCGGCGGGGTCGGCCAGCCGCGAGCGCACCACCACGCGGGCGCCGAGGGGCAGCCCCTCGACGGGGTCGGGAGCGGTCATCGGCAGGTGCTTTCGTGTCGCAGCATGGGCCCGCGTACTGCAGGAGGTGAGGACTCGGCATACTAGGCCGCGTAGCCAGCCACGTGCGCAGGAGGACCGACCCACCATGACCTACGTCATCGCCCAGCCTTGTGTGGATCTCAAGGACAAGGCCTGCATCGAAGAGTGCCCGGTCGACTGCATCTACGAAGGCGAGCGCTCGCTCTACATCCACCCGGACGAGTGCGTCGACTGCGGCGCCTGCGAGCCGGTGTGCCCGGTGGAGGCCATCTACTACGAGGACGACGTGCCCGAGCAGTGGAAGGACTACTACAAGGCCAACGTCGAGTTCTTCGACGACCTGGGCAGCCCCGGTGGTGCGGCCAAGCTCGGCGTCATCCCCAAGGACCACCCGCTGATCGCGGCGCTGCCCCCGCAGGAGCACGACGAGTGACGACGGGGTCGTGAGGACACGAGCGCAGCGAAGCCCGGAGCGGCCCCGTGGAGTCACGACCATGAAGACGAGTGACGGCCGAGGTCTCATCGATGCAGCTGCCTGACTTCCCCTGGGACTCGCTCGCTTCGTACAAGGAGCGGGCGAGCTCCCATGTCGGGGGCCTGGTCGACCTCTCCGTCGGCACCCCCGTGGATCCCACCCCCGAGGTGGTCCAGCGCGCCCTGTGCGAGGCCGCGGACGCCCCCGGCTACCCGCAGACGTGGGGCACCGCCCCGCTGCGCGAGGCCGTCGCCGGGTGGTTCGCCCGGCGACGCGGGGTGCCGGACCTCGACCCCGACGGTGTGCTGCCGACCGTGGGCAGCAAGGAGCTCGTGGCGTGGCTGCCGACGCTCCTGGGCCTGGGGACCGGCGACGTGGTCGCCTTCCCGGAGGTGGCCTACCCGACGTATGACGTGGGCGCGCGGATCGCGGGCGCCTCGCCGCTGCCGATGCGCAGCCTGACCGGCCTCGGGCCGCTGACCAGTGCCGGCACGCCCCGGCTGATGTGGGTCAACAGCCCGAGCAACCCCACCGGCCAGGTCCTCGGCGTCGAGCACCTCAAGAAGCTCGTCGACTGGGCCCGCGAGCACGGCGTGGTGCTCGCCGGCGACGAGTGCTACGCCGAGCTGGACTGGCGCGAGGGCGCCGGGCCGGGGTCGGTGCCCAGCATCCTGGACCCGCGGGTCACCGGCGGCAGCCACGAGGGCCTGCTCGCGGTCTACTCGCTGTCCAAGCAGAGCAACCTCGCCGGCTACCGCGCCGCCTTCGTGGCCGGCGACGTGGCCCTCGTGCGCGCGCTGCTCGAGGTGCGCAAGCACGCCGGCATGATCGTCCCCTGGCCGGTCCAGCAGGCCATGCTCGCGGCGCTGACCGACGACGGCCACGTGGCCGCCCAGAAGGAGCGCTACCGCCTGCGCCGGGACCGGTTGTGCGCCGCACTGGAGGGCTTCGGGCTGCGGGTCGACCACTCCGAGGCGGGCCTGTACCTATGGAGCACGCGAGAGCAGGACTGCTGGGAAACCGTTGCGGCGCTTGCGGATCGGGGCATCCTGGTGGCGCCGGGCAGCTTCTACGGCAGCGCCGGCGCCCGGCACGTCCGGGTGGCGCTCACCGCCACCGACGAGCGCATCGACGCGGCCGTCGCCCGCCTGGGTTGAGCCGGGGGGCCGTTTACCCGCCGGTAGGACCGCTGGGGTACCGTCGTTGGCGACTGTGTGCCCCGGCAACGAGGCCGGGCGATGAGGAGGACGGGACTTCATGACGACGGACGCAACGGGGGCGGTACTCCGCGCGGGCGACAAGGAGCTCGCCTTCCCACTGGTCCAGGCCACCGAGGGCAACGACGCCTACGACATCTCCAAGCTGATGAAGGAGACGGGCAACGTCACCCTCGACTCGGGGTTCGTCAACACGGCCTCCTGCCGGTCGGCGATCACCTACATCGACGGCGACGCCGGCATCCTGCGCTACCGGGGCTACCCCATCGAGCAGCTCGCCGAGAAGTCGACCTTCGTCGAGACCTCGTTCCTGCTGATCTACGGCCACCTGCCCTCCGAGGCCGAGCTGGAGGACTTCACCTCCCGCATCCGGCGGCACACCCTGCTGCACGAGGACCTCAAGCGCTTCTTCGAGGGCTTCCCGCGTGACGCCCACCCGATGCCGGTGCTGTCCTCGGCCGTCTCGGCGCTGTCGACCTTCTACCAGGACAGCCTCAACCCCTTCGACCCCGAGCAGGTCGAGATCTCCACGGTCCGCCTCCTGGCCAAGCTGCCGACCATCGCGGCCTACGCCTACAAGAAGTCGGTCGGCCAGCCGTTCCTCTACCCCGACAACTCCCTGTCGCTGGTGGAGAACTACCTGCGGATGACCTTCGGCTTCCCGGCCGAGCCCTACGACCTCGACCCGGTCATGGTCAAGGCGCTCGACCAGCTGCTGATCCTGCACGCCGACCACGAGCAGAACTGCTCCACCTCCACGGTGCGCCTGGTCGGCTCCTCGCACGCCAACCTCTTCGCCTCGGTCTCGGCCGGCATCAACGCCCTGTTCGGCCCGTTGCACGGCGGCGCCAACCAGGCCGTGCTGGAGATGCTGGAGCAGATCCGTGACAACGGCGGCAACGTCGACGAGTTCGTGCGCAAGGTCAAGAACAAGGAAGACGGTGTGAAGCTCATGGGCTTCGGGCACCGCGTCTACA
The DNA here is from genome assembly GCF_036391795.1 of Oryzihumus sp. Classification (GTDB taxonomy): domain Bacteria; phylum Actinomycetota; class Actinomycetes; order Actinomycetales; family Dermatophilaceae; genus Oryzihumus. The sequence goes on from NZ_DASVZH010000137.1 coordinate 25,166, forward strand.
AGAACTACGACCCGCGCGCGGCGATCATCAAGAAGACCGCCGACGAGATCCTCGAGAAGCTCGGCAAGCGCGACGAGCTGCTCGACATCGCGATGAAGCTCGAGCAGGTGGCGCTGGAGGACGACTACTTCGTCTCCCGCAAGCTCTACCCGAACGTCGACTTCTACACCGGCCTGATCTACAAGGCCATGGGCTTCCCGACCCGGATGTTCACCGTGCTGTTCGCGCTGGGCCGCCTGCCCGGCTGGATCGCCCAGTGGCGCGAGATGATCGAGGACCCCGAGACCAAGATCGGCCGCCCCCGCCAGCTCTACATCGGCGAGACCGCGCGCGACTACGTCGCGATGACGCAGCGCTGAGCCGGCCCACCCGGCATACCGACGAAGCCCCACCTCCCGCAGCGGGAGGTGGGGCTTCGCGCGTCCGGCGGTATGCCGGGTGCGCGCCGGTGTGCGGGAGGTCGCGCCGGCCCCGGTCCCGTCAGGTCGCGGTGGCGAGGAACGCGCTGGACCAGCGCTGGACCTGGGGCAGGACGAGCCGCCAGGCGTCCACGGTGTGCCCCTGCTCGGGCACGAGGTAGAGCTGCACGCCGGCACTGCGCGCCGCGGCCACGAACGCCCGGCTGGCGTGGAAGGACTGGGGGTCCGTCGAGGAGGTCGTGACGAGGATGTGCGGGGACCGGAGCCGGTGGTGCTCGGCCATCCACAGGGGTGAGCTGGCTTCGGCCAGCGCCGGGTCGCGGCGCAGGACCGAGGCAAGGGTGCCGGTGGTGCCGTCCAGCTCGGGTGCGAAGAAGCCCTCGACGGCGACCGCCGAGCCGAACTGCTGCGGGTCCAGCAGCTGCAGCTTGACGGCGCAGTAGCCCCCGAGGGACCACCCCGAGGCATCCCACGCCCGCGCCGAGGTGCTGACCCGGAACGTGGCTTGCACCCACGCCGGCACGTCGTGCGCCAGCCAGGTGAACGCCTGCACCCCGTGTGGGTTGTCGATGCACTCGGTGTCCTGAGGCCACGCGACGTTGTCCTCGGGGAAGACGGCGATGAACGGCGGCACCGCGCCCGAGGCCACCTCAGGGCCGAAGACCGAGCCGATGGCGAGGTCGTGGACCATCCGGTCCACGTGCGAGTACGCGCCGGCCATCATCATCTCGACGGGGAACACGTGGTGTCGCCAGCGCGGGGAGTCGTAGCCCGGCGGCAGCCAGACGGCCACCCGGCCGGTGACGTGGGAGGACGCACCGGTCACCAGGTAGTGGCGCACGGTGCCCGTCGTCCTGGCCGTCGCCGTCGTCGTGGCCGTCGCGGTCGTGGCCGCCTGTCGCGGGCGTTCGCCCCGGAGTGACGCGGGACGCAGCAACAGGCCGGCGGCGCGCCCGACGTGCGGCTCGGCCGGCAGCGGGGCCGGGGGAGCCGGGCTCACCTGGCCCACGAGGCTTCCCCACGTGGGGTAGAACCCGTACACCCGGTTGACGCCCACCCCCACCGTGGCCACGGCGAGGACCTGGGCCGCCACGATGCCGACCACCATGGCCGGGGTTCGCCACGGTGCGGACAGGTGCCGCCACGACCACACCAGGATCAGGGGAGCGGTGGCGGTCAACGTGATGAGCACCGTGAGAAGGGTCGCCGAGGTCAACCCCACGACGCGCCTCCTTCGGCCTGGCGGAACAGCACCACCAGAGTGCCGCAGGCGGCTGGGAGCAGCCTGAAGGCCGCCCGCGTCAGTGCCGGGTGATGACGACCGTGGTGGCCGGCGCGGGCTGGTGGGCCCGGGACCACGACCAGGCAGGTGTGTCGCGGTCGCGGGTCCACGTGCGGTCCCCGACGGTGACGCTGGTGAAGCCGTCGGCATCGGCGTGGGAGACCGCCCAGGAGGCCAACGCCCACGCCTGCTGCGCCGAGGTGGCCGGCACGGTCACCAGCTTGCCCTGGGCCGTGGGCCTGACCGCGAACTCCCGGGCCAGGGCGGTCACCACGGCCGCCGCCGGTCGGGCCGTCGTCGCCGCGTCGAGCCGGCAGCCGAGGCCGCCGGGGGAGTGGCCGGCCAGGGTGGAGGCCAGGACGCGCCCCTCCAGCTCATGGTCGGCGTAGGCCTCGGGGTAGGCGCTCTTCTGCACCCGCTGGGCGACCTTGGTGATCTCCATGTCCTGGTAGCCGGGCACCTTGACCAGCTCGTCGTAGAACCGGTTGGAGGCGTAGACCGGGTCGAGGATCTGCTCCTCGGTGCCCCAGCCCTGCGAGGGGCGCTGCTGGAAGAGCCCCAGCGAGTCCCGGTCACCGAAGCGGATGTTGCGCAGCTTGGACTCCTGGATCGCGGTGGCCAGCGCGATCGTCGCGGCCCGTGCGGGCAGGCCCCGGCGCACGGCCACGGCGGTGATGGTCGCCGCGTTGGCCATCTGCTCGGGGCTGAAGGTCACCTCCTGCCCGGAGGCCACCGCTCGGCAGCTCGGGCCGCCGAAGTTCTTCACGACACCCTGGACGCCGAGGTAGCCGCCGATGCCGACGGCCACCACCAGCACCAGGAGGATGCTGCGACCGATCCAGCGGCGGCGACGGCGGTGTGGTCGCACGGTGACCATCGGTGGGGTCAGCTCCTCAGGTGTTGGCGTGCAGCACGCTGTTCAGCGTGATGCCCTGGCCTGTGCGGGAACGGGCCTCGACGGCACCGGTGACCGAGTTGCGGATGAACAGCAGGCCGGGGGCCCCGGAGAGCTCCTTGGCCTTGACCACGCGGCCGTCCTCGAGGGTGACCTTGGTGCCGGCGGTGACGTAGAGGCCGGCCTCGACGACGCAGTCGTCGCCCAGGGCGATCCCGATGCCGGCGTTGGCCCCGAGCAGGCAGCGCTCGCCGATGCTGACCCGCTCGCTGCCGCCGCCGGACAAGGTGCCCATGATCGAGGCCCCGGCGCCGACGTCGGAGCCGTTGCCCACCACCACGCCCTGCACGATGCGGCCCTCGACCATGGAGGTGCCCAGCGTGCCCGCGTTGAAGTTGCAGAAGCCCTCGTGCATGACGGTGGTGCCCTCGGCCAGGTGGGCGCCCAGTCGCACGCGGTCGGCGTCGGCGATCCGCACCCCGTCGGGGACGACGTAGTCGGTCATCCGGGGGAACTTGTCGACGCCGAAGACCTGCACCGGGCCCTGCTCGCGCAGCCGCAGGCGGGTCCGCTCGAAGCCCTCGACCGGGCACGGCCCGTAGTTGGTCCACACGACGTTGGAGAGGGCGCCGAAGATGCCGTCGAGGTTGACCGTGTTGGGCTGCACCAGCCGGTGGGAGAGCAGGTGCAGGCGCAGGTACGCGTCGGAGGCGTCCTTGGGGGCCTCGTCGAGGTCGATGACGACGTGTACCACGCGCAGCGTCACCCCGCGGCGCGGGTCCTCCTTGGCCAGCGCGGCCAGCTCCGGCGGGGCGCCGTAGGGGTCGTTGGTCTCGGCGGCTCCGAGCGCCGGGCTCGGGAACCAGGTGTCCAGCACCTTTCCCTCGCTCGTGACGGTGGCCAGTCCCCAGCCCCAGGCGGTGCGTGTGTCGGTCATGGCGGACAGCCTAGAAGAGGTCACCGGGCGGGCGCCCACCCGCCGGATACGCTGCGGGGCATGAGCCGCCTGGACCTGAGCACCGACGTCGTCAGCCTCACCGCCGCACTGTGCGACCTGGAGTCGGTGAGCGGCAACGAACAGGCGCTGGCCGACGCCGTCGAGGAGGCGCTGACCGCCCTGCCGCACCTGAGCGTCACCCGCGACGGCAACACGGTCATCGCCCGCACCAACCTGGGGCGCCCCGAGCGGGTCGTCCTCGCCGGCCACCTCGACACGGTGCCGCTGACCACGCCGCCGAACCTGCCCACGCGACGTGAGGGCGACGAGCTCGTCGGGCGCGGCACCGTCGACATGAAGGGCGGGGTCGCCGTGCAGCTGCGCATCGCCGCCGCGGTGGCCGAGCCCAGCCGCGACGTCACCTTCGTGTTCTACGACTGCGAGGAGGTCGAGAGCGAGCGCAACGGCCTGGCCCGCGTCGGCCGCCACCGCCCCGAGCTGCTCGAGGCCGACTTCGCGGTGCTGCTCGAGCCCACCGGCGGCGGTATCGAGGGTGGCTGCAAGGGCACCATCCGGGTCGAGGTGACCGCCCGGGGCAAGGCCGCGCACTCGGCCCGGCCGTGGAACGGCATCAACGCCATCCACGAGGCGCACGCCATCCTGGGCCGGCTGACGGCCTACGAGGCGCAGACCGTCGACGTGGACGGGCTGGAGTACCACGAGGCGCTCAACGCGGTCGGGATCCGCGGCGGCATCGCCGGCAACGTCATCCCCGACGAGTGCGTGGTGGTCGTCAACTACCGGTTCGCCCCGAGCATGACCAGCGCCGAGGCCGAGGAGCACCTGCGCGAGCTGTTCGAGGGGTTTGACGTGCGGGTCACCGACGCGGCCGACGGCGCGCGCCCCGGGCTGCAGCTGCCGGCCGCCAAGGCCTTCGTCGACGCGCTCGCCGTGTCGGTGACCGCCAAGGAGGGCTGGACCGACGTGGCGCGCTTCTCCGCCCTCGACATCCCGGCGGTCAACTTCGGCCCCGGCGACCCCAACCTCGCCCACCACGACGACGAGCGGGTGCCGGTGCAGCAGCTGGTCGACGCCGAGGCGGCCCTGCTGCGCTGGCTCGCGTGAGCGCCTCCCGTAGGTTGAGCGTGTGAGCGAGAACCTCGAGTACCACACCGGTCCGGTCACCCTCCGGGGCAGCCAGGTCCCGCCGACCACGACCGACCAGCGCCTGCTCGACAGCCGTGGCCCCGTCGACTGGCTGCACGCCGACCCGTGGCGGGTCATGCGCATCCAGAGCGAGTTCGTCGAGGGCTTCGGCGCCCTGGCCGAGCTCGGCCCGGCCGTGAGCGTCTTCGGTTCGGCGCGCACCCGGCCGGACGACCCGGCATACGCCCTCGGGGTGAAGGTGGGCCGCACGCTCGTCGAGGCGGGCTACGCGGTCATCACCGGTGGCGGCCCCGGCGCCATGGAGGCGGCCAACAAGGGCGCCCTGGAGGCCGGTGGCACCAGCGTGGGGCTGGGCATCGAGCTGCCCTTCGAGCAGGGCCTGAACCGCTACGTCGACCTGGGCGTCAACTTCCGCTACTTCTTCGCCCGCAAGACGATGTTCGTCAAGTACGCGCAGGGGTTCATCGTCCTGCCCGGCGGGTTCGGCACCCTCGACGAGCTCTTCGAGGCGCTCACCCTGGTGCAGACCCGCAAGGTGACCTCGTTCCCGCTGGTGCTCATGGGCCGCGACTACTGGAGCGGCCTGCTCGACTGGCTGCGCGGCACCGCCGGCGCCGCGGGCACGATCAACGTCAAGGACATCGACCTGCTGCACCTGACCGACGACGCCGACGAGGCGGTCGACATCATCCTGCGCGCCGAGAACGGCCACGTGCCGCAGCGCCCCGAGTAGCCCTTCCGCCGGAAGCAGTGGCGCGCCCGCTCATCCGTCCCGCATAGTGAGCACGTGACCATGGTCTCCCCGCTGCCACGCCGCGGCAGCACCATCGCCGGGCGTGACGCCGCCGGGCGCCGGCTGCGGATCTCCTCCCACCCGGACGCCGGTCGCGTGGTGCTCTCGATCTGGCAGGACGAGATCTGCCGCGCCACGCTGCGCCTCGCCGAGGAGGACGTGCCCGAGCTGGTCCGCATGCTCACCGGCACCCTGGTCGACCAGCACGTCGTCGAGGACGACCGCACCGCCTGACGCCCCGCGGCGACGGGTCGGGCCCGACGCGTCGGGGATGGGCGCGTCAGGCCAGGGCGCGCCGGGCCAGCGCCGGCACCCCCGAGCGCAGTCCCGCCACCATGTCCAGCACCTGCCGGGTCGCCGCGACGTCGTGCGCCCGGACGAGCCGCACCCCCTCCCAGGCGGCGACGGCCGTGGTCGTCAGCGTGCCGGTCACGCGGTCGGACTTCTTGCCGTCCAGCCCCAGGGTCTCGGCGATGAACTTCTTGTTGGACACCGCCAGCAGCACCGGCCAGCCGGTCTCCACCAGGGTCGCCACGCCGCCGGTGAGCCGCAGCGAGTGGTAGGAGTTCTTGCCGAAGTCCTGCGCGGCGTCGATGAGCAGGCCGTCCTCGCGCACCCCGGCCTGAAGGGCACGGTCGGCCTGGTCGAGCAGGTCGGCCACGGCCTGCGCGAGCACGTCGGTGTAGCGCACCCGGTGCGGGTCGGTCCGCGGCGGGTGACCGCCGGTGTGCGCGCAGATGTATGCCGCGCCCCACCGGGCCGCGACCGAGGTCAGCTCCGGGTCGTGCCCGGCCCAGGCGTCGTTGACGATGTCCGCGCCGGCGGCGCACGAGGCGTCGGCGACCGAGGCCCGCCACGTGTCCACGCTGATGATCAGGTCGGGGTAGCGCTCGCGCACCGCGCGCAGGAACGGCACGACCCGGCGCTCCTCCTCGGCGGCGCTGACCTCGGGCCCCGGCCCGGCCCGCACCCCGCCGAGGTCGACCGCGTCGGCACCGTCGTGGACCGCCCGGTCGACTGCTTCCAGGGCCACGTCGTCGTCGAGGAACATGCCCTGGTCGTAGAAGGAGTCGGGGGTGCGGTTGATGATCGCCATCAGTCCGGTCTCGCCCGGGACGAAGACGCGGCCACGCAGACGCAGGTCACGACCGGGGGGCACATGGTGGGGCATGGCACGATCATCCCGTGATCGTGTTCTTTCTGCTCGTGGTGGTCCTGCTCATCGGGTTGACCGCGGCCGTGGTGACCGGCCGGATCGGTGGCGTCATGGCCGACCCGGTGTCCACGTCGCCGTTCGAGGGGCTGGCGCCGGGCCGGCTCGCGGCGGAGGACGTCACAGGCCTGCGCTTCGACCTGGGGCTGCGCGGCTACCGTATGGACCAGGTCGACGCTGTGCTCGACCGGCTCGCCGACGAGCTCGCGGCGCGCGACGAGGAGCTGGCCGTGCTGCGAGCTGCCCGCACGGCAACCGAGGGCTGACCACCAACCGCGAGCAGACACGGGCAGGGCATGGGAACGTTCGAGATCACGCGGTCGGTGCACGCCGACCCGGCCACGCTGTGGCGGGTGGTGACCGACTGGGCGGGCTACGCCGAGTGGATGCCGCTCACCCGGATGCGCCTCGACGACGGGCCGACCCGGGTGGGCTTCGGCTTCGCCGGCGTCTCCGGCGTCGGCCCGCTGTCGTTCACCGACTCGATGGTGGTCACCCACTGGCAGCCGCCCGCCGACGCGGCGGCAGGGGAGTTCCGGGTGCGCAAGACCGGACGGGTCCTCGCCGGCTGGGCCGCGGTCACCGTCGCGCCCGGGCCGGACGGGGCCTCGCTGCGCTGGGTCGAGGACATCATCGTGCGCCCGCGCCCGGTCGGCCGGCTCCTGGCCCCGGTGGCGGACCGCGCCAACCGCGTCATGTTCGGCCGGGCCGTCGACGCGATGGTCGCCCGCGCCGAGAGGGAGGCCGGCGGTGAGCGGTGACGGCGCCGTCGTCGGGCCGGACGGGCTGGCCCGCTGCGGGTGGGCCGGGAGCACCCCCGACTACACGGCATACCACGACACGGAGTGGGGCGTGCCGGTCCACGGCGAGGCGGCCCTGTTCGAACGGCTCACCCTCGAGGCGTTCCAGTCCGGTCTGTCCTGGCTGACCATCCTGCGCAAGCGTGAGGCGTTCCGGGCCGCGTTCGCCGGGTTCGACGCCGAGGCGGTCGCCGGCTTCGGGGACGCCGACGTCGCCCGGCTCATGGCCGACACGGGCATCGTGCGCAACCGGCTCAAGGTCAACGCCGCGCTGACCAACGCGCGCGCCGTGGTCGCCCTGCGCGAGCGGGGCGGTCTCGACGAGCTGGTCTGGTCGCACGCGCCCGAGCGGCACCAGCGGCCGCTGACCATGGCCGAGGTGCCGGCCACGTCGCCGGAGTCGGTGGCGCTGGCCAAGGCGCTCAAGCGGCACGGCTTCGTCTTCGTCGGGCCCACGACGATGTATGCCGCGATGCAGGCTTGCGGGCTGGTCGACGACCACGTCCGCGGCTGCCACCGGGGCGGCGCATGAGGCGCCTCCGCCAGCGCCCCTTCCTGGCCGTCGTGATCGGGGTCTACCTGCTGTGCCGCGTGTTCTCGACGGTGGTCATCGCCGTCGTCGCGCACTACCAGGCGCCGGTGAGCTGGACCGGGCCGCACCCCGACTACTTCTCGATGACCGTTCTCTGGGACGGCAGCTGGTACCGCCACATCGCCGAGGTCGGCTACCCCGACCGGCTGCCGGTCATCAACGGCGACATCCAGCAGAACGACTGGGCGTTCTACCCCGCCTTCCCGATGATCGCCCGGTGCCTGATGTGGGTGACCGGGCTGGGCTTCCCGGTGGTCGCCTCGACGCTGTCCCTGGTGTGCGGCACGGGGGCGGCGGCGCTCATGGGTGTGCTCCTGCGCGACCGGGTCGGCCGCCGGGCGGCGATCGCCGGCGTGGCCGTGTTCGCCGCCTTCCTCTCCGCGCCCGTCCTGCAGCTGGCCTACACCGAGAGCCTGGCGATGCTGCTGCTGTGCGGCTACCTGCTCGCCATCGGCCGGGAGCGGTGGCTCACCGCGACGTCCCTGGCCCTCGCCATCGGGCTGACCCGGCCCATCGCCGCCCCGCTGGCGGTGGTGACGCTCGTGGCGGTGTGGCTGCGGTGGCGCCGGCGTGCCACGGAGCGGGTCAGCCTGCGGGAGGGAGCGGCCGCGCTGTCCGCGCTCGCCGGGTGCGGGGTGGCCGGGCTGATGTGGCCGGCCATCGCCGGCTGGGCCACCGGCGACCCCACGGCCTACACCGACACCATGGCGACCTGGCGCTCCGGCGGCGAGATCGTCCCGGTGAAGCCGTGGTGGGACATGGCGCACTACCTCGCCGGCGACACCTGGGGCCCGATCTGGCTGGCGGTCATCGCGGTGCTCCTGCTGGCGATGATGCTGGGGCCCTGGGCTCGCGCCCTGGGGCCGGAGCTGCGGGTGTGGACCCTGTCCTACGCCGCCTACCTGGTGCTGGTCCTCGACCCGTGGACGAGCATCTACCGCTACCTGCTGCCGATGTTCCCGCTGGGCGTCGTCGCGGTGGGCGGCGGCTGGACCGACCGCCGGGAACGTCTGCTGCCCTGGCGCGCCGCGCTGCTCGTCGCCCTCGGCCTGGCCGGTGAGGTCTGGTGGGTCTGGGAGCTGCTGCGGTTCGTGCCCCCGACGGACTTCCCGCCGTGATCCGGGCGCTGCGTGACCGGCTGCTCGCGAAGCCGACGTGGGTGGTGCTGCTGTGGGCCTGGGCCGTCAGCCGGGTCGTCACGGCCCTGGTCGTCCAGGCCGCCGCGATGTGGGTCCAGGAGCCGGCGGGGGTGCACTCCTCGCACCCGGGCTACCTCGACATGGTGCCCATCTGGGACGGGGCGTGGTACCGCGAGGTGGTCGTCTACGGCTACCCGCTGCCCCTGCCACTCGACGCGTTCAGCGGCCAGGTGACCTTCAGCGCGTGGGCGTTCTACCCCGGCTTCCCGCTGCTGGTGCGCCTGCTGACCTCGGTCGGGATCCCGTTCACCGGGGCCGCGCTGGTCGTCAACCTCGCCGCAGGGGCGGCGGCGGTCGTCCTGATGTGGCACGTCCTGCAGGACGGCGCGACGACGGTCCTGGCCCGGCGGATGGCCCTGCTGGCGACGATGCTGTGGTGCCTGTACCCGGCCACGGCCGTGCTGCAGGTGGCCTACACCGAGGCGCTCGCCGTGGCGCTGCTGCTGGCCTTGTTCTTCCTCCTGCTGCGCCGGCGCTACCTGTGGGCGTCCGTGGCCGTGCTGGCGCTGGGCTTCACCCGCGCCGTGGCGCCTCCTGTCGGCCTGGTCGTGGCGCTGCACCTGTTCCTGCGCTGGCGCCGCGAGGGCCGGACGTTCCTGCCCGGCCAGCGCGTCAGCGCCCTCGTGCTGCTGGTCTCGACGGCCGTCTCGGCGGTGGCGTGGCCGCTCATCGTCGGCGTGTCCACCGGGCGGATGAGCGCGTTCTTCGAGGTGCAGGCGGCGTGGGGTCAGCGCCCCGACAAGGGCCCGTTCGTGGCCTGGCTGACGTGGGCGTGGGACCACATGGGCCTCGCGGGTGTGCTGCTGCTCATCGGCATCGTCGTGTCGTACCTGTCGCTGGTCCTGGGCCGGCACGGCCGCTGGCTGGCGCCGGAGGTGCGCGCCTGGGCCGTGGTCTACCCGCTGTACCTGCTCGCCGTGGTGCGCCCGATCACCAGCATGTGGCGCTTCCTCATCCTGGACTTCCCGCTCGCCGCGATCGTGGTGAGCATGACGGTGCGCGGCGCCGACGGAGGCCACGTGCTCGACACCTGGCCGCGACGCCTGGGCCTGGTGACCCTGGCGCTGCTCCTGGGTGTGGTGGTGTGGACGGTGACCCTTCTGACCTACACCCCGTGGGCCGACAGCCCGCCCTGACCCGCCGCGGTCACCATGACGCACGTGCGGGGTAACTGGGCTCAGCGGCCGTGGAAGACCGGCTTCTCCTTCGCGAGGAACGCCGCCACCGCAGCCTGGTGGTCCTCGCTCTGACCGGTGAGCGTCATCAGCTCGCTCTCGTGCGCCAGCGAGGAGGTCAGGTCGTGCCCGGCCGAGTAGGCCACCGCGCGCCGGATCGAGCCGTAGGCCAGGGTCGGCCCGTCGGCGAGGGTCCGGGCCAGCTCCGCGACCACACCCGGCAGCTCCTCGGCGCTGACGACCCTGGTCACCAGCCCGAGCTGCAGCGCCTCGCTGGCCGGCACCGTGCGGGGGAGCAGCAGCAGCTCCTTGGCCCGGGCGGTCCCGACCAGGCGCGGCAGCGACCACGAGGACCCGGAGTCGCAGGACAGGGCGATCCCGGCGAAGGCCAGGTTGAAGCCGCCCCCGTCGACGATGACGCGCAGGTCGGCCGCGAACGCGAACGCCGCGCCGGCTCCGGCCGCCACTCCGTTGATCGCGGCGATGACCGGCTTGTTCATCGTCGCGATGAGCTCGGTGATCGGGTTGTAGTGCCTGGGCACCGTCTCCCACAGTGCCGCGTCCTGCGACTGCAGCAGGGAGATGTGCTCGCGCAGGTCCTGGCCCACGCAGAAGGCCCGGCCGGTGCCGGTCAGGACCACGCAGCGCACCTCCGGGTCGTCGGCGACCCGCTGCAGGGTGGCCAGCAGGGCGTCCTTGGTGGCGATGTCGAGCGCGTTCATCGCCCCCGCCCGGTTGAGGGTGACGGTGGCGACACCGTCCGAGACGTCCAGCAGCACCGGGGCGTCCGACTCCGGGTGCGGTGCGGCAGTCGACGGGGTCTCGGACATGGCGCGGGTCAGCTCCTCGGCTTGGGGTCGGGTGCGAGGCAACTGTCCACGAATTCGCGGGCCAGCGGGAGTAGCGCGCTGGCGGTTGTGTCGAACAACACGGCTGCCTCGTGCCCGGGCCAGTCGGGCGGCAGGACCTGAGCCGGCAGACCGGGGTCGCGGAACAGGAACTTGCGCCACTCGTGGACCAGCAGGGTGCGGGCGGCGAAAGCCGCCTCCGGGCCCTGGTCCGCGGGCCGGTCCACCTGCGCGGTCCGGGCCTGGGCGACGAACTCCCGGTATGCCGCGGCGAGACCCTGCAGGTCCCACAGGGAGGCCGCCAGCTCGGCCCCCCCGGCCGCGTAGCGCGCACTGAACGCCCGCGCCTGCAGGCCCTCGGCGGCCAAGGTCCCGGCCAGCTCGGCGTTCTCGCGGGGGGCGATCCACGTGTCCGGCGCCATCCGGGCGTAGCCCAGGTAGCCCAGCGCCGCGGTCACCCGGCCGCGGCGGGCGCGCTCGCTGGCGTGGTCGACGACGACGACGTGCCAGCAGCCGTCCCAGGACTCGTCGCGGGTGCGGTAGATCCGGGCGTGCGCCTCGGCGAGGCGCGCCCGGGCCCGCGGCGTCGCGGCATACCCGCGTTGTCCCTGCCGTTCGACCGGCTCGAGCCACCCCTCGCGCACCATGCGGGACACGGCGGTGCGGACCGCCGGCGGGGCCACGTCGACGGCGCCCAGCAGGCGCACGATCCCGGCGATCGGCGCCCAGCCGTCGCGGTCGCGCAGGTGGTCGCCATAGAGGTCGAACAGCGCGGAACGGGCATGCACGCGCACAGTCTGTCCCAAACGGATTTCGCCTTGCGGGACCTTGACGCGATAATGGTCACAAGAGTGTGTGCATTCGTGGGGGAAGCCCCGGCGTGGACGAGGCGCACAAGAGGATTTCCACGCACCCGAGGAAGGGGTTCACCCATGGCGGCGATGAAGCCGAGGACCGGAGACGGCCCGCTCGAGGTCACCAAGGAGGGGCGCGGCATCGTGCTTCGCATGCCCCTCGAGGGTGGCGGTCGCCTGGTTGTCGAGATGACCCCTGACGAGGCGGCAGCCCTCGGTGAGGCCATCAAGGGCTGTGAGGGTGTCGGCTGAGCCCGACCACTGACTGAGGAACCCCCGTCCGGTGCCACCGGGCGGGGGTTTCGTCACGCCCAGGGACGGCCCTCAGGGCACTGGGTAGGCTCGCGGCCGTGCCGGACCTGCTGACTCCCGCCCTGCCCGAGATCGACGTGCGCCCCGGGGCGCTGACCGACGTGCTGGTCGACGTCGACGACCCCGACCTGGTGCTGGCACTGCCGGTCGGTCCGGACGCCCCGCTGCCCACGGCCGGCCCTGTGGCTGCGGCGCTCTCGGCGCTGGGTCTGGACCCTGCGGCGCTGACCGCCGCCTGGGAGCCGTCCCCGAAGGCGGGCAGCCTCACCCGGGTCCCGCTCGTGCCCGGCGAGCGCGGCGTGCGCACCTTGCTGCTGGTCGGCACCGGGGCCGGCACGCCCCAGGACCTGCGCGCCGCCGGCGCCGCCGTCGGTCGCGCGGTCAAGGACCGCTCGCACCTGGTCACCACGCTCGGCTCGGGCGCCGGTGTGGGCGCCACCGCAGCCGTCGTGGAGGGCCTGGTCCTCGGCGGCTACTCCACGCCGCGGTGGGGGGCCACCGAGGCGACCGCGCCGGTGCGTTCGCTGACCTTCGCCGGCCGGTATGACGAGCGCGTCCTCACGCGGTCCGCGCTGCGGTGCCGCGCCACCATGCTCGCGCGCAACCTCGCGGTCACGCCCTCCAACATCAAGAACCCCGCCTGGATGGCCGCCCAGGCCCGCACCCTCGGGCGCCGCCACGGGCTCGAGGTGCACGTGCGCAGCGACGCCGACCTGCGCCGCGAGGGCTTCGGTGGCCTGATCGCGGTCGGCGGCGGCAGCGCCACCCCGCCGCGCCTGGTCGAGCTCACCTGGACCCCCGAGGGCGCCGGCGACGACACCCCGCACGTCGTCCTCGTCGGCAAGGGCATCACCTTCGACACCGGCGGCCTGGACATCAAGCCCGCCGAGGCGATGCTGGCCATGAAGACCGACATGTCCGGCTCGGCGATCGTGCTGGCCGTGCTGGCTGCCTGCCGCGACCTGGAGGTGCCGGTTCGGGTGACCGGCCTGCTGGCGCTGGCCGAGAACGCCGTCAGCGGCTCCAGCTACCGCCCCGGTGACGTCATCAGCCAGTACGGCGGCCGGCGGGTGGAGATCGGCAACACCGACGCCGAGGGCCGGCTGGTCATGGCCGACGCCCTGGCCTACGCCGACGCCGAGCTCGACCCCGACGTGCTCATCGACATCGCCACGCTGACCGGCGCCGCGACCCTGGCGCTGGGCCGGGGGATGGCCCCGCTCTACGCCACCGACGAGCGGCTGGGGCGCGCGCTGCAGGCGGCCGCGACCGCGACCGGGGAGCCCTTGTGGCCGTTCCCGCTGGTGGAGGACTACCGTGCCGCCATCGACTCCGAGCTGGCCGACGTCAACCACATCGCGTCCGGCAAGGTCGGGGGAGGCTCGATCACCGCGGCGCTGTTCCTGCGCGAGTTCGTCGGGGGGCGTCGCTGGGCGCACCTCGACATCGCCGGGGCCGGTCGCAGCGACAAGGACAGCGGCCACCTCACCCGGGGGGCCACCGGCTTCGGTGCACGGCTGCTGCTGACCTACCTGGAGGGTGTGCGATGAGTGCGGGTTACGGGTTGAGCGTCCGCTGGTCGCTGGCGCAGGCGCCGGAGGGCGTCGCGGCCGCGCTGCGTGAGTACGTCGTCGGCGAGTCGATGGGCAAGTTCGCCCGGCGCGAGGGGCTCTCGTTCAAGACCTGGCGGATGCGCGAGGGCGAGTGGTTCGAGGGCACCTACGTGTGGGCGACCCAGGCGGCTCGCGACAGCTTCGCGGCCACCTTCGCCGCCGAGGCGGAGACGTCGCCGGGCAGCAAGATCATCGGGTCGGCACCCGAGCTGATCGAGCCTTTCGAGGTCGTCGCCATCGCCGAGGGCCCGTCCGGGTTCAGCTACGGGGCCGGTCCCGGCCAGATGTGAGCCGCGCCGTCCCCGAGACGGTGTGTGAGGGGGAGTGGTGACGGGGCACAGCCACCTGCGCGCCGTCGGGGTGCGCATCGACTACGACGCGGTGCCGCGACGCGTCCGGCACTGGGTCGAGCAGGTGCTCGGCGCGCCCGTCGCCGAGGCCGTGACGCAGCGCGGTGGCATGTCCCCGGGGTGCGCGGCGCGCCTTCGCCTTGCCGACGGCCGCCGCGCCTTCGTCAAGGCGGTCGGGCGCGAGCTCAACGCCGACACGGTCCGCCTGCACCGGCTCGAGGCTGCGGTGCTGGCTGCCCTGCCTGTCGTGTCCTGGCGGCCGCGCCTGCTGGCCGGCTACGACGACGGTGCCTGGGTCGCCCTGGTCCTGGAGGACGTCGAGGGCCACCACCCGGACTGGCGTGACGACGGACAGGTGCGGGCCGTGCTGGCGCAGGTGGAGGCCCAGGCCCTGGAGCTGTCGCCCAGCCCGGTTGGTGCGTCGGTGGTCCCCACACTGCTCGAGAAGCTGGCCACGTGGAGCGCGGTGCTCGAGGGTGACCTGTCCGGGCCGAAGGGTGCCCTGCCGTCGTGGTTCCGGAGCAACCGGGACCTCGTCGAGCGCCACCTGGAGGCGCTGTCCGTGGCTCTGCACGGCACGACGCTGTGCCAGTGGGACCTGCGCAACGACAACATCCTGATCCGGCCCGACGGCAGCGTGGTGCTCATCGACTGGGGTATCTCGCGACTCGGCCCGGTGTGGGCCGACATCGTCGTCCTCGCGATGGAGTGGGCCGAGACGCCTCGTTTCGACGAGATCCTCTCGGCCTCACCGCTGCTGGCAGGCGCCGGCGACGCGGCCACCGGGATCCTGCTGGGGATCGGCGGCTTCCTCACCGTGGCCGGCACGTGGGACGCACCGCCCGGGCTGCCCACCCTGCCGGCGTTCCGGGCCCGGGAGGGCCGCCGCATGCTCGAGGGGGCGCGGCGCCGCCTGGCCGCCTGAGGTGTCGGCCGGCGTCAGCGCTTGACGGCAGCGAGGACGCCGTCGCCCACCGGCAGCAGGGCGGGGAGGAGCTCGTCGTTGTCGCGCAGCTGCTTGCCGAGGTCGCGCAGGGTCGTCGTGACCGCGTCGCGGGCTGCCGGGTCGGCGACCCGGTCGTGCCACAGCATGTTGTCGATGGCCAGGACGCCGCCGGAGCGCAACAGGCGCACGGCCTGCTCGACGTACTGCGGGTACTCGGCCTTGTCGCCGTCCACGACGACCATGTCGTAGGCGCCGTCGGTCAGCCGGGGGAGCACGTCCAGGGCCCGGCCGGTGATGACCCGGGTGCGCTGCGGGGCGATGCCGGCCGCGGCGTAGGCCTCACGGGCGGCGCGTTGGTGCTCGGCCTCGACGTCGATGGTGGTCAGCACGCCGTCGGCCGGCATGCCCTCCATCAGCCAGAGCCCGGAGACGCCGGCGCCGGTGCCGATCTCGACGACGGCCTTGGCCGAGGCCGTCGCGGCGAGCAGGCGCAGGGTCGCCCCGGCGCCGGGGAGCACGGGCACGCAGCCGAGCGACTCACCGCGCAGGCGGGCCTGCTCGATGACGTCACTCTCGGCGACGAACTCCTCCGAATAGGCCCAGCTCGCCGGCTTCTGCGCACTCATGCGCCCAACCCTACTGCCGACACCTGCCCCTGCTGCCTCAACCGTCCCGCTGATCCCAGCACGACGGGGCGGGCTAGTCCATGCGGGCCCCCGCGCCGGGCTTCCCCAGCAATCTCTCAGGTGCTTCAGGAACGATGGAGGACCTGCAACCGTCATGGTTGCTGTGATGTCCCTGACCGCGTCGCCCCGCACGACGCCCCCGGAGGTGGAGACGGTGACCAACGCGACGACCGGACGGCAGCACGACGCAGCCGGGCCGGGCTCCGCGGTGGACCAGGAGGCGTGGGTCCCGCCCACGTGGGAGGAGATCGTCACCCAGCACTCGGCGCGCGTCTACCGGCTGGCCTACCGCCTCACCGGCAACGTCCACGACGCCGAGGACCTCACGCACGACGTGTTCATCCGCGTCTTCCGCTCGCTCGGGTCCTACCAGCCGGGCACCTTCGAGGGCTGGCTGCACCGGATCACGACCAACGTCTTCCTCGACCGGATGCGCCGCAAGCAGCGGATCCGCTTCGACGCCCTGCCCGAGGACGCCGCCGGCCGGCTGGCCAGCCGCGAGGCCGGTCCGGAGCAGCACTACGCCGACACCCACTTCGACGACGACGTGCAGCGCGCGCTCGACGCCCTGTCGCCGGACTTCCGCGCCGCGGTGGTCCTGTGCGACATCGAGGGCCTGTCCTACGAGGAGATCGCCGCCACGCTGGGCATCAAGCTCGGCACGGTCCGCTCCCGCATCCACCGCGGCCGGGCGCAGCTGCGCGAGGCGCTCGCGCACCGCGCCCCGGAGGCGCGTCCGGCTCCGGTCGCCCGTCCCGCCCGTCGGGGCTTCGCGCTCGGACGGGTCGTGCCGGGGACCCGATGAGCTCCCGCCCCGCCGACGGGGTCGGCATGCAGCACCTCGGGACCATGGTCAGCGCCTACGTCGACCGCGTCCTGCCCCCGGCGCTGCAGCACGCGTGCGACCGTCACCTGGTCGCCTGCGCCGTATGCCGTGAGGCCGCCGCCGCGGAGCGGCGGCTCCTGGGCTCGCTGCGCGAGGCGCGGACGCCCGGGCCCCCGAGCCGGCTGCAGGCCTCGCTGCTCGACCTGGCGGCGCAGGCCCCG
>NZ_DASVZH010000138.1:0-5536 GCF_036391795.1 Oryzihumus sp.
TCACCCTGGCCACGAACTGCCAGGTCTTCTTCTGCGACCCGCACTCGCCCTGGCAGCGCGGCTCCAACGAGAACACCAACGGGCTGCTGCGCCAGTACTTCCCCCGCTCCTCCACGGACTTCCGCAGCTACACCCAGTCCGTCCTCGACGCGGTCGCCCGCGAGCTCAACGGACGACCACGCGAGACCCTGAACTGGAAGAATCCCGCCCAGAAGCTGAACGAGCTCCTCGTTGCAACCGCCGCTTGAAACCGCCCGGGCTCAAACCCGAGGAACGCCCCTCTCGGCGCATGGGTGGGGCTGGAAGGCGACGGCACGGCATACCCGTCATTTGGTTGCGCGAAGCAACTTTGTTGAATATAGTTGCATGGCGAAACCAAAGGAGTGGCCCATGTCCCTCGACCACGGAGCGGCAGCCGAGCTGCTCGGATCGCTCAGCCACCTGATGCGCACGACCCGCTCGGTCGCCCACCGCCAGTCCCAGGTGCTCGGCGCGTCCAGCACCCACCTGGCCGTGCTCAAGAGCCTGTACGACGGGCCCGCGCGGCCCGGCGACCTGGCCCAGCGGCTGTGCGTGGCGCCGTCAGTCATCTCCCGCCAGGTGGCCCCGCTGGAGCGCGCCGGGCTGGTCGAGCGCGGGCACGACCCCGACGACGCCCGGGCCTGGCGGCTGGCGCTGACCCCGCTCGGCCGGCGTCAGCTCGAGGTGCTGCACGCCGACCGCGTGGCCCAGCTCGGGCAGCTGCTGCGCGACTGGGCCGAGGACGACGTGCGCACCGCCGCCGCCCTGATGGACCGGCTGAGCCGGTCCCTGGTCGCCGCGCCCCTGGCCGACCGTCCCGCCTGGCTCGACCTGCCGGCCGAGGACACCCCCTCCCCCACTTCCCCCGAGGAGCTCACCGCATGACCACCACCACCCGTCCACGCGAGGCCTCGGCCGAGCCGATGTCGCACCGGCAGGTGCTGGAGGCCATGACCGGCCTGCTGGCCGCACTGTTCACCGCGATGCTCAGCTCGACGATCGTGGCCACCGCCCTGCCGACCATCATCGGCGACCTGCACGGCACCCAGCGGCAGTACACCTGGGTCATCACCGCCTCACTGCTGGCCACCACCGTGAGCACCCCGATCTGGGGCAAGCTCTCCGACCTGTTCAGCAAGAAGCTGCTCGTGCAGCTGGCGATCCTCGTCTTCGTCGCGGGCTCGGTGGCCGCCGGCCTGGCGCCGAACGTGCCGTTCCTCATCGGCTGCCGCGTCGTGCAGGGCCTGGGCATGGGCGGCCTGACCGCCCTGGTCCAGGCGATCATGGGCTCGATCATCGCCCCGCGCGACCGCGGCCGGTACTCCGGCTACATGGGCGCGGTCATGGCGGTGAGCACCGTCAGCGGCCCGCTGCTCGGCGGCGTCATCGTGGACAGCCCGCTGGGCTGGCGCTGGTGCTTCTACGTCTGCGTGCCGCTCGCCGTCATCTCCCTCGTGGTCCTGCAGGCGACCCTGCACGTGGGCACCGAGCGCCGCGCGCCGCGGATCGACTACCTCGGCGGCCTGCTCATCGCCGTCGGCGCCAGCCTGCCGCTGGTGTGGGTGACCTTCGCCGGCACCGACTTCGCCTGGGTGTCCTGGCAGAGCGCGGCCTACCTCGGCGGCGCGCTGGTCGCCCTCGCGCTGGCCACCGTCGTGGAGCTGCGCGTCCCGGAGCCGCTCGTGCCCCTGCGGGTCATGGCCAACCGCACCGCGGCGCTTGTCGTGCTCGCCTCGGTCGCCGTGGGCATCGCGATGTTCGGCGGCACGACGTTCCTCGGGCAGTACTTCCAGGTCGCCCGCGGCGACTCACCGACCGAGGCCGGCCTGCTCACCGTCCCGCTGATGCTCGGCCTGCTGCTGTCCTCCACCGGCGCCGGGCAGGTCATCAGCCGCACCGGCCGCTGGAAGGGCTTCCTCGTCGGCGGCGGCGTGCTGCTGGTCGCCGGCCTGGCCGGCCTGGCGACCCTGGACCACACCACCCCGCTGTGGCGGGCCAGCGTCTCCATGGCCGTCATGGGCCTGGGCCTCGGCGCGATGATGCAGAACCTCGTCCTCGCCGTGCAGAACACCGTCGACGTCCGGGACATCGGAGCCGCCTCGGCCACCGTCGCCTTCTTCCGCACCCTCGGGGGCGCGGTCGGCGTGTCCGTGCTCGGCGCCGTGCTCGCCACCCGGGTGGAGGACAACGTCGCTGCCGGCCTGCGACGCCTCGGCGGTGCCGCGGCGGCCGCCGCCTCGAAGCAGGAGGGCGCGGCGGGGCTCGACCTCGGCGCGCTGCCGGCACCGCTGCGCGAGCTGATGCGCACCAGCTACGGCGACGCCACCGGCCACGTCTTCGCGATCAGCGCGGCCGTCGCGGTGGTCGCCCTGGTAGCCGTCCTGTTCGTCAAGGAGGTGCCACTGCGCACCAGCATCCGGATGACCGAGTCGGTCGAGGAGGCCGCAGCCGGCGCCTCGGGTGTGGGCGAGCCGGAGCCGCTCGAGGAGGACCCTCGCCGCGAGCCCGTCGCCTCCACGGCCTGACCCCCAGGCACCCCGGACCCACCCGCACTACCGAGGCAGGTGGGTCCGGGGCGCCATCCTCGGGCCGCGGCGGGGCCGCATGACCCCGGCCAGCTCGAGCAGCCGCTGCACGCGGTAGCGGTGGCCCGCCCACGGCTCGAGCAGCTCGGCCAGGCCGTCGTCGTCGACCTCGACGCCGGTCAGCGCCCAGCCGATGTTGCGCGCCACGTGGTAGTCGCCGAAGCTCACCGCGTCGGGGTCACCGAGCGCCCGCTGCGCCACCTCCGCGGCGGTCCAGACCCCGATCCCCGGTATCGCGCGCAGCCGGCGGTGTGCCTCCGCGTGCGCCATCGTGGTGCACTCCTCCAGCCGCCCGGCGCTGCGCGCCGCCCGCACCGCCGCGGCCGAGCGCTTGGCGTCCACGCTGGCCCGCAGCCACTCCCACGACGGGACCATCGCCCACGTCGCCGGGGCGGGGGCGACCCGGAGCCCGCGGGGGCCGCCCGGCCCGGGCGCGCGCTCGCCATACCGGTGCACGAGGGTGCGGTAGGAGCCGAATGCCTCCTGGCCGGTCACCTTCTGCTCGATGACCGCCGGCACCAGCGCCTCCAGGACCAGGCCGGTGGACGGCACCCGCCACCCGCTGAACCGGCGGGCCGCCTCGGCGACCACGGGATGGCGGGGCTCGAAGCCGGCCGCGTCGTCGTCCTCGCCGAGCATCCGGGGCAGCCGGTCGAGCACCCAGGCCGCGCCGGGGCCCCAGCCCCGGGCCTCCACCTCGCCGTCCTGGCGCTGGAGCAGGCGCAGCGTCGCCGGCCCGCACGGTGTGCGGATGCCGCGCCAGATGGTGCCGTCGGGATCCTGTCGCCACGTGGGGTCACCGGCGCCGCGGCGCAGGATGCCCAAGGTCGAGCGCACGTCGAGGGCACGCCCGGAACGCCACGTGCGTTCGAGCGGTGGGGCGTCCGCGCCGGCCGGTGTCACCGGCCCAGTGTCACCCACCCGGCCGACAGCAGGCGCGCACGGGTTGGCACCGTAGACTCCCCCGACGTCCGACCGAACGACCCCAGGGGACACACACGTGGCCAAGAAGCAGGTCAGCCAGGAGCGCAAGGCGCGCCTCGCCGAGATCCAGCGCCAGCAGAACGCCCGCGAGCGGCGCACCAAGATGGTCATCATCGCCGGGTGCCTGGCGCTGCTGCTGGTCCTGGCCGGCGTCATCACCTACGCCGTGGTCGACGCCCAGGGCAAGCAGCCCGACGTCGCGCTGACCAAGATCGGGGTGGCCGCGAGCGCCGCCTCCTGCTCGGCTATCACGAACGACGCCGCGTCGGGCAACGGCGAGCACGTCGGGCCCGGCACGCCGAAGGCCAACGTCACCTCGGTGAAGTACGCGACCGTGCCGCCGTCCTTCGGGCAGCACTTCGCCCAGCCCGACCTCGACGGCATCCACTTCTACAGCGGCGCCGACGCCCCCCGGATCGAGACGCTGGTGCACAACCTCGAGCACGGCTACACGGTGCTCTGGTACGACCCCAAGGCCCCCGCCGCCAAGATCGCCCTGGTCAAGCAGATCGCCGAGATGGCGCCGCAGACCTCGTGGGCCAAGGACAAGTTCATCGCCTCGCCGTGGGACAGCAAGTACGGCGCCTTCCCGGCCGGCAAGCTCTACGCCCTCTCCCACTGGGCCGCCAAGGTCAAGGCCGACGGCAGCATCGAGAGCCAGGCCGGCCACCGCGAGCTGTGCGGCGACATCTCCGGCGACGTGGTCAAGCAGTTCATCGAGAAGTTCCCGCGCACCGACGCACCGGAGCCCAACGCCGCCTGAGGCGACCACACGGCATACCGGGTCTGTGGCGCTCTGCCGAGGTTGGTGACGCCGTGCCGAGGTTCCAGCCTCGGCACGGCGCACCGTTTCCTCGGCAGAGCGCCTTTCCCCACCCCCACCACCCGTCGTCCCACCGTCCACAGCCCGAGGCTCGGGGGTGGTGGTGACGGTCCCGCCCGACATCCTCGCCGCATGAACGAGCTCCTGCGTCTGCGCGCCACCGCTGCCGGCAACATCTTCACCGCGACCGACGCAGAGGAGCGCGGCCCCGACGCCCGCTCGCTGCGGCGGATGGTCGCCTCGGGTGAGTGCGTCCGGCTCGGCCGCGGCCGGTATGCCGTGAGGCCCCTCCCGCTGCGAACGGAGGACGCGCACAGGGCAAGGAACCCGGGGGCGCTGCTGGGTCGGCACGACCGCGAGCGGTCGCGTGCGGGTTCAGCGGCGGCGGAAGGTGAGCAGGATGAAGGTGTAGTCCAGACCCACGCGCTTCCAGTGCACCGGCCGCTCGGCGTGGCTGAGGGCACCCGCGAGGTCGCCGACCAGCTCCAGGCCGTGCCGCTCGGCGGTGGCCACGAGCTCGCGGATGTCGTCGGGGCCGAAGATCCGCACCGGCGTGCCGTAGGCCTCGAGCCCGCTGGTGTCCGGCGGCACCTGGTCGTAGTCGGTCGAGACGCACAGCACCCCGCCCGGCCGCAGCACCCGGGCGCTCTCGGCCAGGAACCCCTCGACCGGCACGCCGTGCTCGATCACCGACATGCAGGTGATCGCGTCGAGGGAGCCGGCCGCCAGCCCGGTGTCGGTGACGTCGCCGTAGCGGAACGTCACCCCGTCACGGTGAACCGGCTCGCCGAACTCCAGGTTGATCCCCAGCAGCGACTCGGGGGCCGCGCCCAGCCCGAACAGCCGCAGCCAGGGCAGGACCGAGGAGTATCGCGCGCTGCCCGCGTCCATCACGCGGGCCGTGCGCGACCCGTCGTCGGCCAGGGCGAGCACCGCGGCGACGGCGCCGAGGGCGTCCCAGTTCTTGGGCCGGTCGTGGTGCAGCGGCAGGCGCAGGGTGCGCGCCTCGGCGACGGCGCGCTGCCAGTCGGCGGGGCCGGACAGCACCGCGGTGGGCGCCACGGACGTCGGCACCGGCCGGTGCGCCGGCGAGGGCCAGGAGCGCACGACCCGCCGCACGCCG
>NZ_DASVZH010000139.1:0-10127 GCF_036391795.1 Oryzihumus sp.
GGTCCCCGTCGCGGTCGGGGCGCAGGGCGCTGCTGCGGCGCCGGTCTCGGGTGCCACGGGGGGCTCGGCGCCCGCCCGCTCGGCGGCCGCCGACCTGTCGCTGATGATCGCCGTCGGCATCGGCCTGCACAACTTCGCCGAGGGCCTGGCCATCGGCAACTCCGCCGCCAGCGGCGCCCTCTCCCTGGCGATCCTGCTGGTCATCGGCTTCGCGCTGCACAACGCCACCGAGGGCTTCGGCATCGTCGCCCCGCTGGCCGGCGACGCCGAGCGCCCGAGCTGGGGCCGGCTGGCCCTGCTCGGCCTCATCGGCGGTGGCCCGACCTTCGTCGGCACCCTGGTCGGGCAGAGCGTCGTCAACGACACCCTCGCCATCGCCTTCCTCGGTCTGGCCGCCGGCTCGGTGCTCTACGTCGTGATCGAGCTGCTGTCCGTGGCGCGGCGGACCGGCATGAAGGAGCTCACCACCTGGTGCATCCTCGGCGGCCTGCTCCTGGGCTTCCTCACCGACGGCATCCTGGTGGCGGCCGGCGCCTGACCCGGGCGCCCTCCTCCCACCGAACGCACGAAACGGCCCGTTTCTCCGCCTGACAGACGGTGAAGCGGGCCGTTTCGTGCGTCCGGTCCTCGATGGACCGGGGAAGAAGGCCTCAGAGTGGGCCGCTGACCGAGTCCTCCGAGGCGGCCTCGCCACGCTTGGCGGCGGCGCGGTGGCGCAGGAACTCGATGGCGACCGGGATGAGCGAGACGGCGACGATGAGCAGCAGCATGATCTCGAGGTTGCTCTTCACGAACGAGATCTGGCCGAGGAAGTAGCCGAGGACGGTCACGCCGACGGCCCACAGCAGCGCGCCGATGAAGCTGTAGGTGAAGAAGCGGCGCCGCTGCATCTTGCCCACGCCGGCCACGACGGTGATGAACGTGCGCACGATCGGCACGAACCGGCCGAGCACGATGGCCCGGTTGCCGTAGCGCTCGAAGAACTCGGTGGTCTTGTCGATGTAGGCCCGTTTGATGAGCCGGCCGTCGCGCTTGTACAGCGGCGTCCCGATGGCGCGGCCGATCTCGTAGCCCACGACGTTGCCGAGGAACGCCGCCGCCACGAGCACCACGAGGACCAGCCAGAACGGCAGGCCGAGCGGGTTGTGCGGCAGCGCGGCGAACAGGCCGATCGTGAACAGCAGCGAGTCGCCCGGCAGGAACGCTGTGAACAGCCCGCACTCGGTGAAGATGATGAGCGCGCTGATCCACAGGGCCGTGTTGCCGTAGTGGTCGAGCAGGTACTGGGGGTCGAGCCACTGCGGACCCAGGGAGTGCATCACGGGCACGAGGGTAGAGGACCGCTCTGGGAGAGTGGCCTGTGTGAACGACGCGCACGAGGTGGGGGTCGGCCCGTGGGAGGGCCCGTGGCCCTCCGACCCCCGGTACGACGAGGGCCTGCTCGCGGCGGGCGACCGGCGCAACGTCGCCGACCGCTACCGCTACTGGACGCACGAGGCGATCGTGCGCGACCTGGACACCTCCCGCCACGAGTTCCACGTCGCGGTGGAGAACTGGGCCCACGACTTCAACATCGGCTCGGTGATCCGCACCGCCAACGCCTTCAACGCCAAGGCGTTCCACATCGTGGGCAGGCGTCGCTGGAACCGGCGGGGCGCGATGGTCACCGACCGCTACCAGCACGAGCACCACCACGACAGCGTCGAGGCGCTGCTGGCGTGGGCCGCGGCCCACGGACCGGACGGGCGCGGCATACCGGTCATCGGCATCGACAACCTGCCCGGTTCGGTGCCGCTGGAGACCTACGACCTGCCGCGGCACTGCGTCCTGCTCTTCGGGCAGGAGGGGTCGGGCCTGTCCGAGGCGGCCCGGGAGGGCTGCGAGGTGATCCTCGACATCGCCCAGTTCGGCTCGACCCGCTCGATCAACGCCGGCGCGGCAGCCGCGATCGCCATGCACGCGTGGGTCAGACGTCACGTGTTCGGGCAACCCCCGTCGCCCTAGGATGCTGAAAAGCCCGGTCGCACAACGGCGTGCGTCCAACGGACCGTGAGGGAGCCCCCATGCCCATCGCGACACCTGAGGTGTACGCAGACATGCTCGACCGCGCCAAGGCCGGGTCGTTCGCGTATCCCGCGATCAACGTCTCCTCCAGCCAGACACTCAACGCCGCGATCCGTGGCTTCGCCGAGGCCGGCAGCGACGGCATCATCCAGGTCTCGACCGGCGGCGCGGAGTACCTCTCCGGACCCACGGTCAAGGACATGGTCGCCGGCTCGCTCGCGTTGGCGGCCTTCGCCCACGAGGTGGCCAGGAAGTACGACGTCAACATCGCGCTGCACACCGACCACTGCCCCAAGGACAAGCTCGACGGCTTCGTCCGGCCGCTGCTGGCCGCCTCGACCGAGCGGGTCAAGGCCGGCGGCACGCCGTGGTTCCAGTCGCACATGTGGGACGGCTCGGCCGTGCCGCTGACCGAGAACCTCGAGATCGCCCGTGAGCTGCTCGACCGGTGCAAGGCTGCCGACGTCATCCTCGAGATCGAGGTCGGCGTCGTCGGCGGCGAGGAGGACGGGGTCGTCGGCAAGATCGACGAGAAGCTCTACAGCACCCCCGAGGACGCGCTCGCCACGGTCGAGGCGCTCGGCCTGGGTGAGCACGGCCGCTACATGACCGCGCTGACCTTCGGCAACGTGCACGGCGTCTACAAGCCGGGCAACGTCAAGCTGCGCCCGGAGATCCTCAAGCAGGCCCAGGAGGCGGTCATCAAGTCCCGCGGCCTGGCCGCCGACGCCAAGCCGTTCGACCTCGTCTTCCACGGCGGTTCCGGCTCGCTGCCGGAGGAGATCTCCGCCGCCGTCGACTACGGCGTGGTGAAGATGAACGTCGACACCGACACCCAGTACGCCTTCACCCGCCCGGTCGCCGGCTTCATGTTCACGAACTACGACGGCGTGCTCAAGGTCGACGGCGAGGTCGGCAACAAGAAGGCCTACGACCCGCGCGCCTGGGGCAAGGAGGCCGAGGCCGGTATGGCGGCCCGTGTGGTCACCGCGTGCGAGAACCTTCGCTCGGCCGGGACGCACGCCAAGTGAGCAACCTGCTGGGCATCCCCGAGACCAGGCTCCCCGAGGACCCGGCTGCGGCGCGGCTGGCGGCGGGGGAGGACCCCGCCTCGGTCGCCGCGGCCCACCCCACGTCGTCGCTCGCCTGGGCCACCCTGGCCGAGGCGGCGCTGGCCGACGGCCGGACCGTCGAGGGCTACGCCTACGCCCGCACCGGCTACCACCGCGCCCTGGACGCCCTGCGCAAGAACGGCTGGCGCGGCCAGGGGCCGGTGCCGTGGTCGCACGAGCCCAACCGCGGTTTCCTGCGTGCCTTGGCCGCCCTGAGCCGGGCCGCCGGCGCGATCGGCGAGACCGACGAGGAGCGTCGCTGCGCCGACTTCCTGCGCGACTCCTCCGCCGAGGGGGCCCGCGAGCTCGGCCTCTGAGCCGCCCCGCGAGAACAGGCGCCGCCGCGTGACCCGTCACACGGCGGCGCCTGTTCTCTGTCCGGCTACTGGCGGGTAACCTCGCAGTGCCGGGCAATCCAGCGGGACGGAGAGCGCTCATGCGCAGGCGGCCGGAGTCAGCCGAGGAGCGGGCCTTCCGCGAGAGCCTTCGGGCCTTCCTCACCGAGAAGGTCCTGCCGCACGTGCAGGAGTGGGAGCACGCCCGGCTGGTGCCCAAGAGCCTGTATGCCGAGCTGGGCGCCCTGGGCGTGACCGGCCTGCAGGTCCCCGAGGAGTTCGGCGGCGCGGGGGAGAACTCCTTCCGCTACAACGTCGCCCTCGCCGAGGAGGTCGCCCGCACCGGTGCGGTCACCGGCGCGCTGCAGCTGCACCTCAACGTGGTGCTGCCCTACTTCCTGGCCTACGCGACACCGTCCCAGCGGGAGCGGTGGTTCCCCGGTTTCGCCACCGGTGAGCTGGTCACCGCGATCGCGATGACCGAACCGGGGACCGGCTCCGACCTGGCCGGCATCAGCGCCTCGGCCGTGCGCGACGGCGACGACTACGTCCTCAACGGGACCAAGACATTCATCACCGGCGGCATCCAGGCCGACCTCGTCGTCGTGGTGGCCCGCACCTCCCGGGACGCCGGCAACCGCCGGGCGGGGCTGACCCTGCTCGTGGTCGAGGAGGGCATGCCCGGCTTCACCCGCGGCCGCAACCTGGAGAAGATCGGCCTCAAGAGCCAGGACACCGGCGAGCTGTTCTTCGGCGACGTGCGGGTGCCGGTGGCCAACCGCCTCGGCGAGGAGGGCCGCGCCTTCGAGTACCTCACCGCCAACCTGCCCCAGGAGCGGATGTCCATCGCCGTCTCGGCGCAGGCCACCTGCGAGCAGGCGATCGAGCTGACCCGCGACTACGTGCGCGAGCGCAAGGCGTTCGGCACCCCGATCGCGTCGTTCCAGAACACCAAGTTCGTCCTCGCCGGGCTCTCGGCCCGGGTCGAGGCAGGACGCCAGCTCGTCGACGCCGCGCTGGAGGAGCTCGACGCCGGCACGCTGACCGGCGCCGACGCCGCCCGGGTCAAGCTCTACACGACCGAGCTGCAGGCCGAGGTCGTCGACGCGTGCCTGCAGCTGCACGGCGGCTACGGCTACATGCTCGAGTACCCGATCGCCCGGATGTACGCCGACGCCCGCGTCTCGCGGATCTATGGCGGGTCCAGCGAGATCATGAAGTCGATCATCGCCAAGGACCTCGGCCTGTAGCGGGACCACGACCCCACCCCCCCGACACCAGGAGAGAACACCTCATGCGCGACGCCGTCATCGTCCAGGCCGTGCGGACCCCGGTGGGCCGCCGCAAGGGCGCCCTCGCCGGTGCCCACCCGGCCGACCTCAGCGCCATCGCCCTGCGCGGGCTCGCCGACCGGGTCGGCCTCGACCCCGCGCTGGTCGACGACGTCATCTGGGGCTGTGTCTCCCAGGTCGGGGAGCAGGGCTTCAACGTCGGGCGGAACGGCGTGCTCGCCGCCGGGTGGCCCGAGGCCGTGCCGGCCACCACGCTGGACCGCCAGTGCGGGTCCAGCCAGCAGGCGCTGCACTTCGCCGCCGCCGGGGTCATCAGCGGGCAGTACGACGTCGCCGTCGCCGGCGGCGTGGAGTCGATGACCCGGGTCGCCATGGGCTCCAGCGTCGCGAACGGACCCGGTATGCCGTTCGGTCCGGGCGTCATGGCCCGCTACGACAACGTGGCCTTCAACCAGGGCATCAGCGCGGAGATGATCGCCCGCAAGTGGGGCCTGACTCGCGATGACGTCGACGCCTACAGCGTCGCCTCGCACGAGCTGGCCGCGGCAGCCCAGAAGTCGGGTGCGTTCGAGGAGGAGATCGTGCCGGTGCCGCTGGCCGCCGACGGCTCCGTCGTCCTCGACGGCAGTGAGCCCGCGACGACGTTCACCACCGACGAGGGCGTGCGCCCCGGCACGACGGTGGAGGTGCTCGGCGGCCTGCGCACCGCCTTCGAGGAGAACGGCACCGTCACGGCCGGCAACGCCTCGCAGATCTCCGACGGGGCCGGCGCGATGCTGGTGACCACCTCCGAGGTCGCCGCTGCGCACGGCTGGACCCCACTGGCCCGCGTGCACACTGCCGTCCTCGCCGGGGTCGACCCGGTCATCATGCTCACCGGTCCGATCCCGGCCACGGCCAAGGCGCTGGCGAAGGCGGGGCTGTCCATCGGCGACATCGACGCCTTCGAGGTCAACGAGGCGTTCGCCTCCGTGCCGCTGGCCTGGCTGGCCGAGACCGGCGCCGACCGGACCCGCCTCAACCCCAATGGCGGCGCCATCGCGCTCGGTCACCCGCTGGGCGGCTCGGGCGCCCGCCTGGCGGCCACCCTCGTGCACCACCTGGCCCGCACGGGCGGCCGCTACGGCCTGCAGACCATGTGCGAGGGCGGTGGCATGGCCAACGCGACCATCCTGGAGAACCTCACGAGCTGACGCCGCGGTGGGCCGCCCCGACGGGGGGAGGCGCGGCATACCGGCGGACGGAACGCAGAAGTGCCGGGGGCCGGGACCCTGATGAGTCCCGACCCCCGGCACTGCCCCCTGCGGTGTTGCAGGGCCCCTGTCAGCGGGATCCTGCTGTGGCCGGGAGGACCTGCGTCCCCTGCGTGTCACTCGCGGCCACTCACGATGATGCACTGTTTCCGTGCCGAACGATGGCCCTCTCCTGCCAATGGCCGTAACCTGCCAAACATGACATCGATTGCTGGCAGGGTTGCCCGCTTCGACATGGGGCAACGGAGCCTCGTCCCGGGCGGTCAGGGATGAGCCCGTACCTGGCGCCGTTCCGTGTCTCCGAGGCGGCGGAGACGCTGTACCGGCGAATCCTGCGCTCCAACAGGAGCGACGTCGCCACCCATGCTGCCGAGCTCGGCTGGACGCTCGAGGAGGCCACGACCGCGCTGCAGTCACTGATCGCGATCCGCCTCGTCCGGGAGACGACCGACCACCAGGTGGTGGTCGAGCACCCCCGCGCCGCGCTCGAGCGGCTCATCGACAGCGAGGAGGCGCGGCTGGATGCCCGGCGCCGGGAGCTGTCCGAGGCACGCAACGCGATCGCGCAGTTCGCGGCCGACCACCGAGTCGGCCAGGCGGGCAGCACGGCGACCCGCCGGCCCGCCTGGGAGGAGGTCTCGGCGCAGCTGGCGCCGAGCCTGGTCGAGCACACCATCCGCATCACCAGCGGTGTGATCCGCACGTCCGTCGTGCGGGTGGACATCGGTCCGGGACTGGACGACGACACCTACCGGACCGCCCAGGCCGCGGTTGCCGCGGGCCGCGAGCAGCGGGCGCTCTACCCGCTCAGCGCCCTGGAGGACCCCGCGAGCCAGCGGTGGATGCGCGGCTGGTCCGATGTCGGCGAGCAGCAACGGGTCACCGACAACCCGCCGAGCGAGTTCGCCGTCTTCGGCGACGAGGTGGTGCTCGCCGTGGCCAGCTGGCACGACCCCACCTCGGACTTCGTCGTCATCCGCGACGAGATGCTCGTCTCGGCGTTCACCACGATGTTCGACCTGGCCTGGACGGTGGCGCTCCCGGTGCCGGACGCCTCCGTGGAGACCGACGCCGACCGGCGCCTGCTCACCCTCCTCGGCGGCGGCCTCAAGGACGAGGCGATCGCCCGCTACCTCGGCTGGGGCGTGCGCACGGTGCGCCGCCGGGTTGCCAACCTCATGGCCGACCTGGGCGCCGACACGCGGTTCCAGCTCGGCGTCGCGGCGCAGCGTCGGGGCCTCATCGGGGCGGCGCGCGGCGGCGTCGGCCCCGGTGCTCCGACCGGGTGAGTTCGTGGCCCGCGGATCCGAGCCGGTATCGTTCGGGCGCACGGGCCCCGTGCGCACCTGCGGCGGGGCCTGAGCCATTCCCGCACCATCGGACGGGCGGGTGTGCCGTGAGCGATGCGTAGGGAAGGTGGCCCGTATGCCGGCGATCGTGCTGGTCGGCGCCCAGTGGGGCGATGAAGGCAAGGGCAAGGCGACGGACCTGCTCGGCAGCAGTGTCGACTACGTCGTGAAGTTCAACGGCGGCAACAACGCCGGCCACACCATCGTCATCGACGGCGAGAAGTACGCCCTGCACCTGCTGCCCAGCGGCATCCTCACCCCGGGCTGCACCCCCGTCATCGGCAACGGCGTGGTCGTCGACCTGTCGGTGCTGTTCGAGGAGATCGACGCGCTCAACGCCCGCGGCGTCGACACCTCGCGCCTCGTGGTGAGCGCGAACGCCCACCTGATCCCGTCGTACAACCGGGTCCTCGACAAGGTGACCGAGCGCTTCCTCGGCAGCCGCCGCCTCGGCACCACCGGTCGCGGGATCGGCCCGACCTACGCCGACAAGATGTCGCGCATCGGCATCCGGGTGCAGGACCTGTTCGACGAGAAGATCCTGCGCGCCAAGATCGAGGGCGCCCTGGACATCAAGAACCAGGTGCTCGTGAAGATCTACAACCGTC
The DNA here is from genome assembly GCF_036391795.1 of Oryzihumus sp. Taxonomy (GTDB): domain Bacteria; phylum Actinomycetota; class Actinomycetes; order Actinomycetales; family Dermatophilaceae; genus Oryzihumus. Next base: position 8,014 of record NZ_DASVZH010000139.1, read on the forward strand.
GCGCCATCGAGGTCGACGAGGTGGTCGAGGAGCTCCTGACGTATGCCGAGCGGCTGCGTCCCATGGTCGCCGACACCGGGCTGCTGCTGTCCAACGCCCTCGACGAGGGCAGGACGGTCCTGTTCGAGGCGGGCCAGGCGACGCTGCTCGACGTCGACCACGGCACCTACCCGTTCGTGACGTCCTCCAACGCGACCTCCGCCGGTGCCTGCACCGGCTCCGGCGTGCCGCCGACCCGCATCGACCGGGTCATCGCCATCCTCAAGGCCTACTCCACCCGGGTGGGCGAGGGTCCCTTCCCGACCGAGCTGCACGACGAGATGGGCGACCGGCTGCGCGACGTGGGCGCCGAGTTCGGCACCACGACCGGCCGCCCGCGCAGGTGCGGCTGGGTCGACGCGGTCGTCGGCCGCTACGCCACCCGGGTCAACGGGGTCACCGACTTCGTCGTCACCAAGCTCGACGTGCTGACCGGCCTGGAGACCATCCCGGTCTGCGTGGCCTACGACGTCAACGGCGTCCGCCACGACGAGATGCCGGTCAGCCAGAGCGACTTCCACCACGCGGTCCCGGTCTACGAGGAGCTGCCCGGCTGGAGCGAGGACATCTCCGGCTGCCGGACCTTCGAGGAGCTGCCGGTCAACGCCCAGCGCTACATCGAGCGGCTCGAGGAGCTCATCGGCGCGCGGATCTCCACGGTCGGAGTCGGCCCGGGCCGCGAGGCGACGATCGAGCGGCACTCGCTGCTCGGCTGACCGGGGCTACCTGGTGGACGAGGTCCTGCTGAGGTTCACCAAGTGGGACGGTCGTGGGCACTGGCTGGCCCCGTTGGCGCGGCTGGGGAACGACGAGCACGGGATGTGGTTGGGCGCTGTCGCCGGCACCGTGTTCACCCGGCCTGACGTGGTGGCCTACGAGGCGACCGGGCCGCTGGTCATGCTGGTCCCCCAGGGGCAGGCCTGGGTGGCGACGTTCTACGGGGACGGTCACCGGCATGACACGCGGGTTTACGTCGACATGGCGACCCCTGCAGTCTGGTCCGCGTCCGGGGCCGAGGTGACCATGGTCGACCTCGACCTCGACGTGGTGCGCACGCGGGGCGGCCGGGTCTACGTCGACGACGAGGACGAGTTCGCCGAGCACCAGGTGCGGTTCGCCTACCCGCGCGAGGTCGTGCGGATGGCCGAGTCCTCACGGGATGAGGTCCTGTCCGCGGTCCGCGCCGAGCAGGCGCCGTTCGTCCCGGCCGTGTGGGAGCCGTGGTTGGGCCGGGTGTCCTGACGTCTGCTCCGGCGCGGATCGGTTCAGCCGGCCTGGGGCTGGGTCCCGACATCCTCCCGGTGCTCCAGCCAGGCCCGGGTGATCTCGTCCCTGGCCTCGTCGAGGTCCTTGATGAACCGCGTGCGGCCCAGGTAGCGGGCTGTGAAGCCGATGACGTAGTCGCCCTGGATCACCCCGACCTCGGCGCCGTCGGACGTGGTCAGGACGAAGCGCCCGCGACGCCGGGAGACGACCAGCTCGGGTCGGCCGGCGCGCGAGTCGGTGACCTGCGAGGGCGCGGGCGGGTCGACCGCCACCTGCTGCTCGGCAGCGTGGCGGTCGGTGGGCGAAGGAGACAACGTGACGGTGCCTTCCTCGTGCAGGACGGGGTCTGGCCCGGGGTCCGCGGATCGACGCGTCGCCCGGAGCCGGCGTGGGGTGCGGAGCATGGCTCACTCCTCGGTCGGACCGGCACGGAAAATGCCGTAGGACCAGCGTAGGAATGACGTAGGCGACCTACGTCGTCCACTCGGGTGAGGACTCGCCGGCGCCGCACACCCCTTCGCCGGAGGCGGCGCTCATGCATCGGTGGGAGAGGTGGGCGCATGCCAGTGCCCCAGCCCGAGCGGGCTGGGGCACTGGCGGAGCCGGCGCTGCCTACCGCTGGAGGCGGGCCAGCCGGCGCAGGGTCGCTCCGGCCATGACCAGCATCGCCGACAGGGCGAGCAACGGGCCCACGGGCTGGGGGCCTGTCATCGGCAGGGTCCGGACCACCGGGGCTGCGGCCTGGGGCTGCGATGCCGTCTCCGCCGGCGGCTCGACTCCGTGCGACACGACGGGCTGGACGACCGGGG
>NZ_DASVZH010000140.1:0-8194 GCF_036391795.1 Oryzihumus sp.
TCACCCTGGCCACGAACTGCCAGGTCTTCTTCTGCGACCCGCACTCGCCCTGGCAGCGCGGCTCCAACGAGAACACCAACGGGCTGCTGCGCCAGTACTTCCCCCGCTCCTCCACGGACTTCCGCAGCTACACCCAGTCCGACCTCGACGCGGTCGCCCGCCAGCTCAACGGGCGACCACGCGAGACCTTGAACTGGAAGAATCCCGCCCAGAAGCTGAACGAACTCCTCGTTGCATCAGCCGCTTGAAACCGCCTGCCCTCAAACACGAGAAACGTCCCTCTCGGCGAGGATGGTTACTTCTTGGCGGCGCGCTGGCGAGCGATCTCGTAGAGCGTGACGCCCGTGGCGATGCCGGCGTTGAGCGACTCGACCGCCGAGGACATCGGGATCGAGACGATCTGGTCGCAGGTCTCGGACACCAGGCGGGACAGGCCCTTGCCCTCGGAGCCGACCACGACCACCAGCGGCTCGGTCGCCAGCTCCAGCGAGGGCAGCTCGACGTCGCCGTCCATGTCGAGGCCGAGGACGAAGTAGCCGGCCTTGCGGTAGTCCTCCAGCGTCCGGGTCAGGTTGCTGGCCAGGGCCACCGGGACGCGGGCCGCGGCGCCGGCGGAGGTCTTCCACGCGCTGGCGGTCATGCCGACCGACCGGCGCTCGGGCACGATCACGCCGTGGCCGCCGAACGCCGCCACGGAGCGGATGATCGCGCCGAGGTTGCGGGGGTCGGTGATCCCGTCGAGGGCGACGACCAGCGGGATGCCGGGGGTCTGCGGGTCGACCAGGTCGGTGGGGTGGGCGTACTCGTACGGCGGCACCTGCAGGGCCAGGCCCTGGTGCACCGCGCCGTCGGTGAGCCGGTCGAGCTCGCCGCGCGGGGTCTCCAGCACCGGGATGCCCCGGGCGGTGGCGATCTTCATGGCCTCGCGGACCCGGTCGTCGGAGTCGATCCGGCCGGCGACGTACATCGTCGTGACCGGCACCTCGGCGCGCAGCGCCTCGACGACGGAGTTGCGGCCGGCGACGACCTCGCTGGAGGTGCGGGAGCGACGGCCGGAGCCGGCACCGCCGCGGGAGGCGCCGCCACGGCTCGCGCCGGCGCGCTGACCACCACCGGCGCTGCTGCCGTCGCGCTTGGCGACGGCGCGGGCCCGGCGGGCGGCGACGTGCTTGGTGCGCTCCTCGGCCTTGGGCGTGGGGCCCTTGCCCTCGAGGCCCTTGCGGCGCTGGCCGCCGCTGCCGACGGTGGCGCCCTTCTTGGACTTGCGGATCGCGCCTCGGCGCTGGGAGTTACCGGCCATGGGTGTTCAGTCTCGTCTCTCAGACGTCGGTGTGCCGGGCGAGCGCCCAGCGGGCACCGGACGGGGTGTCCTCGACGGAGATGCCCGCCGCGGTGAGCTGGTCGCGGATCGCGTCAGCGGTGGCGAAGTCCCGGGCGGCACGGGCCGCCTCGCGGGCGGCCAGGCGGTCGCCGACCAGGGCGTCGAGCGCGGTCATCGCCTCGGCCGCCCCGCTGCCGGAGCCGCCGTTCCAGCGGGGGTCGAGCGGGTTGACGCCGAGCACGTCGGTCATGGCGACGACGGCCCCGGCCGCCTCGAGCGCCGCCGCGTGGTCGCCGTCGTCGAGGGCGGTGTTGCCGGCGCGCACCGTCTCGTGGACCACGGCGAGCGCCCCGGAGACGTTGAGGTCGTCATCCATCGCCTCGACGAACGCCGCGGGCAGCTCGACCGTCGGCAGGGTCGCGGAGCCGCCGGTCGCCCGGCGCAGGAAGCCCTCGATCCGGTCGACGGCCGCCTCGGCCTCGCGCAGCGAGCCCTCGTGGTACTCGATCGTGGAGCGGTAGTGCGCCGCGCCGAGGTAGTAGCGCAGCGCCAGCGGGCGGGTGATCTTGGTGATCTCGCTGACCAGCAGGGAGTTGCCGAGCGACTTGCTCATCTTCTCCCCACCGATGGTCACCCACGCGTTGTGCAGCCAGTAGTTGGCGAACCCGAGCCCGGCCGCGCGCGACTGCGCCTGCTCGTTCTCGTGGTGCGGGAAGCGCAGGTCGACGCCGCCGCCGTGGATGTCGAAGGTGTCGCCGAGGTACTTGCGCACCATGGCCGAGCATTCCAGGTGCCAGCCCGGACGTCCCTGCCCGTATGCCGTGGACCAGCTCGCCGTCTCCGGCTCGCCGGCCTTGTGGCCCTTCCACAGGGCGAAGTCGCGGGGGTCGCGCTTGCCGCGGGGGTCGGCGTCGGCCGCCGCCTCCATGTCCTCGATCTTCTGGTGGGTCAGCTCGCCGTAGGCCGACCAGCTGCGCACGTCGAAGTAGACGTCGCCGCTGCCGTCGGGCGCGGCGTAGGCGTGGCCCTTGTCGACCAGGGTCTGCATGAGGTCGGCCATCTCGGTGATGTGGCCGGTGGCCCGCGGCTCGTAGGTGGCCGGTAGCACCCCGAGGGTGTCCAGCGCCTCGCTGGTGGCCCGCTCGTTCTGGTAGCTCCAGGCCCACCACGGCACGCCGGCCTCGGCCGACTTGTTGAGGATCTTGTCGTCGATGTCGGTGACGTTGCGCACGAGCGTGACGTCGAGGCCGTGGCCGGTGGTCAGCCAGCGGCGCAGGATGTCGAACGCGACGGCGAAGCGCACGTGCCCGATGTGGGGTGCCCCCTGGGTGGTCAGGCCACAGATGTAGACGCCGGCCTTGCCCTCGGTCACGGGGACGAAGTCGCGCAGCTCGCGCATGGCGGTGTCGTACAGGCGCAGGGTCACCCGCCAAGGCTACCGAGCGTGGTGCGACTTGCCCGAATCGTGCCGGCCGCGCCGACCTGCCGGTATGCCGCGCCATCCGTTCGCGCGCCCGTCACCTTGGTGTCGCCGCCGCGTCAGGTGGCAGGGACAGGGTGCCGGGTGGACCCTGCCCGGGTGGGCCGGGGCACCTGAGCACTCGAGGAGAGACTCGTGGGACGAAAGACGTTCACCGCGGCGGCCGGAGCAGCCGCCGCCCTGCTGGCCGTCGCCGCCTGGCCGGCCAGCGCGGGGGCAGCCACCCCCGCCCCCCACGCCGGGATCGGCACCGGCCCGGCCGGGGGCTACAAGCACCTCGTGGTCATCTACGAGGAGAACCACTCCTTCGACAACCTCTACGGCGGCTGGGGCTCCGTCGCCGGCCAGCGGGTCGACGGCCTGCAGGCCGCACCGCGCGCGAAGGCGACCCAGGTCGCCCAGGACGGCACGGCATACCGGTGCCTGTTGCAGGACGACGTCAACCTGGCCAGCCCGCCGCAGCCCTCGACGTGCAGCGACAGCGCGCACGGGGTCAGCGCCAGCGCGTTCACCAACAAGCCGTTCCGGATCGACGACTACATCAAGCCCGAGGACAGGACCTGCCCGCCGGAGACGGTCTACGCGCCCAATGGCGTGCTCAAGGACTCCCCCGGCGCCGAGCCCGGTGGGTGCACCCGTGACCTGGTGCACCGCTTCTACCAGGAGCAGTACCAGCTCGACGGCGGCAAGCAGGACCGCTACGTGACCGGCTCGGACGCGGTCGGCCTGACCATGGGCCACTACGACACCAAGGCCCTGCCGATCTACCGCTACCTGCACAGCCAGGGCGCCCCCAACTACGTCCTCGCGGACCGGTTCTTCCAGGGCGCGTTCGGCGGCTCGTTCCTCAACCACCAGTACCTCATCGCGGCGCGGGCGCCGGAGGACACCAGCGCCCGGGCGCTCGGCGCGAAGAACACGGTGCTGGACAAGAACGGGATGCCGACGAGCTACCCGCTGTACAAGGCCGACGGCACCGTCGTCGACGGCCAGCTGACGAAGAAGTGCGCCAACCCGGCGGTCACCGCCGACTACGCCACGGCGTGCGGCAACCTGGCGGTCAACACGGTGCAGCCGTCGAGCAAGCCCTACGGCAACGGCGCGAAGATCCCGCTCATCGACGACGCGAAGTACCCCAACATCGGTGACCGGCTCAGCGCCAAGGGCATCAGCTGGAACTGGTACTCCGGCGGCTGGGACGACGCCGAGGCCGGTCACCCGGGCCCGCTGTTCCAGTACCACCACCAGCCGTTCAACTACTACAAGGACTACGCCCCGGGCACGCCCGGCCGCGCCCACCTGCAGGACGAGACGAAGTTCATCGCGGCGGCGAAGGGCGGCACGCTGCCCACGGTCAGCTTCGTCAAGCCCTACGGCGCCGAGAACGAGCACCCCGGCTATGCCAGCGAGCCGAACGGTTCCGACCACCTGGTCGACCTGCTCAAGACCATCACGAGCGGCCCGCAGGCCAAGGACACCCTGGTCGTGGTGACGTATGACGAGTTCGGCGGCCAGTGGGACCACGTGGCCCCGCCCGGCCAGGGCTCGGGCACCGTCGGCGCCCACGACGCGTGGGGCCCCGGCACCCGCATCCCGGCGCTGGTCCTCTCCGCGCGGATGACCCGCTCCGGCGTCGACCACACCGTCTACGACACCACCTCGATCCTGGCCACGATCGAGCGCAGCCTGGGCCTGGCCCCGGTCGCGACGCGTGACGCGGCGGTCAACGACCTGCGCCACGCGGTCGTCATGGGCGGTGGCCTCGGCCGCTGACCCGACGCCCACGACGAAGCCCCGGCAGGCCTGACCTGCCGGGGCTTCCGCGTCGTCTGAGGAAACTCCCAGATACGACCCTCACCCTGTCCCCGTGGACTCCCTCATCGTGGCCGTGGCCCAGTACCTCCCGTTCGTCATCGTCGCCGTGGGCGCCGCCGTCTGGCTCCGGGCGCCGCGCTCGGGGAAGGTCGCGATGGTCGTCGAGGGCGTCGTGGCCCTCGCGGCAGCCGGCGGGCTCATCCTGGTCGCGGCCGCGCTGCACACCGACCCGCGGCCCTTCGTCGTCAACCCGTCGGTGCACCCGCTGTTCGCCCACCCGGCCGACAACGGCTTCCCCTCCGACCACACGGCGCTGTCCATGACGGTCGCCGCCCTGGTGTGGGTGCAGCGGCGCACGGTGGGCGCCGTGCTGGCCGTCCTGGCCCTGTGCGTTGGGTTCGCCCGCGTCCTGGCGCACGTCCACCACACCCAGGACATCCTCGCCGGCGCGGTGATCGGCATCGTTGCCGCAGCGGTCGGCGTCCTCGTCTGGTCCCTGGTCAGCCACCGGCTGCCGGCGCGGCTGACGGGGCTGGACGCCTCCACCGCGAGGACCGCCGACCCCGCCACCACCCCCTGAGGCGAGCGACCCGGCATACCGCTGCCCCTGACATCACCCCGACATCACCCCGACTTGGTGCCCGGTCGGCCGCGTCTGACGCCCGAAACGGGGTCGGAACGCGGCGCGGCGGGCACCAAGTGTGAAGACGGTGGGGGTGGGTGGCGTCAGTGGCCGCGGGCGACCCACTCCGGCAGGTGCGGGGCCTCGACGCCGATCGAGGTCGAGTCGCCGTGGCCGGTGTGCACGACCGTGCCCGCCGGCAGGTGGAACAGCTTGTCGCTGATCGAGGCGATGATCGTGTCGAAGTCGCTGAACGAGCGGCCGGTCGCGCCGGGACCGCCCTGGAAGAGCGTGTCGCCGGTGAAGACCACCCCGAGCTCGGGGCTGTAGAAGCAGCAGGCGCCCGGGGAGTGGCCCGGCGTGTGCAGCACCTGCAGCGTCACGCCCGCGACCGAGATGGTGTCGCCGTCGGCGAGCTCGCGGTCGGGGGTGACGGGGTAGACGCGGTCCCACAGCACGCGGTCCTCGGGGTGCAGGTAGGACTTGCCGCGGGTGGCGTCGGAGACCTCCCCCAGGGCGCTGATGTGGTCGTCGTGGGCGTGGGTGCACAGGATCGCCACGACGTTGCGCTTGCCGACCGCCTTGACGATCGGCCGGCCGTCGTGGGCAGGGTCGATGACCACGCACTCGGTGTCGTTGCCGACCACCCAGACGTTGTTGTCCACCTCCCAGCTGCCGCCGTCGAGGTTGAAGGTGCCGTGCGTGACGACGCGGTCGACCCGCACCGGCGAGCCCTTGCCGAGGACCGACATCAGAGCACCACGACCGAGCGCAACACGTCGCCGCGGTGCATCTTCTCGAACGCGGCCTCGACGTCGCCGAGCTCGATGGTCTCGGAGACGAACCCGTCGAGGTCGAAGCGGCCTTGCCGGTAGAGGTCGACCAGCATCGGGAAGTCCCGCGAGGGCAGGCAGTCGCCGTACCAGCTGGACTTCAGCGCCCCGCCCCTGCCGAAGACCTCGATCATCGGCAGCTCGATCTTCAGGTCGGGCGTGGGGACCCCCACCAGCACGAGGGTGCCGGCGAGGTCGCGGGCGTAGAAGGCCTGCTCGTAGGTCTCGGGTCGGCCGACCGCCTCGACGACCACGTCGGCGCCGAACCCGCCGGTCAGCTCGCGGATCGCCTCGACCGGGTCCTGGCTGCGCGAGTTGACGGTGTGCGTGGCGCCGAAGCCCTTGGCCCACTCCAGCTTGCGGTCGTCGACGTCGACGGCGATGACCCGCGTCGCCCCGGCCAGCACGGCGCCCGCGATGGCGGCGTTGCCCACGCCACCGCAGCCGAAGACCGCGACCGAGTCACCGCGCGTGACGCCGCCGGTGTTGACCGCCGCGCCGAAGCCGGCCATCACACCGCAGCCGAGCAGCCCGGCGGCGGTGGCCGGCGCGGCCGGGTCGACCTTGGTGCACTGTCCGGCGGCGACCAGCGTCTTCTCGATGAACGCCCCGATGCCCAGCGCCGGCGAGAGCTCGGTGCCGTCGGTCAGCGTCATCTTCTGCGTGGCGTTGTGGGTGTTGAAGCAGTACCACGGCTTGCCCTTGGCGCACGCCCGGCACTGGCCACAGACCGCGCGCCAGTTCAGGACGACGAAGTCGCCGGGTGCCACCTCGGTCACGCCCTCGCCGACCGCCTCGACCACGCCGGCCGCCTCGTGCCCGAGCAGGAACGGGAACTCGTCGTTGATCCCGCCCTCGCGGTAGTGCAGGTCGGTGTGGCAGACCCCGCAGGCCTGCACCTTCACGACCGCCTCACCGGGACCCGGGTCGGGCACGACCACGTCGACCAGCTCGACGGGTGCGCCCTTGCTGCGCGCGATGACTCCTGTGACCGTGCTCGGCATGCCGGCTCCTTTGCGGGTCGGGTGGTGCGACTGCAGGTATGCCGTGAGCCTAGTGAGCGGGCCTGCCCACCTCACGTCGAGCCTCCATGCGCCGAGAGGGACGTTCCTCGGGCTTGGGCAGGTCCCCAACCCCGAGGAATGTCCCTCTCGGCGGGTGAAGAGGCAGGTCAGGCGGTCGGGACCACCAGGGCGGTGGCGATGGCGCCGATGCCCTCGCCGCGGCCGGTGAAGCCGAGCCCGTCGGTCGTGGCGGCGGCCAGCGAGACCGGCGCCCCGAGCGTGTCCGCCAGCACCGCCTGCGCCTCCTCGCGGCGCGGGCCGAGCTTGGGCCGGTTGCCGACGACCTGGACCGCGACGTTGCCGATGGTGAACCCGGCCTCCCGCACGATCCGCGCCGCCTCGGCGAGCAGGGTGACCCCGCGGGCGCCGGCCAGCTCCGGCCGGTCGGTGCCGAAGTGGGTGCCCAGGTCGCCCAGCCCGGCGGCTGAGAACAGCGCGTTGCACGCCGCGTGGGCCACGACGTCGCCGTCGGAGTGACCCTCGATGCCTCGCTCCCCCGGCCAGGTCAGCCCGGCGAGGTGCAGCGGGCGGTCGTCCGTGGCGAAGGCGTGGACGTCGACGCCGACGCCGGTCCGCGGCAGCACCACGTGCGCGACGGGGGGCTGGGGCGGGAGCTCACTGTCCGACATACCGGCCATCCTCCAGCAGGGCTTCGGCGCGGGCCACGTCGCCCGGGGTGGTCACCTTGAGCGCGGCCGGGTCGCCGTCGACGACGAGCACGGGCAGCCCGAGCGCCTCGACCAGCGCGGCGTCGTCGGTGGCGGTGAGGCCACTGGCGTGGGCGCGCTCGAGCACGGCGCGCGAGAAGCCCTGCGGCGTCTGTATCGCGCGCAGCAGCTCGCGCGCCGGGGTCGCCGTGACCACGCCGTGCGCGTCGACGACCTTGACGGTGTCGACGACCGGCAGGCCGGGCACGACCGCCGGGTGACCGGCCCGGACCGCCTCGGCGACCCGCTCGAAGACGGCGACCGGGGTCAGCGCGCGGGCGGCGTCGTGGACCAGGACGACGTCCTCGTCGGGGCCGAGCGCGGCGAGGCCGGCGGCCACGGATGCGGTGCG
>NZ_DASVZH010000141.1:0-30304 GCF_036391795.1 Oryzihumus sp.
AAGGGCCTCTGTCCTGGGGTGGAGGCGAGGGGACTCGAACCCCTAACCCCCTGCTTGCAAAGCAGGTGCGCTACCAATTGCGCCACGCCCCCGAGGGGTTCTCTTCAGTTGTGGATGAGCCTGTGGAAAAGCCTGTTCACAACTTCCCGGGCTGGTCCGTCGCCTCGGCCCACAGCTCCTGCTCGGCCTTCTGGGCCTTGAGCTTCTTCTGGATCGCCAGGGCACCGAAGACCGTGGCCACCAGCACCAGGAACTTCTTCATGAGCCGACTCCTCCAGCGGGACCGGGGATGTGATGGTGGGCCTAACAGGACTTGAACCTGTGGCCTCTTCCTTATCAGGGAAGCGCTCTAACCGACTGAGCTATAGGCCCCTACTCATCCACACTGCAGGCTCGGCGGGACTCCGCCGGGGCCTTGCGACGCCCGAGATTACCCCACCGGCCCCGCCGCGACCAAAACGGATCCCACCCACGCGCCCCACCCACCGACGAACCCGATGGTGGCGGCGATGGTGGTGGCAGACGTGCCGTGATCACGCCACTCCGGCCGCCATCCCCCGCGCCACGACAGCCTGTGGATAACCCCGCCGCGCGGACCGCCCCGGACGGCACCCGGCAGCCGCCCAGGACCTCCGCCGCGGCCCACGACCTCCCCCAACCACCAACGGCCGGTATGCCGTGCGCACGGGTCCGTGCGCGGCATACCGGCCGTCGTGGTGAGGGTGCGGTGAGGACGCCGCCTCAGTCGTCGGTGAGGGTGAGCTGGAGCCCACCCACGAGCGCCGAGCAGACGTTGTAGAGGAACGCGCCCAGCGTGGCGATCGCGGTCATCAGCACCACGTCGATGACGCCGATGACGATCGACAGGGAGACCACCCGGCCGAAGCCGATGTAGTCCATCAGGTCGAACTTCGTGCCGCCGCTGGTGCCGAGGACGCTCTCCACGGTGCGGTTGACGTCGGCGAAGACGCCCATGCCCGACAGGATCAGCCACAGGACCGCCATGAGCACGACGCCGGCGATCCCGACGGCGACCGACAGCAGGAACGACATCTTCATGACCGACCAGGGGTCGACGCGCGAGACGGTGAGCTTGACCCGACGTGCAGCGGCGGGCCGCGGCGCGCCGGTCCCGGTCGCCGGGGCACCCGCCGGGCGGGAGCCGCCCGGCAGCGCCGAGGTGCTCATGCCCTCGGTCGGCCGGTCAGCCGACCGCTCGGCCGGGCGGTTCGGCGATCCCGCCGGCTTGCTCGCGTCGGGCCGCGTCGCCGCGCCGGACTGACCTGCGGTGCTCACTCCTGACCTCCTGTGTCGCCGTCCACGTCGTCACCCGACGTTACGGCATCGGGAGCCGGGCTGCCCTCGTCCGCGCCGGACATCTCGACATCCGTCGCGCTCTCCTTGACCGCGGCACCGACCACGGTCCCGGGTGCTGCTGCCTCCACGGCGTCGGCGACCTCCTCGACCTCGGCCTCGCTGGCGCGCTCGGCGTTGCGGGCCACCGCCACGATGGCGTCACCCTTGTCGGGGGTTGCGAACTTCACACCCTGGGTGTTGCGCCGGGTGCGGTGCACCTCGTCGACGCGGGAGCGGACGATCTTGCCCTTCTCCATGACGACCATGACCTCGTCGTCCTCGTCCACGGTCAGCGCGCCGACCAGGTCGCCGCCACGCTCGGAGATCTTGGCGACCAGCACGCCGAGGGTGGCGCGGCCCTTGACGGGGTAGTCCGAGGCGGGCGTGCGCTTGGCCAGGCCGTTCTCGAAGACCACGAAGACGTCCGGGTCGGTGCCCTCCTCGATGACGCTCATCGACAGCAGGTGGTCGCCGTCGCGGAACTTCATGCCGGTGACGCCGCTGGTGGGTCGGCCCATCGGCCGCAGCGCCTCGTCGCTGGCGTGGAAGCGGACCGACTGGCCCTTGACCGACACCAGCAGCAGGTCGTCCACCGCCGAGGCGACCCCGGCACCGACGAGCTCGTCGCCGTCGCGCAGGTTGACCGCGATGAGGCCGCCGGAGCGGTTGGAGTCGTACTCCGACAGGCGCGTCTTCTTCACCAGGCCGTTGCGGGTGGCCAGCACCAGGTAGGGGTCGCTGGTGTAGTCGCGCAGGTCCAGGACCTGGGCGATCTGCTCCCCGGGCTGGAAGGCCATGAGGTTGGCCACGTGCTGGCCCTTGGACTCACGGCCGCCCTCGGGCAGCTCGTAGGCCTTGGCCCGGTAGACCCGGCCCAGGTTGGTGAAGAACAGCAGCCAGTGGTGCGTCGTCGTGGTGAAGAAGTGCTCCACGATGTCGTCGCCACGCAGCGTCGCGCCGCGCACGCCCTTGCCGCCGCGCTTCTGCGAGCGGTAGAGGTCGACCTTGGTCCGCTTGGCGTAGCCGCCCCGGGTGATCGTGACGACCACGTCCTCCTCGGGGATGAGGTCCTCCATCGACATGTCGCCGTCGAAGGGCACGACCTTGGTGCGCCGCTCGTCGCCGTACTTGTCGACGATCTCGGTCAGCTCCTCGCTGACGATGTCGCGCTGGCGCTGCGGGGAGTCCAGGATCGCCTTGAACTCGGCGATCATCGCCTCGAGCTCGTTGTGGCGGTCGATGAGCTTCTGCCGCTCGAGGGCGGCGAGGCGGCGCAGCTGCATGTTGAGGATCGCCATGGCCTGCAGCTCGTCGATGCCGAGCAGCTCGATCAGGCCGTCGCGGGCGGTCTCGACCGTCTGCGAGGCGCGGATCAGGGCAATGACCTCGTCGAGGGCGTCCAGGGCCTTGAGCAGGCCGCGCAGGATGTGCGCCTCCTCCTCGGCCTTGCGCAGCCGGAAGGTCGTGCGCCGCACGATGACGTCCATCTGGTGGTCCACCCAGTGCCGGATGAACGCGTCCAGCGGCAGGGTGCGCGGCACCCCGTCGACCAGGGCCAGCATGTTGGCGCCGAACGTCGTCTGCAGCTGGGTGTGCTTGTAGAGGTTGTTCAGCACGACCTTGGCGACGGCGTCGCGCTTGAGCACGATGACCAGGCGCTGACCGGTGCGGCCGGAGGTCTCGTCGCGGATGTCGGCGATGCCGGCCAGGCGGCCGTCCTTGACCAGCTCGGCGATCTTCTCGGCGAGGGTGTCGGGGTTGACCTGGTAGGGCAGCTCGGTGACCACCAGGCACTGGCGGCTCTGGATCTCCTCGACCTCGACCACCGAGCGCATGACGATCGAGCCGCGGCCGGTGCGGTAGGCCTCCTCGATCCCCTTCCGGCCCATGATCAGCGCGCCGGTGGGGAAGTCCGGACCCTGGATCGTGGTCAGCAGGTGGTTGAGCAGCTCCTCGCGCGAGGCCTCGGCGTTGCGCAGGTACCACTGCACGCCCTCGGCGACCTCGCGCAGGTTGTGCGGCGGGATCTGCGTGGCCATGCCGACCGCGATACCGGCGGAGCCGTTGACCAGCAGGTTCGGGAACCGGCTGGGCAGGACCTCCGGCTCCAGCGTCTTGCCGTCGTAGTTGGGCTTGAAGTCGACCGTCTCCTGGTCGATGTCGCGCACCATCTCCATGGACAGCGGCGCCATCCGGCACTCGGTGTACCGCGGCGCGGCGGCCGGGTCGTTGCCGGGGGACCCGAAGTTGCCCTGGCCGTCGACGAGCGGGTAGCGCAGCGACCAGTCCTGCACCAGGCGCACGAGGGCGTCGTAGATCGCCGTGTCGCCGTGCGGGTGGTACTGACCCATGACGTCGCCGACGACGCGGCTGCACTTGTTGTAGCCACGGTCGGGCCGGTAGCCCCCGTCGTACATCGCGTAGAGCACGCGGCGGTGCACCGGCTTCAGGCCGTCGCGGACGTCCGGCAGCGCGCGGCTCACGATGACGCTCATGGCGTACTCGATGTAGCTGCGCTGCATCTCCAGGTTGAGATCGACCGGTTCGGTCCGGTCGGTCTCGAAAGTCGGCGGCTGCTCAGTCACAGTCCAAATCCCTTATCTGTCATGGCAGTTCAAAGACGGTGGGTATGACGTGTGGTCGCCGGCGGCACGTTGCGCCGCCGGCGGTGCCGCGTCAGATGTCGAGGAAGCGCACGTCCCTGGCGTTGCGCTGGATGAAGCCGCGCCGGCTCTCGACGTCCTCGCCCATGAGGATCGCGAAGATCTCGTCGGCGGCGGCGGCGTCATCGAGGGTGACCTGGAGCAGGACCCGGTGGTCGGGGTCCATCGTGGTCTCCCACAGCTCGTTGTAGTCCATCTCGCCCAGACCCTTGTAGCGCTGGATGCCGTTGTCCTTGGGCAGGCGCCAGCCCTGGGACTGGCCGGCGGCGACCATGGCGTCGCGCTCCCGGTCGGAGTAGGCGAACTCGTGGGCGTGGTTGCTCCACTTCAGGCGGTACAGCGGCGGCTGGGCGAGGTAGACGTAGCCGGCCTCGATCAGCGGGCGCATGAAGCGGAACAGCAGCGTCAGCAGCAGCGTGCGGATGTGCATGCCGTCGACGTCGGCGTCGGCCATGAGCACGATCTTGTGGTAGCGCGCCTTGGTGATGTCGAAGTCCTCGCCGATGCCGGTGCCGAAGCCGGAGATCAGCGCCTGGACCTCGTTGTTGGCGAGCACCTTGTCGATGCGGGCCTTCTCGACGTTGAGGATCTTGCCGCGGATCGGCAGGATCGCCTGGGTCTGCGGGTTGCGCCCGCGCACCGCCGAGCCACCGGCGGAGTCACCCTCGACGATGAACACCTCGGAGATCGTCGGGTCGTTGCTCTGGCAGTCGCGCAGCTTGCCGGGCAGGCCGCCGGACTCCAGCAGGCCCTTGCGTCGCGTAGCCTCGCGGGCCTTGCGCGCCGCCATCCGCGCCGCTGCGGCCTGGATCGACTTGCGGACGATGTCCTTGCCCTCGCCCGGGTGGGCCTCCAGCCAGTGGCCGAACTCGTCGGTCATGGCGCGCTGCACGAAGCCCTTGACCTCGGAGTTGCCGAGCTTGGTCTTGGTCTGGCCCTCGAACTGCGGCTCGCCGAGCTTGACCGAGACGACCGCGGTCAGGCCCTCGCGGACGTCGTCGCCGGTGAGGTTGTCGTCCTTGTCCTTGAGGAGGTTCTGCTTGCGGGCGAAGTCGTTGATGAGCTTGGTCATCGCCGCCCGGAACCCCTCCTCGTGGGTGCCGCCCTCGTGGGTGTTGATGTTGTTGGCGTAGGTGTGGACCGACTCGGAGTAGGCCGTCGTCCACTGCATCGCGAGCTCGAGGGAGAGCATCCGCTCCTGGTCCTCGACCTCGATGGAGATGACCTCGGGGTGCACCGGCTCGGAGCGCTTGGAGGAGTTGAGGTGGGTGACGTAGTCGATCAGGCCGCCGTCGTAGCGGTAGGAGACCGTGCGGGCCTTGGGCTCCTCGGAGGCGCTGCCCTCGTCGAGCTCCTCGGCCTCGACCGCGGTGGCCGCCTGCGGCCGCTCGTCTGTGAGGGTGATGGTCAGGCCCTTGTTGAGGAACGCCGTCTGCTGGAAGCGGGCCCGGATGGTCTCGAAGTCGTAGGTCGTGGACTCGAAGACGTCCTCGCTGGGCCAGAACGTGATGGTGGTGCCGGTCTCGTCGGTCTCCTCCATCTTCTCCAGCGGCGCGTCCGGCACGCCGTTGGAGAAGGACATCCGCCAGGCGTGGCCGAGCTGGCGTACCTCGGCGTCGAGCCGGCTCGACAGCGCGTTGACGACCGAGGACCCGACGCCGTGGAGACCACCGGAGACCTTGTAGCCGCCGCCGCCGAACTTGCCGCCGGCGTGCAGCTGGGTGAGGACGAGCTCGACGGTCGAGACGCCGTACTGCTCGTTCGGGCCGGTGGGGATGCCACGGCCGTTGTCGCGCACGCGGACGCCGCCATCGGCTAGCAGGGTGACGTCGATCCGGTCGGCCTTGCCTGCCAGGGCCTCGTCCACGGAGTTGTCGACGATCTCCCACACCAGGTGGTGCAGGCCGCGCTCACCGGTGGAGCCGATGTACATGCCGGGGCGCTTGCGCACGGCCTCGAGCCCCTCGAGCACGGTGATCGCGCTGGCGTCGTAGGCGGGTGAGGCCAGCGGCACGGGCGCGAGCTCGAGGTCCGGGGTGGGGTCGTTCGGCAGGTTGTCGGGGCTGACCTCGGACACAGTGCTCCTTCGTGGCAGTCAGACGCAGGCCCGGCGCCGCAGGGGCAGGCGCGGGCACGGGAAGCGGCCCGCGACGCAGACGGGTGACCGGAAATCTCCCGGTCGTGACCTGCGGTCGCGACAGCCGCCGATTGCTGACCATTCTACCGGTCGATGACGACAAACCCCCGCCCAGGAGGCCCGGAGAGGCCCATGTCGGCCGAAAAAACCCCGGTTTCCTACTCCCCCCACGCGCCCGGCCCCGTCAGGGCGCGAGAACGGGCGTCCAGCAGCGGTCGCCCGACGACCACGCACCGGCTCAGCCGTAGGTGTCCCGCGGCCCCGGACCCTGGGCCCGGCGGGGCCCGCGGGACCAGCTCGGTGCGCTCGGACCGAGCACCTGCAGCCCGGTCACCGAACCGGCGCCGACCTCGGACTCCAGCCGGGTCAGCAGCGAGGAGGACATCAGCCGCATCTGCGTGGCCCAGGCCGTGGAGTCCGCCCGCACGGTGAGCACGCCGTCCTCGAAGGTCACCGGCGTGACGTGCCCCGCGACGTCCGGCCCGACGATGGCGGACCAGCGACCCATGACCGAGCCGACGGCGACGTCGACGTTCCATCCGCGGTCCAGCAGCAGCCGCTCCATCTGGTCCCCGAGCAGGGCGGGGTCGCGGTAGCCGTCGCGGTTGTCCCGGGTGGCCCGCTGCCGCCGGGCGTCCCGGTCCCGGCGGGCCGGCGCGCGCCCCGGCCGCAGCCCCTTGGCACGAGCGGCCTCGCGGGCCCTGGCCAGCGCGGAGGCCGCCGCGGTGTCGGGGGCGTCCGCGGCGGTGTCCTCGGCCTCCGCCTCAGGCGCGCGCTCGGGTTGCTCCTCAGGGGACACGGGCGACCTCACCCAACGAGACGTGATACGTGCTGCCGGCCAGCGACGCCGGCACGTCCTGGGCCACCGCGGCGGTGATCAGCACCTGCTCGCAGTCGGCGACCAGCGCGGCGAGTCGCTCGCGCCGTCCGGCGTCGAGCTCGGCGAAGACGTCGTCGAGGATCAGCACCGGGTCCTGGCCGAGGTCGTGCCGCAACAGCTGGTATGCCGCGAGCCGCAGTCCCAGCGCGAACGACCACGACTCGCCGTGGCTGGCGTAGCCCTTGGCCGGCAGCTGGCCCAGGGTGAGCAGCACGTCGTCGCGGTGCGGGCCGACCAGGGAGACCCCGCGCTCGACTTCCTGGGGTCGGGCCTCGGCGAGGGCAGCGAGCAGCTCCTCGTGCAGCTCCTCCAGCGTGGGCACGGTGCCGGCGGCGATCACCGCGGCCATCGGCTCGCGCACCGAGGACTTGTAGGAGACCCGCGCGTCCGACTGCCCCGCGCTGACCTCGTCGTAGGCCTTGGACAGATAGGGGCCGAGGTCGTGCAGCAGCCGCAGCCGCGCGTAGAGCAGTGAGGCGCCGACCCGTGCGAGCTGGCCGTTCCACACGTCCAGGGTGTGCAGCGCATTGGCGCGGGCGTCCTCGACCGGCTCGTCGCCGGGGCGCGGCCGACGCCCGGATCCCTTGCGCAGCACCGGTGCTGCCGACTTCAGCAGGGCGTTGCGCTGCTTGAGCACCTTGTCGTAGTCCGCACGGACGCCGGCCCACCGGGGTTGGCGGGCGACCAGCAGCTCGTCGAGGAACCGGCGCCGCTCGGAGGGGTCGCCCTTGACCAGGGCGAGGTCCTCAGGGGCGAAGAGCACCGTGCGCAGCGTCCCCAGCACGTCCCGGGGGCGCGGCACCGGCGACCGGTTGAGCCGCGCCCGGTTGGCCCGCCCCGGGGTGATCTCGAGCTCGACCATCGTCTCGCGCCCCTCGCGCACGACGGCGCCGCGGATCACGGCCTGGCTCGCGCCGAACCGGACCAGCGGCGCGTCGGTGGCCACCCGGTGGCTGCCCAGGGTCGCGAGGTAGCCCACCGCCTCGACCAGGTTGGTCTTGCCCTGACCGTTGAGCCCGACCAGCGTGGTGACGCCGGGGGACAGCGGCAGCTCGGCCGCCGCGTAGCTGCGGAAGTCGGCGACGGACAGGTGGCGCAGGTGCACGGAGGCGACCCCGGGACGGCCGGCCGGCGTCAGTCGGTCGAGCCGGAGCCCGAGCTCGGACCGGCGTCAGCGGCGCGGGTGGCGTGGCCGCCGAACTGGTTGCGCAGCGCGGAGACGGCCTTCATCGCGGGGGAGTCGTCCTGGCGCGAGGCGAAGCGGGCGAACAGCGCCGCGGAGATGACCGGCATCGGCACCGCGTTGGCGATGCCCTCCTCGACGGTCCAGCGCCCCTCGCCGGAGTCCTCGGTGTAGCCGCTGATCTTCGCCAGGCCGGGGTCCTCCTCGAGGGCCTTGACGAGCAGGTCCAGCAGCCAGGAGCGGACGACGGTGCCGCGGGTCCACGCCTTGAAGCTGCCGTGCACGTCGGTGACGATGTCCTTGGCGGCGAGCAGCTCGTAGCCCTCGGCGTAGGCCTGCATCAGGCCGTACTCGATGCCGTTGTGCACCATCTTGGCGTAGTGGCCCGCGCCGACGGCGCCGGCGTGGACGAAGCCCTCCTCGCGCGGGCCCTCGGGGCGCAGCGCGTCGAAGATCGGCATGGCGCGCTCGACGTGGTCTGCGTCGCCGCCGACCATGAGGCCATAGCCGTTGTCCAGGCCCCACACGCCTCCACTGACGCCGCAGTCGAGGTAGCCAATTCCCTTGGCGGCCAACGTCTCTGCGTTGACGGCGTCGTCGGTGAAGCGGCTGTTGCCGCCGTCGATCACCAGGTCACCCTCCTCGAGGACCTCCCCGAGCTCGGCCACCGTCGCGCGCGTCGGCTCACCGGCCGGCACCATCACCCAGACCGTGCGCGGCGCGGGCAGCGCCTCGGCCAGGGCCTTGAGGCTGTCGACGTCGCTGACCTCGGGGTTGCGGTCGAAACCGACCACCTCGTGCCCGGCGCGGCGGATGCGCTCGCGCATGTTGCCGCCCATCTTGCCGAGGCCGATGAGTCCGAGGTGCATGGCTTACCCCTTCGAGGTGTGTGGAGACGTTGCGTCGGGGCCGCCGATGGGCAGGCCCCAAGGGGTCAGGCTACGTCCCGGCCGCCTCAGCTGGCGAAGCGGACCGGCATGAGCACGTAGCGGTACGACTCGTCCGGCTCGCCGTCGAGCTTGTCCTGCCCGGACAGCACCGCCGGCCGGCTCGCCTGGGTGAAGGAGAGCCGCGAGTATGCCGTGCCGACGACACCGAGGCCGTCGAGCAGGAACTGCGGGTTGAACGCGATCTCGATGTCCGGGCCGGTCAGCGCGCACTCGATCGCCTCGCTGGCCTGGGCGTCGTCGCCGGTGCCGGCCTCGATGGCGAGCTGGCCGTCGCTGAACCGGAGCCGGACGGGGGTGTTGCGCTCGGCGACGAGCGAGACGCGCTTGACGGCCTCGACCAGCGCCGCGGTCTCGACGACGGCCTCGGTGTCGACCGTGGTCGGGAAGATCGAGGTGACCTTGGGGTACTCACCGTCCAGGAGCCGGGTGGTGGTGCGGCGCTGGCCTGCCTCGAAGCCGATGAGGCCCTCGCCGGCGGCGGCCGTGCCGAACGCGATCTCGATCGAGCCCGAGGCACCGAGCGCCTTGGCCGTGTCGGAGAGCGTGCGGGCCGGCACCAGCGCGACGTGGTGGGCGTCGGTGCGCTCGGGGTTCCACTGCAGCTCGCGCATCGCGAGGCGGTAGCGGTCAGTGGCCAGCAGCGTCACCCGGTCACCCTCGATCTCGACGCGGACGCCGGTGAGGATCGGCAGGGTGTCACCGCGGTCGGCGGCGATGCTCACCTGCGCGACGGCCTGGGTGAAGGCGTCACCGGGGATGGTGCCGCTCGGGGCGGGGGAAGTCGGCAGCGTCGGGTAGTCGTCGGCCGGCATCATCAGCAGGCTGAAGCGGCTGGACCCACAGGTCACCTGGACCTTGTTGCCCTCGGTGCTGACCTCGATCGGACGGGGCGGCAGGTTGCGGGAGATGTCGGCGAGCAGGCGGCCGAGCACCAGGACCGTGCCGGGCTCGGAGACCTCGGCCGGGACGGTGACCCGCGCGGAGACCTCGTAGTCGAAGGCCGACAGCGTGAGGGTGCCCTCCGCGCTGGCCTCGAGGAGCACGCCGGCGAGGACCGGGACCGGAGGGCGTGTCGGCAGACCACGCGCCGCCCACGTGACCGCCTCGGCGAGAACGTCGCGCTCGACCCTGAACTTCACCAGTACCCGCCCTTTCGCAGACCAACGACTCACAAGAGTGCGTGCTGACACTAGTGCCCGCCACCGACTTGGGAAAACCAAGTCCTGCAGTTCGTGAACCCACAGCCGTGCACAGGGTTCGTACTCGGGGCGGGATGAGTGGATGGGATGTCTCATCACTGTCATAGGGGCTGTGGACAGTGTGGACAGCAGGCAACCGGGCTGGTCACCGCCGCGCCGGCCGTGTGCAGGACCTGTGGACGCGGTTCGGGGACAACCAGGCCGGCCTGTGGACGGAAAATCCGTGTCCACAGGCTCTCCACCGACCGCTCCATGCTGTCCACAGGCACGGGAGGCGCGTGCACCGGTTGTCCACCGGCCTGTCCACATGTGTGTGGGCGTGGGGAGGGGCTCGGGTTATCCACAGGCTTGTGCACATGTGTGGACTAGAACTACGTCATTTGTGCGAGACGACGGGTCACAGTGAGGTCACGCCCACCGCACAAGGTGTGGAGAACCCTGTGGACGAGGCGTCGGCCGGAAGGTCCACGAAATTCGTCCGAAAATGTCTAGCATGGGCACCCAGATGACCGCGGTTGGCGCGAACGGGGGTGCAGGGTGGACACGGTGGCCGGTACCGCGGTGGTGATCGAGGACGACGAGGACATCCGGGCCCTGGTCCAGGCCGTGCTCGAGCAGCGGGGCCTGCAGGTCATCTCCGCCTCGTCCGGTGCCGAGGGGCTCGAGCTGGTCCGCCGGCGCCAACCCGTCCTCGTGACGCTGGACCTCGGCCTGCCTGACATCGACGGCTTCGAGGTGTGTCGCCGGATCCGGTCGATCAGCGACGCCTACGTCATCATGCTCTCGGCCCGTGCCGATGAGGTGGACCAGCTGGTCGGCCTGGAGATCGGTGCGGACGACTACATCACCAAGCCGTTCAGCCCGCGTGACCTGCGTGCCCGGGTCGGAGCCATGCTGCGGCGCCCGCGCGGTGGTGTCCCCGCTGTGGGGCGTGCCGCCGCCGAGGCGACCGCCTCCGACGCGCCCGCGACGACAGCTGGTGAGTCGTCCTCGGCCGAGCCCGTCGACCGGCTCACCGTTGACCCCGAGAGCCGCGTCGCCGTGCTCGACGGCGAGGAGCTGACCCTCACGCGCACCGAGTTCGACCTGCTCGCCGCCCTGTTCGGGCAGCCGCGGCGGGTCTGGACCCGGGAGGCACTGCTGCGCACCGTGTGGAAGACCGAGTGGGTCAAGGACACCCACCTCGTCGAGGTCCACGTCGGCAACCTGCGCCGCAAGCTGGGTGACGAGGAGTGGATCCGCACCGTCTGGGGAGTCGGCTACCGCTTCGGCCAGCCCGACCTTGCCGAGCTGGCGGCACGCCGCAACACCTGACCTGCTCAGCAGGGCCGGGAGGCGGACGCCGAGACGGTCGCCGCCCACCTGGTCGAGCTGGTGACCGCCACGGTGATGGTGGCCGTGTGGGGACTGGTGGACGTGGTGACGTTCTGGCTGTAAGTGCTCGTCGTCCCGCCCGTCTGGGTGTAGACACCTGACCCGTCAAGCGTGATCGACACGGTGTACGCATTGAGGAACGTTGCCGTCGAGCTGGTCGTGACGCCCATGCTCGGCGCCGACCACGTCGCCGCCAGCTTCGCCTTTCCGCTACCGCCGTTGCAGGTGAGGGAGACGGTCGGCGTGGGCAGCACGATGCTGTTGGTCGACTCCTGGTGGCCGGCGCTGGTCGACGCCCGGAAGGCGCCGAAGGCCCCCGTCGCCCCCAGCAGCACCAGCACGACACCTGCACACGCACCGGCGACCAGCCGGCGAGCGAGGGGGGTGGTGCTCATCGTCGGTCCTCCGGGGATCGGGTGTGGGTCAGGCGGGTTCGGCAGCCAGGTGGTCCCGGACGGCTCGCGCCGACGCCGGGGCGAGCCGCCTCAGGTCGGCGAAGGCGGTTCGCGCCACGGCGAGGTCCTCCTCGAGCAGGGCGCTCTCCAGGGTGCGGGCGGCCGAGGCGAAGCCGGTCAGCCCGATCATCGAGCCGGTGACCTGCATGCTGAGCGCGCACTCGCGTGCGGCCGAGAACTGACCCTTGTCGAGGGCGAGCTCCACGCGGTCCAGCCGTGGCTGCAGCAGGTCGCTCCAGCGGGTCAGGAAGTCCCGGGCGCCGACCGGGTCACCGAGCTCGTCCTCGAGCCGGGCCGTGACCGTCTCGTCGAGGGTCCCCGCGGGCGCTCCGGCGTCCGCCACCCGTTCCCCGGACGAGTCGCGGCGCCAGATGCCGGCCAGGACCAGCAGGGCCAGCGCCGCCGGTCCGACGTAGAGGAACACCGTGCGCAGCACGGGTCCCTGCAGGGGGCGGATCACCGAGCCGAGGTGTGGCACGACGGCGACCACCCGCCATACCTGCCGGTCGGTGATGACGGCGGTCCACGGGTCTCGCCCGGGGTTGTGGTCTCCCTTGGTGCGGATCCGGACGCCGCCGTCGGCCTGGAGCTGGACCGAGACGACCCGGTGGCTGACGACGCGGTGGTCGGCGATGGGGATCCGGTAGGTGATGACCTGCCCGACGGCGAGCTGGCCGACCGGCTCGGGGACGGCAACGGTGACGTCACCCGGGTTGATGCCGGGGGCCATGCTGCCGGTGAGCATCGTCATCGTCCGGTAGCCGAGCACGTGCGGGCCGATGGCCAGGCCGGCGAAGAGCGTGATGACGAGGATGAGGACGAGGTTGCCGAGGAGGCGGACCGCCCGGCGCGCGGCGCGGTGGGGGCGTCCGGCGCACGCCGGGGCGGCCCGCTGGGGGGCTGTCCCGACCGACGAGGCGTGGGCGCGCATCCGGGCGAGGGACCGGGGGCGGGTCCTGAGTCGCATCGGATGCCTTCCTTCCGTGTCTCGTCCGGGGTGGTCGGTCCAGCAGGTGTGGGCGTGGTGCCCGCCGCAGGGGGGATTCGCGGGCACCACGCGTCCGGGGTCAGCGGTCGGTGGCCGTCCGCTGGAGCGCGTCGAAGGCGAACCCGATGACGCTGGACTTGTTCTGGAACGTGTTGTCGGCGGTGCCGGGGAAGGACAGCGTGACCTTGAGGTTGTCGCTGGCTCCGGACGCCAGGGAGGACAGGTTGGACAGCGCCATGGTCGTGCCGATGACGGCCCGGCTGGCCAGCACGGCCTTGGTGGTGCCGCTGCACGTGTAGGTGTAGGCGGGGGAGGTGCCGGCCTCGGTCCACGGGACCGAGCAGGAGTCGATCTTCAGCTGCAGGCCGTTGGTGACGTCGGTGTCGAGCAGGCTCGAGGTGGTGGCCGCCGTCGTCAGCGTGACGCCGGCCAGGCCCTGAGAGCCGGTGTTGTTCAGTTTGACCACGCGCTGGACGGTGTCACCCGGCACCAGGCCGGTCGCCGCGACGGAGAGGCGGTTGTCGGTGCCGTCGGCGGCCAGCCCGATCACCACGGTGCCGGTGCTGGCGCTCTCGTTGGCGCTCGTCGTGGAGGTGAAGGAGCCGAACGTGCCGAGGCCGGCGATCGTCGCGGCCGCCCCGAGGACGACGGTGGAGGCGAGGACCTTCCCGCCGGTGCTGGTGAGGCTGAGTCGCATTGCTGTCTCCGACCTGCTCAGTGAGGGGCGTGCCCTCCGGGACCGTGTTGTCCCGACACCGAGAACACTGGCGACCGGATCTCAAGCGCCTGGCAGGCAAACCCGCAAGGACCCCCCAAGACCCGCGGTCAGCCCTCAAGGAACCCTCAAGGAGCCCGTATGCCGGGTTCAGCCGCCGCAGGCCCTCACTCCCTGACGGCGCCCGGGACGCACGAAAGGCCCTCCGGGGAGGGCCTTTCGGGTGGGGCAGCGGGGTCAGCGCGACTGGGAGCGGATCCGGTTGGTCAGCTCGGTGACCTGGTTGTAGATCGACCGGCGCTCGGCCATCAGCTCGCGGATCTTCTTGTCCGCGTGCATGACCGTGGTGTGGTCCCGGCCGCCGAACTGCTGGCCGATCTTGGGCAGGGACAGCTCGGTGAGCTCACGACACAGGTACATCGCGATCTGCCGGGCGTTGACCAGCACCCGGGAGCGGGAGGTGCTGCACAGGTCCTCGATGGTCAGCCCGAAGTAGGCGGCTGTCTGGGCCATGATCGTGGCCGAGGTGATCTGGCTGCCCTGGTCGTTGGGGATGAGGTCCTTGAGCACGATCTCGGCGAGGCCGAGGTCGACCATCTGGCGGTTGAGGCTGGCGAAGGCGGTGACCCGGATGAGGGCGCCCTCGAGCTCGCGGATGTTGGTCGAGATCTTGCTGGCGATGAACTCGAGCACGTCGTCCGGGGCGTTCATCCGCTCCTGGATGGCCTTCTTGCGCAGGATCGCGATGCGGGTCTCGAGGTCGGGCGGCTGCACATCGGTCAGCAGGCCCCATTCGAACCGGCTGCGCATGCGCTCCTCGAAGCCGGCGAGCAGCTTGGGGGGCAGGTCGCTGGTGATGACCACCTGCTTGTTGGCGTTGTGCAGGGTGTTGAACGTGTGGAAGAACTCCTCCTGGGTCTGGACCTTGCCCTGGAGGAACTGGATGTCGTCGATCAGCAGCACGTCGACCTCGCGGTAGCGGCTCTGGAAAGCCGAGGCCTTGTCGTCGCGGATGCTGTTGATGAAGTCGTTGGTGAACTCCTCGGAGTTCACGTAGCGCACCCGCACGTGCGGGTAGAGGTTGCGTGCGTAGTGCCCAATGGCGTGCAGCAGGTGGGTCTTGCCCAGCCCGGACTCGCCGTAGACGAACAGCGGGTTGTACGCCTTGGCCGGGGCCTCTGCCACCGCGACGGCGGCCGCGTGCGCGAACCGGTTGCTCGCCCCGATGACGAAGGTGTCGAAGGTGTACTTCGGGTTCAGCCGCGCCGCGTCGATCTCGGCCTGCTCGCGCTCCTGCGCGCTGCGCTGGCGACCAGGCCCGGACGAGCCGCGCGGCGGGGCGAAGGGCAGCGACACGCCGCCGGAGGGGAGCTCGTCGACGACGTCGTCGTCGTGCTCGTCCTCGAGCGGGGCCTCCGCCGGGACCTCGGCGAGCTGCGGGTCGACCGTGACCGCGATCCGGATCTCGCGACCGAGCTGGTCCGACAGCGCCTGGGAGACCTGCTCCCGGGCCTTGGTCTCGACGATGTCCTTGGTGAAGTCGTTGGGGACGGCCAGGAGGGCGGTCTGGTCGAGCAGGCCGACGAACTTGGCCAGGCGGAGGAACGCGCGCTGCTGGGCGGTGATCCCTGCGGCATCCAGGGCGATGAGGGTGTCCTGCCAGACGTGCCCGAAGTCGACATGCGCGTCGGTCACGTGAGTCCGTCCCTGTGGTGAGATGCCTGATTCGTCCCGGTTGGGAGTCCCCCGATGATAGTCCGTCCACACCTTTGTCCACAGTCTGTGAATATCGGTATGGGGCCGGCGCGAGGCGCGACGCTAACAAGGCGGCGAAGGCAGCAGCAAGCCGAATGGGAAAATCGTGGTGCGATCTTCGCCCGCGTCTGGACTTCCCCCGGCGTGTCGCCTTGTCGGCGGACCTGAGCGTGCTCACCTGGGCTGGTTTCCCTGCCGCCGAGGGCCCCGGTGGCGTACGCTCTGCTGGTTTGACCCTCGGTGGACCACTCCCGTACCGTGGACGCGGCCGTGTATGTCGGCCGTTTTCGCATGCCCGTGACCCTGACAGGACCGCGCGGGCTTCCGATTGCGGCTGATCACCGCAGTCATCCACCCGATCAGACCATCGTCTGTGCAGCAACGGAGAGTCTCGTGAGCAAGCGCACCTTCCAGCCGAACAACCGCCGCCGGGCCAAGACCCACGGCTTCCGCCTGCGGATGCGCACCCGCGCCGGCCGCGCCATCTTGGCCGCCCGTCGCCGCAAGGGCCGTTCCGAGCTGTCCGCCTGAGGCCCGGGGCGTGCTGCCGGCGCGTCATCGGCTGCGTGAGAGCGCCGATTTCAGCGTCGCGGTGCGCGGGCCCCGAGCGGGCACCCGACTCATCGTGGTGCATGCCAACACAACCGACGCGCGAGCGGGTCTCCCGCCGCGGGTCGGTTTTGTTGTGTCCAAGGCTGTCGGCGGAGCGGTCGTGCGCAACCGGACCAAGCGCGTGCTGCGCCACCTGATGACCGCTCGCACCGCCCTGCTGCCGGAGGGCGCCGACCTCGTGGTCCGGGCCAACCCGGCCGCTGCCGGCGCCGACGCTGCCGCGCTGGGCGCCGACCTGGACCGGGTGCTGCCCACGGTGCTGCGCCGCCTGAAGGCACGGGCCTGACGTGGGCCCCGTCGGCCGGGCGATCGCCCGCCCCGCGATCTGGCTCATCCGGGGCTACCAGCTCCTGCTCTCCCCGATGCACCCGCCGACCTGCCGCTTCTACCCCTCCTGCTCGGCGTACGCCGTGACCGCGCTCGAGCGTTTCGGACTGTTCCGCGGCGGCTGGCTCGCGGTGCGGCGGCTGCTGCGCTGCCACCCGTGGAACCCCGGCGGGGTCGACCACGTTCCGCAGGACGTGCCGTCCGGCACGCCCCGGCCACGACACCCTTGACCATCTGCGCGTGGTGACAGGCCGGGATACGGCCGACTCCCACCGCCACCCGTGCGAGCCGAGGCTCGCTGCACACAGAGGAACTCATGGACACCTTGCTCGCCCCCCTCGAGATCGCCGTCGCATGGATCATGTACGGCTTCCACCAGGGACTGAGCGCCATCGGGCTGCCCCCTGACTCCGGGTGGACCTGGGCCCTGTCGATCGTGGGGCTGACGATCCTGATTCGGATCATCCTGATCCCGCTGTTCGTCAAGCAGATCCACGCCTCGCGCCGGATGCAGCTCATCCAGCCCGAGATGCAGAAGATCCAGAAGAAGTACAAGGGCAAGACCGACCCTGAGTCCCGCCAGGCGATGACCCAGGAGACGATGGAGCTGTACAAGCGCACGGGCACCAACCCGTTCAGCTCGTGCCTGCCGATCCTGCTGCAGTCCCCGATCTTCTTCGCGCTGTTCCGGGTGCTCAACAACCTCAGCGCCATCGCGCACGGCACGCACGCGCCGATCGGCCCGATCACCCAGCCGGTCGCCGCCCAGGCGGAGTCCTCCACCATCCTCGGTGCCTCCCTGTCGGACAAGTTCGTCGGCGCGCACAGCACGAGCACGCAGATCCTCACCGTGGTGCTCATCGTGCTGATGTCGATCACCACCTTCACCACGCAGCGCCAGCTGATGATGAAGAACATGCCGGCGACGGCCATGGACAACCCGTTCGCCAAGCAGCAGAAGGTGCTGCTCTACGTGATGCCGCTGTTCTTCGCGATCTCCGGTGTCAACTTCCCGATCGGTGTCCTGCTGTACTGGCTCACCACCAACCTGTGGTCGATGGGTCAGCAGTTCTACGTCATCCGCCGCATGCCGGCCCCCGGGTCGCCCGCCGAGAAGGCCCTCGAGGAGCGGCGCCTCAAGAAGGGCCAGGAGCACAAGCGGTTCACCATCCCCGGGCTCCACAGCGAGACCCCCGTGGCCGAGCCCGCAGTGGAGCCGGAGAAGCCCCGGACCGGCCAGCGCCAGCAGCCCAAACGCAAGGGCCGCCAGAAGCCGAGCGCGCCGCCGCAGGGCGACGCCAAGGCCCCGGAGGCCTCGGTCGCCGAGCGGGACGTCTGACCTCCCGGGGCCACGCGCCTCGACCCGCGGGCCGGCTCCGAGCCGCCGGCCTCGCCGCCTTGATCTGACCCACCCGGGGACCATGACCCCCGATGCAGCGCAGGAGCACACACGATGACCGAGCAGCAGGAAGCCCAGGCGACGTCCGACCTCGCCGCACCCGCCACGGAGACCGACCGCGTCAAGCAGCTCGAGCGGGAGGGGGAGGTCGCAGCCGACTTCCTCGAGCGCCTGCTCGACATCGCCGACCTCGACGGTGACATCGACGTGGACGTCGACGGCGACCGTGCTGCGGTGGCCATCGTCGACTCCGACGAGGGCCGCGTCCCTCGCCGGCTGGTCGGGCAGGACGGCAAGGTCCTGGACGCCCTCCAGGAGCTGACCCGGCTGGCCGTCCAGGCGCAGACAGGGGAGCGCAGCCGGCTCATGCTCGACGTCGCCGGTTTCCGCGCCGACCGCCGGGCCACGCTGGTGTCGGTGGCCCGCGACGCGATCGCCGAGGTCCGCAGCTCCGGTGAGCGCAAGGCGCTCGAGTCCATGACGGCGTTCGAGCGCAAGGTCGTGCACGACGAGGTGGTGGCCGCCGGCCTGACCTC
Source organism: Oryzihumus sp. (assembly GCF_036391795.1). Lineage (GTDB taxonomy): Bacteria > Actinomycetota > Actinomycetes > Actinomycetales > Dermatophilaceae > Oryzihumus. Next base: position 18,530 of record NZ_DASVZH010000141.1, read on the forward strand.
GGAGTCCGAGGGCGCCGAGCCGAACCGGCACGTCGTGATCCTTCCCGCCTGACCGGAGCAATCCGGCTCAGGCCGACCAGCCCCGGTGCCCCGTTTCACGTGAAACGGGGCACCACGTCTTTCCAGAGAGGTTCGTTCGTGAGCACCCCGACCCCGCCTGCGACCCCGGCCGTCGCGGCCCAGGTCTTCGGAGACCGGCTGCCCCAGGCGGAGGTGTTCACGGCTCTCCTGTCCGACAGCGGGGTCTCGCACGGCTTGGTCGGCCCCCGCGAGGTGCCGCGGCTCTGGGAGCGGCACGTGCTCAACTGCGCGGTGGTCCAGGAAGCCATCCCGGCGGGGGTGCGGCTGATCGACGTCGGCTCCGGCGCCGGACTGCCTGGGCTCGCCCTGGCCATCGCCCGCCCCGACCTGGAGGTGCACCTCGTCGAGCCGATGCTGCGCCGGACCACCTGGCTTGGCGACGCGGTGCAGGCCATCGGCCTGGACAACGTCACCGTCCACCGGGGCCGTGCGGAGCAGTTCTGGGGCGTTCTGGCGGCACCAGTGGTGACGGCCCGGGCTGTGGCCCGGCTCGCGGAGCTCGGTCGGTGGTGCCTGCCCCTGCTCGAGCCGGAGGGCACCCTGCTGGCCCTCAAGGGGGAGAGCGCACCGGAGGAGCTCGCCGAGGACCAAGCCGCCCTCCGAGCGTCCGGGGCCATCTCGGAAGAGGTGCGCTACTACGGTGCGGGCGTGCTTGAACCCCTCACGACGGTGGTCCACGTACGGATCGGCGCCACGGTTCCCCGTGGTGACGCCGGCGCAGGCAGCAAGACCGCTGTCCGACGCAAGAACCGACGCCGTCGTTGACCGTGTCGCGGTGGCTGCCTGACAGCGGCATGCGGTTGGATGGGGTCAACGGCTGCCACTGGGCGGCCGTTGACGAGGAAGCGGTGACAGGTGAGCACGTCGGAGATGACCCGTTCCGGTCTGGGGTGGCCCGACGGGGAACGCGAGCCCGACGAGAGCCACGGCTTGGGGTGGCCTTCCTCCCACCCCGTTTCACGTGAAACAGAACCTGAGAGCCCGGTGACCACACCCATGCCTGCCCCTTCCGATGCGCGAGTCCCCGTTTCACGTGAAACGGACCCGGATACCGACGCGCGGGCCGCCCTCGCTGAGGCGATCCCGGTTGTCGACGTGGACACCCCCCTGGCCCACCAGGTCGCGATCGATGCGCGGCGGAGGATCTCGCTGGCGGGGAAGAAGTTCCCCAAGCCGTCCACCACACGGGTCATGACGGTGTCCAACCAGAAGGGCGGCGTCGGCAAGACCACCACCACCGTCAACATCGCGGCCGCTCTGGCCCAGGCCGGCCTCCGGGTCCTCGTCATCGACATCGACCCGCAGGGCAACGCGAGCACGGCGCTGGGCATCGACCACCACGCCGAGGTCGACAGCGTCTACGACGCCCTGGTCGACAGCACGCCGCTGGCCGACGTCGTGCAGCCGTGCCCCGACGTGAAGAACCTCTTCTGCGCCCCCGCGACCATCGACCTCGCCGGCGCGGAGATCGAGCTCGTCTCGCTCGTCGCGCGCGAGACCCGGCTGCAGAAGTCGATCCGCGCCTACATCGACTCCGCCGAGGAGCGGGGCGAGGAGCGGCTCGACTACGTGCTCATCGACTGCCCGCCCAGCCTGGGTCTGCTCACCGTCAACGCCTTCGTCGCGGCCGACGAGGTGTTCATCCCGATCCAGTGCGAGTACTACGCGCTGGAGGGCCTGTCCCAGCTCCTCAAGAACATCGAGCTGATCAAGAGCCACCTCAACCCGGGCCTGCATGTGTCGACCATCCTGCTCACCATGTATGACGGGCGCACCCGGCTGTCCGCCCAGGTCGCCGACGAGGTGCGTGAGCACTTCCCGCAGCAGACCCTCAAGACCACGGTGCCTCGCTCGGTCCGCATCTCCGAGGCTCCCAGCCACGGAGAGACGGTCATGACCTACGACCCGACGAGCAGCGGAGCACTGTCCTACCTCGAGGCCGCCGGCGAGCTGGCGGAACGCGGGGTCGCCGCCGCCCACTAGGGTGTCCCGGCAGCGTCACCGGAGCGGCGCCGCCGCTTCGTCTATGTGTTGTGGAGAGAGGTCTTGGTTCGATGAGTGAGAAGAGGCGCGCGTTGGGCCGTGGGCTGGGCGCGTTGATTCCCAGTACGCCGGCCGGCGACGGCAACCGCCCGGTGGACGTGTTCTTCAAGGACAACTCCGCCACGGCGACGATCACCATCGACGCCCCCCGGGACACCACCGCCGATGTCGGGGATGGTTTCACGGGAAACACTGATATCCCCGCGGCGGGCGACGAGGCCGCCACCTCGACCGAGGCGACCGCCGATGGTTTCACGGGAAACACCGCACCCGAGCCGGCTGTGACCGATGGCCTCGCCCCCGTGCCCGGCGCCCGCTTCGCCGAGCTGCCGGTCCGGTCCATCCGCCCCAACCCCAAGCAGCCGCGCCAGGTCTTCGACGAGGACGACATGGCCGAGCTGGTGCACAGCATCCGCGAGATCGGCGTGCTGCAGCCGGTGGTCGTCCGAGCCATCCCGGCGGAGGAGCAGGCCCTCGACGCGGAGACCGCACCCGAGGGCAGCGTCCTTCCCCAGTTCGAGCTCATCATGGGCGAGCGCCGCTGGCGGGCGACCCAGGAGGCCGGCCTCGAGACGATCCCGGCCATCGTCAAGGACACCAAGGACGACGACCTGCTCCGGGACGCGCTCCTGGAGAACCTGCACCGTAGCCAGCTCAACGCCCTGGAGGAGGCGGCGGCCTACCAGCAGCTGCTCGACGACTTCGGCTGCACGCACGACCAGCTCGCCGGGCGGATCGGCCGCTCGCGGCCGCAGATCTCGAACACGTTGCGCCTGCTCAAGCTCCCGCCGTTGGTAGCCCGCCGTGTTGCCGCCGGGGTGCTCAGTGCCGGGCATGCCCGGGCGCTCCTCGCGCTGTCCGACGCCGCGGCCATGGAGCGGCTCGCCCAGCGGATCGTGGCCGAGGGGCTCTCCGTCCGCAACGTCGAGGAGATCGTGGCCCTCGGGGGCGACGACGCACCGCGCCCGGCCCGCCGTCCCCGTGCCGGCAACCGTCACCCGCAGCTCGATGACCTCGCCGCCCGGCTCTCGGACCGGTTCGACACCCGCGTGTCCATCGCTCTGGGCCAGCGCAAGGGCAAGCTGACCGTCGAGTTCGCATCCATGGATGACCTCAACCGGATCATCGACCTGCTCGGGACGCAGCGGGAGGACGTCAGCGACAGCTGACGCAGGCCCCACACCGCGAGAGGGCGGACCCGGTCATCGGGTCCGCCCTCTCGCGTTTCACGTGGAACCAGCCGGCCTCAGTCGGACAGTGCACGCCGCACCAGGGCGGCGTACGTGGCGGCGGCATCGAGTCCCGCCGCCTCCAGGGCCATCGGCAGCAGTGAGGTCTCGGTCATCCCCGGCGAGCTGTTGGCCTCCAGGAACCAGGGCCGACCGGACTCGTCGACGATGAGGTCGACACGGGAGAGGTGGCGGTGGCCGAGCACCGCGTAGACGATGAGTGCCGCCTCGGCGGCCGCAGCGGATGCCTCGGGGGAGAGGCGCGCCGGGGTGAAGAACTCGGTCTCGCCCGCGGTGTAGCGCGCGTCGTAGGAGTAGACACCGCTGTCCGGCACGATCTCCACGGCCGGGAGAGTCTGGGGCTGGCCGTCGTGGTCCTCCACGATCGACACGGCGACCTCGGTCCCAGCGACAAAGCGCTCGATCAGTGCGATATCACCGTAGGCATAGGCTGCCACCATCGCCGACGGCAGCTCGGCCGCCGAGCGGACGATGGTCAGGCCCAGCGCCGAACCGCCGCGAGCCGGCTTGACGGCGAGGGGCAGACCGAGGGACTGCACGACGGCGTCCAGCACGCCAGTGCTGCCCAGCTCGCGAAACGTCGCGTGGGAGAGGGCGACGCCGGCGGGGGCGGCGACCCCGGCCTGCTCGACCAGCGCCTTGGCCACCGGCTTGTCCCACGTCAGCCGGCATGAGGGAGGACGTGCGCCGACATACCGGACGCCCAGCGTCTCCAGCACGTCACGAAGCGCTCCGTCCTCGCCGGTGGCGCCGTGCAGGACCGGCCAGACCACGTCGGGAGCCTGCCTGCGCAAGGTCTCCAGCAGCCCGGAGTCCACGTCGCGGACCTGGGCCTCGCAGCCGGCGCGACCGAGTGCCTCGGCCACCCGGCGCCCCGAGCGCAAGGAGACGTCTCGTTCGTGGCTCAGGCCACCGGCCAGGACGAGCACGTGGCTCATGCAGGGGTCCTCACAGTCAGGGGAGCGGGGGTGGGCATCGACGGTTGGCAATGCCAAGAGCACGGCCGTATATCACCGGGCGCATCAGGAGAGATCGGGCGAGGGGAACTGCACCCGCGCCGCGGACGTGTCCGAGGTGACCGACGCGTCATACGGACCGAAGGTCTCGAGGAGCTCGAGCTCGGCCTGGACGACGCCGGCGAAGCGGCGCACACCCTCCCGGATCCGGTCCGGGTCGGGGTAGCAGTAGGAGAGCCGGACGTGCTGGTGCCCGGTGCCGTCGGCGAAGAACGCGGTGCCCGGCACGTAGGCGACGCGCTCGGTGACGGCCCGCGGCAGCATGGCCTTGGCGTTGACTCCCTCGGGCAGGGTCAGCCAGACATAGAACCCGCCGTCGGGGTGGGTCCAGTGCGCCCGCGGGAGCTGGGCACCGAGGGCGTCCACCATCGCGTCACGACGCTCGCGGTAGAGCTCGCGGTAGACCTTGATCTGGGCGCGCCAGTCGCTGGTGGCCAGGTAGGTCGACACCGTCATCTGCGCGTAGGCCGAGGGGCAGAGGATCGCCGACTCGCTGGCGAGGACGAGCTTCTCGCGGATCGCGTGCGGGGCCAGCGCCCAGCCGACCCGCAGGCCGGGCGCGAAGGTCTTGGAGAAGGAGCCGAGGTAGACGACGCCCTCCTCGGAGGCGGCACGCATTGCCGGGTAGGGCTCTCGCTCGAAGCCGAGCAGGCCGTAGGGGTTGTCCTCGAGCACGAGGATGCCGTGTCGCTGGCAGATGTCGAGCACCTGCGGGCGGCGCTCCAGGGACAGGGTGACGCCGGCGGGGTTGTGGAAGTTCGGCACGGAGTAGAGGAACTTGATGCGCCGGCCCTGTGACTTCAGCGCCTGGATCGTCTCCTCGAGGGCCTGCGGCACCAGCCCGTCGTCGTCGCTGGCGACGTGGACCACGTCCGCCTGGTAGGCGGAGAACACCCCCAGGGCGCCGACGTAGCTGGGTGCCTCGGCGAGCACGACGTCGCCGGGGTCGATGAAGATGCGTGTGACCAGGTCGAGGGCCTGCTGGGAGCCGGTCGTGACGACGATGTCGTCCGGGTGGGCCGAGATCCCCTCCAGGGCCATGACCTCCAGGATCTGCTCGCGCAGCCGGGGGTCGCCCTGGCCCGAGCCGTACTGCAGGGCGGTCAACCCCTCCGTGGCCAGCATCCGCTGCACCGTCTCGGCAACGGTGTCCATCGGCAGCGCCGACAGGTAGGGCATGCCGCCGGCGAGGGAGACGACCTCGGGCCGGGACGCGACCGCGAACAGGGCGCGGATCTCGGAAGCGGTCATCCCGGCAGTGCGCTGGGCGTACGACTGCTTCCAGGGGTCAAGGCGCGAACCCTGCTCGGTCACGTGTGGCCTCCTCACCGTGCGCGCGGAATGCGATCCTCAGGGCGGGACCAGACGGTATTCCGCGCCGTCCGGTCGCGTGGTAGGGAGTCTCCCATGCAGATCGCCACGGGCGAGCGACCGTCTCGCGAACGGGACATGTTTCACATGAAACCCGTGTTGCCCCTGTGTCGTCGCGCCTCAGGGTCCGGCCGACCATGAGCGGCCGGGAGGTCCTCTCGCTCACCCTGGACCGGGTGGGCGACCTGCCGGAGCCGTGCGCGACGTGCATCTTCTGGGAGCTCGACCCCGTCCTGGCCGCGCGCGCGGTGCGCGAGGGCGACCCGGAGCTGGACAAGGAGGCCTGGCTGTCGGCCGCGCTGCTCGAGTGGGGCAGCGTGGGGCGGATCGCCTACGTCGACGACCAGCCGGCCGGCTACCTGACCTACGCGCCGCCGCGCCTGGTGCCTCGCGCCGCCGCGTTCCCCACCGCACCGGTGGGCGCCGACGCGATCCTGCTGATGACCGCGCGGGTACTGCCGGAGTTCCAAGGCCAGGGCCTGGGCCGGATGCTGGTCCAGGGAGCGGCCAAGGACGTCATGCGTCGTGGCATACGCGCGATGGAGGCCTTCGGCCAGCGGCGGGTGGGCACCGAGGAGGGCGCCCAGATGCGGTCGTGCATCGTGCCGGCGGACTACCTCAGCGCCGTGGGGTTCAAGACCGTGCGTGACCACAAGCAGTTCCCCCGCATGCGCCTGGACCTGCGCACCGCGCTGTCGTGGCGCGAGGACATGGAGCAGGTGGTCGAGCGGCTGATCGCGCAGGTGCGGGCCCCGGTGCTCTCCGGCGGGCAGCGCGCCTGAGCGTCGCCTAGTCCGAGCCGGCCGGGGAGCCGGCTCCCGAGGCCATGTAGCGGCGCAGGTCGCCCAGCCGCAGCACGCCGGTGGCGTTGTTGTCGTCCTCACCGAGGTACATGCGCTGCAGCGCCACCACCACGGCCTCGGCCAGGGTGTCGCGGAACGCCGGGTCCGCCAGCCGCGCCGCGTCCGAGGGATGGGTCAGGTAGCCGGCCTCCAGGCGGACGCTGGGCATGCTGGTGCGCTGCAGGATCGTCCAGCTCCGGGCGTGGGACCGGCAGTCGGCCAGCCCGGTGCGGGCCACGACCTCGCGCTGGACGAGGTCAGCGAGGTGCTCGCCGACGGCGGACCAGGCACCGAAGCCGTCCTGGCCGTAGAAGAACGTCGCGACACCGCTGGCCTCCGGATGGTCCGTGGAGTCGCAGTGCAGGGACAGGAGCACGTCCGCCCCAGCGCGGTTGGCCACGTCGGCACGCTCGAGCTCGTCCGGGCAGGTGCCGGCGGCTCGGGTGAACACCACGGTGACCCCGATGGCGCTGAGCCGACCCTCGATCCGCCGGGCGAGGTCCAGGGTCACGTCGGCCTCGGACAGGCCGTGGCCGCGCGCCCCGTGCTCGTCACCGCCGTGCCCGGGGTCGAGGACGATGGTGCGGCCGGTCAGGCTGTGCCCACTACGGCGGACGAGCTCGCGCTCGCGCAGCATGTGCGGGGACCCCCCGGAGACGCTGCGGCTGAGGTCGGCGAAGGCCCGCAGGGTCTCGGGGCCCACAGTGCCGTCGGCGGGCAGCCCCACCCCGCGCTGGAACTGGCGCACGGCGTGCTCGGTGTCCCGGCCGAACACCCCGTCGACACGGCCCGGGCTGAAGCCGAGGGCCAGCACCCGCTGCTGCAGCTCGGAGACGTCATCGCCCTGGAGCATGTGGCCGGGGGTGTGGGACAGCACCCGGTCCCCGAGGCGCCAGCGGGCACCGTCGAGCGCCACCCAGGTGTGCGGGCCGACGACCCCGTCGGCGATCAGGCCGCGGCGCTGCTGGAAGGAGCGGACCGCGGTGCGCACGGACTCGTCGTAGACGTCGGCGCCGACGTCCTCACGCAGGTCACCGGTGGCGAGCAGGCGCTCCCGGATGTCGCGGACCCCGGCCCCCTCGTCCCCCAGGCGATACAACGCGAACGGTTGGTCCGACATACCTGCCTCTCGGGGGTGGGGGGTCCGCGGCCGCGCCGCGCGCACGGGCAGAAGTCGAGACTAGCCCGTCATGCAAGCGGCGACGCACCCGCTGCTCGTGCGGAACAGGGGGTGCGTCGCCGGTATGCCGTGTGGCTGGCTCAGCCGATGAAGTCGGCGAGCTCACGCACCAGCTTGGGCTTGGGCAGGGCGCCCACCAGGGTCTTGACGACCTCACCCTTGACGTAGACGTTCATCGTCGGGATGCCCGTGATGCCGTAGCGCGAGGCGATCTCGGGGTTCTCGTCGGTGTTGAGCTTGACCACGCTGATCTTGTCGGCGTGCTCGGTGGCGATCTCCTCGATGATCGGGGCGACCGCACGGCACGGGCCGCACCAGGGCGCCCAGAAGTCGACGAGAACAGGCTTGTCGTTCATGAGGACGTCGGTGTCGAAGGTCGCGTCCGTGGTCTCCTTGGTAGCTCCCACGTCGGGGGCTCCTTCCTTCGGTGTCTGCTGTGGTGACAGCGGTGGGCGTGCGGGGAGTGTGTGCTGGTGCGGCGGGCCTCAGGCCACGGTAGCCGCGGGCTCCGACAGCTCGGCGGCGCCACCCCGGGCCCGCTCGGCGTCGTGGTCGAGGTCGGCCAGGTAGCGCTCGGCGTCGAGGGCCGCGGCGCAGCCCGAGCCGGCGGCGGTGATCGCCTGGCGGTAGGTGTGGTCGACGAGGTCACCCGCGGCGAAGACGCCGGGCAGGTTGGTCAGCGTGGTGCGGCCCTGGACGAGGACGTAGCCCTCCTCGTCGAGGTCGACGACGCCCTTGACCAGCTCGTTGCGCGGGTCGTGGCCGATGGCGACGAACAGCCCGGTGGCCTCGACCTCGCGGGTCTCGCCGGTGACCGTGTCGCGCAGGGTCAGGCCGGTGACCTTGTCCTGCCCGTGGATGGCGGCGACCTCGGAGTTCCAGGCGTAGCGGATCTTGTCGTTGCTGAAGGCCCGCTCGGCCATGATCTTGCTGGCGCGCAGCTCGTCACGGCGGTGCACGATGGTCACCGACCGGGCGAACTTGGTCAGGAAGGTGGCCTCCTCGACGGCGGAGTCGCCGCCGCCGACGACGACGATGTCCTGGTCGCGGAAGAAGAAGCCGTCGCAGGTGGCGCACCAGGAGACGCCGTGGCCGGAGAGGCGCTTCTCGTCCGGCAGCCCGAGCTCGCGGTAGGCCGAGCCCATGGACAGGATCACCGCGTGGGCCGACCAGGTGTTGCCCTCGCCGTCGGTGACCGTCTTGACCTTGCCGGTCAGGTCGACCGCGGTGACGTCGTCGGTGATGATCTCGGCACCGAAGCGCTCGGCCTGGGCCCGCATGTTCTCCATGAGCTCGGGGCCCATGATGCCGTCGCGGAAGCCGGGGAAGTTCTCGACCTCGGTGGTGTTCATCAGCGCGCCGCCGGCGGTGACCGCGCCCTCGAACAGCAGCGGCTTGAGGTTGGCCCGCGCGGCGTAGACGGCGGCGGTGTATCCGGCGGGGCCGGAACCGATGATGATGACGTTGCGGACGTCAGTGCTCACGCGGGAGACCTCTCGATGTGTCGGGGCTTGTACGGCGGCACGGCTGCGGTGACAGGCGGTGCCACCTGCTCCAACAGATCCTACGGTGAGGTTGTTCCACGGCCGCGGACGCGGCGGGCACGGTCTGTCAGGGCAGCGAAGTAGCGCCGTGGAGCACGTGCGGGTCGGCGGCCGAGCAGCTGCGGCCCACCGCGTATGCCGTGCGCGCACCCCGGGCCAGGACGACCAGGACCACGGCGGGCTGGGCGTCGTAGAAGGCGATGTCCGCGGTCACCGAGGTGACCGGCCCGACCCCCAGTCCCGCGAGGCAGGCGTCGAGCCCGCGGGGCGTGGCGACCGGGCCGACCGACGGGGCCTCGCCGGTCAACGGTGCCGCCTCCGGTGCCGGCGCCACGGTGAGGTGGGCGGCCTGGGTCGCGAACCCCTGTGCGGTGTAGCGGGTGCTGGACACCTGGATGTGCTGCACAGCCCGTGTCCCGGACGCCGCCTTGCGGCTCGGGTCGTCGGTGGCTGTGAGCTGGGCGCCCGCGGAGGCCGCCAGCCCGGAGCTGGTCTGGGAGCCGGAGCCCAGGTGGAGGACGCCGGTGCCGGCGAGGGCGACCGCGGCGATGCCCGCGGCCACGGCGGCGGGGACCAGGGCCCGGCGGGCACGTCGGTGGGTGTGCAGCAGCGGCGTCACGGAGACGTCCGCGGGCGGGCGGGCCGACTGCTCGGCGGCGAGGCTCGCGCTGATACGGCGGACGAGGTCCTCGGGCATGGGCTCGGGCTCGGGCAGCGCGGACAGCAGGGCCCGCACGCCGGTCGGGTCGTCATCCTGGTCGCCCGAGGAGTGGCGGGGCAGGATCACGGCGGGTCACCTCCAGGGCGGGGTCGGAGCGGGTGCGGGGGGTCTCACTCGGTGGGGCCGACGAGGGTAGGACGTCAGGGGGAGGCCGAAGGTTCCGGGCGGGCGCGCGGGGGTCCGGTTGCCGGGGGTGGCGTCCGTTTGAGGCCGAGCAGCTCGGCCATGGCCGCCCGGCCCCGGGCGCACCGGGACTTGATCGTGCCCTCCGCCACCTCGAGCACGGCGGAGGCCTCGGCGACGCTGAGTCCCTGCATGTCGACCAGCACCAGCGCCAGGCGCTGACCCTCGGGCAGCTGCTCGAGAGCCTTGCGCACGTCCAGGCGGATCTCCACGCTGGCGTGCTCGTCCCGCGAGTCGGGCAGGTCGTGCTCGGGCAGCTCGGAGGTGGGGCGCCGGCGGCGCAACCGGTCAAGGCAGGCGTTGACAACGATCCGGTGCAGCCAGGTGGTCACGGCGGCGTCGCCGCGGAAGGAGTCGGCGCGACGGAAGGCCGAGATGAACGCGTCCTGCACGGCGTCGGCTGCCAGCTCCCGGTCACTCGTCGTGCGCAGCGCCACCGCCCACATCCTGTCGCGGTGGCGGCGGAACAGCTCACCGAAGGCCTCCGGGTCGCCGGCGCAGTGCGCGGCGAGGAGCTCGGCATCAGGCAGGGACGCCAGCTCCTCCGGGCCGAGACGGCCCGCGACCGGGTGCGACGGCGGGTTCATGGTCAGCTCAGCTTGACGTCCGCCAGGGAGGCGCGGTAGCGACCGCCGTCCTGCGGGATGAGGGTGAACCAGATGATGACGTAGCGCGCGGGCTGCAGGTCGGTCGGGGCCGTGAGGGTCGCGGAGCCACTTGCCCCCTGGACCTCGCCGATGGTCGAGACCCCGTCCAGGGATCGGGATGGCGCCGCGTAGACGGTGACGTCCGCCGGGCCGTTGCCCAGGGTGAGCTTGACCGAGTGGACCGTCCTGGGGCTGCCCAGGTCGAGGATGACCCCCACACCCTTCTTCAGGCCGCCGAAGGAGGGGGAGTTGTAGCCCTCGGACTGCCAGACGGTGGTGGGGTCGCCGTCCAGCACCAGGCTCGCGGCGGAGTCCTTCTCGCTCTGGTCGCCCTCGGGGTCGAAGCCCGAGGCGCCGACGACGGCGATGGGGGCAGAGCTCTTCCTGGGCGTGCTGGACGTGGGAGGAGCGCTGCTCGGGCTGGTCGCCGGGGGCGTCGTGGCGCTGGAGGTGTGGCGCGGGGCGCTCCCGCCGAGGGGCAGGCTGCTGCCGGAGCCGATGCTCGAGATACCGCAGTAGCCCAGGAGGAGCACCACCACGAGGAAGCCGACCAGGATCGTCACCACGACCCTGGTCTGGTTGCCCGAGGGCGGCTCCGACCCGGTGTGCATCAGGGGCAGCGGCGGCTCCTCGGGCTCCTCGGTCGTCTGGAACACCTCCGGCAGGCTGATCGTCTCGGTGTCGTCCGCGCCGTGCATGCCGGTGGCGTGGGCCGCCCGGTCGGCGGCGGCTCGGGCGAAGGACCCGACCTTGGCGACCTTGGGGGCCTTCGGTGCGCCGGCGGGCGCGGCCTGGGCCGCCGTCGGGGTGGCGGTCTGTCCGGCACTCGCGGCCGCTGCGGTGGCGGGGGCGGACGCTCCCGCCCGTGCGGGCTTCGTGGACGGGGCCACCCGGGGC
>NZ_DASVZH010000142.1:0-4653 GCF_036391795.1 Oryzihumus sp.
GGGTGTGCCCACCCGAGCGTGATGGCCGCCTCCCGTGCCGGGAGGGGGCCTTCTGCGTGCGGGGTCCGGCGCGTTGTGTGGGCGCAGCGTGTCAGCGGCTGGTGGAGCGGCGGTACTGCGCGCTGGCCAGCGGGACGAAGACCAGCAGCACCCCGACCGCCCAGATCAGCGTGTAGGCGACCGGGTGGTTGAGCGCCCAGCCCTCCTGCGGCGGGTGCGGGTCGGGGATGTTGCCGAACAGCTCGCGCGCGGCCTGGGTGACGGCCGAGACGGGGTTCCACTCGGCGAACGTCTTCAACGGGCCGGGCAGCGTGGCCAGCGGCACGAACGTGTTGGCCACGAAGGTCAGGGGGAAGATGATGATGAACGAGGCGTTGTTGACGACCTCGGGGCTGGGCACGAGCAGCCCGACCCACGCCATGACCCAGGAGATGGCGTAGGCGAAGACGATGAGCAGCAGGTAGCCCGCCAGCGCCTCCCCTAGGGAGGTGTTGATCCGCCAGCCCACGACCAGGCCGGTCAGCGACATGACGACCAGGACGATGACGTTGTTGACCACGTCGGAGAGGGTGCGGCCGAAGAGCACCGACGACGGTGACATCGGCAGCGAGCGGAACCGGTCGATGATGCCCTTCTTGACGTCGTCGGCCAGCGCCGAGCCGGTGATCGTGGCCCCGAAGACGACGGTCTGGGCGAAGATGCCGGCGATGAGGAACTGGCGGTAGAGGGCGCCGCCACCCCGCTGGTCGATCGCCCCTCCGAAGACGTAGGCGAACAGCAGCACGAACATGATCGGCGACAACGTGGTGAAGACCAGCAGGTCGGGCACCCGCTTGATCTTGATCAGGTTGCGCTTGGCGACGACCATCCCGTCGCTGACGGCGGTCTGCACGCTCATCGGGCCTCACTCCCCACCGGCTCGCGCCCGGCGGCCTCGTCGTCCGCGGTCTCGCTGGGGCGGCCGGTCAGGGTCAGGAACGCGTCGTCGAGGGTCGGTCGTCGCACCCCGATGTCCTGGACCTCGATGCCCTCGCCGTCGAGGGCGCGCACCGCGTCCAGCAGCGGGCCGGTCCCGCCACCGGTCGGCAGGGTGATCCGCCGGGTGTGCTGCTCCACCTCGGGCTCGGCACCGTCGACGGCCAGCGGCGCGAGCACCTCGGCGGCCCGTCGCAGCAGTGCGGCGTCGGCGATGACCACCTCGAGGCGCTCCCCGCCGACCTGGGCCTTGAGCTCGTCGGCGGTGCCGGAGGCGATGACCTTGCCGTGGTTGACCACGACGATCGAGTCGGCGAGCCGGTCGGCCTCCTCGAGGTACTGCGTCGTCAGCAGCAGGGAGGTGCCGGTCGAGACGAGGTCGGTGATGACGTCCCACATGTCGCCGCGGCTGCGGGGGTCGAGCCCGGTGGTCGGCTCGTCGAGGAAGATCACCGGCGGGCGCGCGACGAGCGCGCCGGCGAGGTCGAGCCGTCGCCGCATGCCGCCTGAGTAGGTCTTGACCGGGCGGTCACCGGCGTCGCTGAGGCGGAACTGCTCGAGCAGCTCGCGCGCGCGGGCCCGGGAGGTCGCGCGGCCCAGGTGGTAGAGCCGCCCGACCATGTCGAGGTTCTCGAACCCGGTCAGGTAGTCGTCGACGGCGGCGAACTGTCCCGAGAGCCCGATCAGGCCCCGCACCGTCGCCGGCTCGGCCAGCACGTCCACCCCGGCGACGTGGGCGCTCCCGGCGTCGGGCTTGAGCAGGGTGGTCAGCACCCGCACGGCCGTCGTCTTGCCGGCGCCGTTGGGTCCGAGCACGCCGAGCACCGACCCCTCGGGCACCCGCAGGTCGAGCCCGTCCAGGGCCCGGACCTCCTTGTAGTGCTTGACCAGCCCCTCGGCCACCACTGCGTCCGTCATGCGGGTCAGCCTCGCACGGCCCTCCGACGGCCCGCGACCGAAAAGGCGCAGGTCACCTCAGCCGAAGTTCAGCTTGTAGCCCTTGCCCCGCAGCGTGCGCAGGACCTCCTCGCAGTGGGCCTGGCCCTTGGTCTCCAGCTGCAGCGCGATCTCGACCTCGTCGACGTGCAGGGTGGCACCCATGCGGACGTGCTCGATCTCGAGCACGTTGGCGTCGACCGCGGCGAGGTCGGCCAGCAGCGCGGCGAGCGAGCCCGGCCGGTCCGGCACCCGCAGGCGGAACTGCAGGTAGCGCCCCGCGGCGGACATGCCGTGCCGGATGATGCGCAGCAGCAGCAGCGGGTCGATGTTGCCGCCGGAGAGGATCGCCACCACCGGCCCGTCGCACGACCCCTGCCCGGCGGCGAGCAGCCGGGCCACGGCTGCGGCGCCGGCCGGCTCGACGACCAGCTTGGCCCGCTCCAGGACGAACAGCAGCGCGCGGGAGATCATCTCCTCGCTGACGGTCTCGACGGCGTCGACCAGCTCGCGCACGATCGCGTAGGGGACCTCCCCGGGGCACCCGACCGCGATACCGTCCGCCATCGTCGACATGGAGCCCAGTGGCACCGGCTTGCCCGCGGCGAGCGACTGCGGGTAGGCAGCCGCTTGCTCGGCCTGCACCCCGATGACCCGCACGTCCGGACGCTTGGCCTTGACCGCCACCGCGATGCCGGCCAGCAGCCCGCCGCCGCCGGCGCTGGTGACGATGGTCTTGACCTCGGGGCACTGGTCGAGGATCTCCAGGCCGCAGGTGCCCTGGCCGGCGACGATGTCGGCATGGTCGAAGGGGTGGATCAGGACCGCCCCGGTCGAGGCCGCCATCTCCTTGGCTGCGACCAGGGCCTCGTCGACGGTGGTGCCGACCTGCTCGACGTGTGCGCCGTAGGCCCGGGTGGCCAGCAGCTTGGGGATCGGTGCGCCGATCGGCATGAACACGGTCGAGTCGATGCCGAGCAGCTGGGCGGCGAGGGCGACGCCCTGGGCGTGGTTGCCGGCGCTGGCCGCGACGATGCCCCGCGCCTTCTCCTCCTCGCTCAGTCGCGCGATGCGCGTGTAGGCGCCACGGATCTTGAACGACCCGGCGCGCTGGAGGTTCTCGCACTTGAGGTACACGTCGGCGCCCACGCGCTCGGACAGGGCGCGGCTGTACTCCAGTGGAGTGGGACGGACGACGCCGCTGAGCAGGTCCTGCGCAGCGATGACGTCGTCGAGCGTGACGGGCAGCGACGGTGATGCCATGCGCGCAGGCTAGTCGGTCGGCTCAGCGCGCTGCGAGGACCCCACGGGCCAGCCGGGCGGCCGCCTCCGGGCCGTGCCCGGGGGCGTCGGTCAGCAGCCCGACCGCGAACAGCAGGTATGACGTGTCGACCGCCGTGCGCGCGCCGTCCGGGACGCGCCACCCGCCGGCGTAGTCCCGGGTGACCGCCCCCAGGACGGCCTCGGCGACCCGCGGGCCGCCGTGGCGCAGGACCCCGCCGGAGCCGACGACGTGGGCCAGGTTGGCCGTGGGCCGGCCACTCTCCCCCGGGTGGGCGGGCCGGGCGTGCCGGCGGACGGCGACCAGCGCGGCGAGCCGGGCGAGCTCGGTGTCGAGGGCGGTCTCGTCCGCGTCCTCGGGCAGGTGCCCGGTGTCGTGGGAGACCGCGTCGGCCCAGCGTCGCAGCCGGTGCAGCTCCTCGCCGGCCAGCAGGTGCTCGGCGACCGCGGCCTCGACCACCCCGATGGCGTTCCAGCGCATGCCCAGGTCGCCCTCGACGGTGCGGGCGTGCCACAGCGGCGCGACGACGTCCTTGTGCAGGGTCGCGTCCTCCCCCTCGGGCGTGATGACCGAGTAGACGTCGGTCGTGGCCCCACCGACGTCGACGACCAGCACGTCGCCGTCGACCGCGGCGGCGAACGTCTCGATCCCCCGCAGCATCGCGTCGGGGGTGGCGGCACGGACCATCGCGGCGAAGTCGGGCCCGCGGGACAGGCCCTTGCCGCCGATGACGTGGCGCAGGAAGACCTCGCGGATCGCGGCCCGGGCGCCCTCGGGGGCGATCACCCCGATCTGCGGCAGGACGTTGCCCGTGATCACGAACCGGCGGCCGGTGGACGCCAGCAGCCCCGAGACCTCACCGGCCGCGTCGGCGTTGCCGGCCACGACCACGGGCTGGGCGATCCGGGCCCTGGCGAGCCGGGAGGCGTTGTGCAGCAGCACCTCCGCGTTGCCGCCATCCGTCCCGCCGACGAGCAGCACGACGTCGGGGCGGGCCGCGCGCAGGGCGGCGACGTCGGCGCCGCCCATCGGGTCGCGCGTGACCACGAGCACCGTGTCGTCGCCGGCGATCGTGCCGATCACGTCGCCGAGCTCGGCCCGGTCGAGGGAGTGCGCCAGGTACTGCGCGCCGCCGGGCGGGGTGCGCAGCACGACCAGGTTCGCAGAGTGGTCGACGGACACCAGCAGCTCGGCCACCGCCCGCGAGAGCCGCGCCCCGGGACTGTCCGGGTGCCGCGGTGTCGCGTCGCCACCCTCGCCCGGGACCGCGTAGACCGAGCGGCCCTCCACGTCGAGCTTGACTGCGCCGAGCTCGTCGAGGTCGCGCGAGAGCGTGGCCTGGGTGACCTTGATGCCCGAGCCGGCCAGCAGCTCGCGCAGCTGGGCCTGGCTGGTCACGTGCTGGTGCTCGACCAGCTCGACGATCAGCCGCTGGCGGGCGATGCGCGTCGCGGGCTGGT
>NZ_DASVZH010000143.1:0-33860 GCF_036391795.1 Oryzihumus sp.
GCGCTCGGACCTGGTCGCCGAGGCGCTGGGGGAGCACGTCTTCGACTTCTTCCTGCGCAACAAGCGCGCCGAGTGGGACGACTACCGCAACCAGGTCACGCCCTTCGAGCTGGAGCGCTACCTGCCGCGGCTCTGAGCGCCGACCCGGGCCCGCTCCACCACGCACGAGGCCGCTCCCCGCGACCGCGGGGAGCGGCCCCGACGCGGATTCGGCACAGGGCATTGCGCGGCATGCCCCGCCGGCCCTAGATTGCGCCCGGTTTCGTTGACGTTCGGGCAGATCGCCCGGATTGACCAAGGGGGGTCCACTTGCCATCTCGCGCTGCCCGCACCCTGCTGTGTGCGGCACTGCTGGCCGTCCCGGCGATCGGGGTCACAGCCCCGGCGCACGCCGCCACTGCCACACTGACCGGTCGCGTCGTCGACTCGGTGACCGGGGCACCGATCACCGACGCCTGCGTCCAGGCCATCGACGAGAACTGGGACGGTACGGCCTCCGGCTGCGTCGACTCCGACGGGCGGTACAGCCTGGAGGTCCCAAACGCCGACCTGAGCTACCGGGTGGAGGCCTCGGCCAGTTCCTACGCCACCCAGTACGCCACCGGGCACTACTCGTGGGACCGGGCAGACATGCTGACGGTCCCGGGCGTGGCCGACTTTGCCCTCGAGAGGTCCGGCGCCATCGCCGGCACGATCGTCGATGCCGACGGCCAGCCGGCGCCGGATGCCACGGTCGAGGTGTTCCGTCCGGGGTCGGACGAGCCGCTGTCGCAAGGCTCCTACTGGAACGGCGAGCTGTTGGCCGAGGTGCCGGCGGGTGACGTGGTCGTGCACGTCGTCGACGGCACACGCTCGGTGTGGGCGCCGGACGCTGTCGACCGCGAGCACGCAGCGACCTACCACGTCGACGCAGGAGCGAGCCTCGACCTCGGTCGAGTGGCGCTGCCTCCGGCCAGTGGGTTCGCGGGCATGCTGACCGACGACACCGGCCAGCCGGTCAGCGACCTGTGCGCAACGGTGCCCACCTCGGACCAGTGGGTGTGGGCCTGCAGCGACGCGCAGGGGCACTACTCCGCCGAGTTAGCCCCGGGCAGCTACACCGTCGACTTCCAGAGCCAGAACCCGGCCTACCCGTCGATCTGGTCCGGCGGGTCGTGGACCGAGACCGGTGCGAAGACGGTCACCGTCGCGGCTGGCGCGGTCACGGCATACGACCTGACCGTGCCTCGCGGGGCGACCCTGACCGGTCGCGTCCTCGACGCCAGCGGCAAGCCGGTCGCGGACCGCTGCCCGCAGGTCTACCTCGGGCGGACCACCACGTACCTGCCCACCGCAGGCGGATGCTCTGCCGCTGACGGCATGTACACGGTCACCGGCGTCCCGCCGACCAAGGTCACCCTGGACGTGCCTGGCGGCTGGAACAACGACACCTGGGCGGCGCACGGTGCCACCCAGCGGCACGCCAGGTTGATTCCCCTCGTGGCCGGGCAGACGACCACTATCGCCGACATCCGGCTCATCGCCGGCCGCGAGGCCACCGGGCGCGTCACCGATGCCCAGGGCCACCCGCTGGAGGGGATCGTCGTGGGGCCCTATTACACCCCGCGGGCGGGCGGTGCCGAGGGCAACCACGCGATCACCGACGCGGATGGGTACTACGAGCTCACCAACCTCACCGACAGCTCCACCAGCCTCGTGGCGTGGGACCTGC
The DNA here is from genome assembly GCF_036391795.1 of Oryzihumus sp. GTDB lineage: Bacteria > Actinomycetota > Actinomycetes > Actinomycetales > Dermatophilaceae > Oryzihumus. Next base: position 1,712 of record NZ_DASVZH010000143.1, read on the forward strand.
AGGGACGGTGGGCGCCGGTGTGGACCGGCGGGTCGCCCACCGCTGACGGTGCGACCACCATCGCCCTGCCCAAACACGGCGCGGCGCAGGCGGACTTCACCATGAAACCGGCCGGCACCATCACTGGCACGGTGGTCGACGCGGACGGCAAGCCTGTGACGGAGCAGTTCGACGTGAGCGTCTACTCCGGCAGCTCGACCGCGGTGCAGTACGGCGCCGGCGGCTGGTACGACGGCACGGGCGGCGACTTCACCGTCACCGGGATGCCCCAGGCGCCGCTGCTGCTGCTCTTCAACGACTACGAGACCGGTGAGTCGTTCTGGTACGGCGGTGCCGACCAGGCCTCGGCCACCCCGGTCACCGTCGAACCCGGCGGCACGGTGCACGTCACGGTCACCCGGCCCGCGCGCTGACGACTCACGGAGACTGGAAGGCCCACACCCCAAGGGGCGTGGGCCTTCCCTCTTTCCGCAGTGGTGCCGGTCCCGGCCCACCACTCGATAGGTTGGGCGCGTGAGCACCTCGTCGCGAGCCACCAGCCGCACCGGGACGCTGGCGCGGCTGGGCTTCGCCGAGCCGGAGCGCGCCGGGACGCTGCTCGCCGACCCCGCCCTGGCCGGGCTGACCGACCCCTTCGACGACGTGTTCGAGGACGGCCTGCCCGATGCGCTGGGCGCCGTGGCCGACCCGGACCTGGCCCTGCTCGGCCTGGTCCGGCTCATGGAGGCCCTGCGGGCCACCGACCCCGACCACGAGGACGGCAGCCCCGAGGTGCGCGAGCTCGTCGCCGCGCTGCGCCACGCCGGCCCCGCCCGCGACCGGCTCCTCGCCCTGCTCGGCGCGTCCTCGGCGCTGGTCGACCACCTCGTCAGCCACCCCGGGGACTGGACGTACGCCGCGCACGCCCGCCGCCGCGGGCCGCACGAGCGCCGCGCCGCCATGGTGGCCGCCGTGACCGACCGCGGTGAGCGGACGGCATACGACGCGTTGCGGGTGGCCTACCGCCGCGAGCTGCTCGGCATCGCCGCCCTGGACCTGACCGCCGACGACCCGGTGGTCGAGCTGCCCTGGACCGCGCAGGCGCTGGCCGACCTCGCCGCGGCGTCGCTGGAGGCGGCGCTGGCGATCGCCCGCGAGGAGGCCGACGCGCAGGACCCCGGGTGCCGGTTCGCCGTCATCGGCATGGGCAAGGCCGGCGGCCGGGAGCTCAACTACGTCAGCGACGTCGACGTCATCTTCGTGGCCGAGCCGGCGGAGGGCGCGGACGAGGACGCGGCACTGGGCTACGCCACCCAGCTGGCCACCGGGCTGATGCGGGCCTGCTCGGCCGCGACCCCCGAGGGGACGCTGTGGCCGGTCGACGCGGCGCTGCGCCCCGAGGGCAAGCAGGGGCCGCTGGTGCGCACCGTGGCCAGCCACCGCCAGTACTACGAGCGGTGGGCCAAGACGTGGGAGTTCCAGGCGCTGCTCAAGGCCCGGCCCGTCGCCGGTGACCCCGCACTGGGCCAGGCCTACCTCGACGCGGTGCAGCCGCTGGTCTGGCAGGCGGCCAGCCGGGAGCACTTCGTCGAGGACGTGCAGGCCATGCGCCGCCGGGTCGAGGACCACGTGCCCCGGGCCGAGGCGCCCCGCCAGCTCAAGCTCGGCCCGGGCGGGCTGCGCGACGTGGAGTTCAGCGTGCAGCTGCTCCAGCTGGTGCACGGCCGGGCCGATGAGACGCTGCGCTCCGGGACGACCCTGGAGGCGCTCGCGGCGCTCTCGCTGGGGGGTTACGTCGGGCGGGACGACGCCGCCGTGCTCGACGAGTCCTACCGCTTGCTGCGCACGCTGGAGCACCGGATCCAGCTGTTCCGGCTGCGCCGCACCCACCTCATGCCCACTGCCGAGCCCGACCTGCGCCGGCTCGGCCGGGCCATCGGGCACCGGCGCGACCCGGCGAAGTCCGTGGTGGCGCAGTGGCAGGCGCAGGCCCGGGAGGTGCGCCGGCTGCACGAGCGGCTGTTCTACCGCCCGCTGCTGACCGCCGCGGCGCGGCTGAGCTCGGACGACTCCCGGCTCACCCCGGAGGCCGCCGTCGAGCGGCTGGCCGCGCTCGGCTTCCGCGACCCCGCCGGTGCGCTGCGCCACCTCGAGGCGCTCACCACGGGGGTCAGCCGCCGCGCCGCGATCCAGCGGACCCTGCTGCCGGTGATGCTGCAGTGGTTCGCCGACGAGGCCGACCCCGACGCCGGCCTGCTGTCCTTCCGCCGGATCAGCGAGTCCCTCGGCACCACGCACTGGTACCTCAAGATGCTGCGCGACGAGGGCAGCGCCGCCGAACGCCTGGCACACGTCCTGGCCCGCAGCCGGTTCGCCGCGGACCTGCTCACCCGCGCCCCGGAGTCGGTGGCGGTCCTCGGTGACGTGGGCGGGCTCACCCCCCGCAGCCGGGAGGCGCTGCAGACGACGATGGGTGCCGCGGTCAAGCGGCACACCACCCCCGAGGACGCCATGAACGCCGCCCGGGTCGTGCGGCGCCAGGAGCTGTTCCGGATCGCGGTCGCGGACCTCACCGGGCAGCTGGACCTCGCGGGGGTCGGCAGCGCCCTGACCGACCTCACCGCCGCGGTCCTGCAGGCCGCCCTCGACGTGGCCACCGCACGCGTGGAGGGCGAGCGGGACCGGCCGCTGGGCACCCGGCTGCTGGTGGTCGGCATGGGACGGCTCGGGGGCGGGGAGATGGGCTACGGCTCCGACGCCGACGTGATGTTCGTGCACCAGCCGGAGCCGGGAGTCGGCGAGGAGGACGCCCAGTCCGCCGCCGTCGCCGTCGTCCAGGAGGTCCGGCGGCTGCTCGGCGCGGCCGGCCCGGACCCCCAGCTCGTCGTCGACGCCGACCTGCGTCCCGAGGGCAAGGCCGGTCCGCTCGCCCGCAGCCTCACCTCCTATCGGGCCTACTACGACCGGTGGTCGCTGACCTGGGAGCGCCAGGCGCTGTTGCGGGCCGCCCCCGTGGCCGGTGACGTCGCGCTGGGTGAGGAGTTCCTGGCGCTCATCGACCCGCTGCGCTGGCCCGAGGGCGGGATCCCGGACTCGGCGGTGCGCGAGATCCGCACGCTCAAGGCCCGCATGGAGTCCGAGCGGCTGCCCCGCGGCGGCGACCCGCGGACCCACTTCAAGCTCGGCCTGGGCGGCCTGTCCGACGTGGAGTGGACGGTGCAGCTGCTCCAGCTGCAGCACGCCCACGAGCTGCCCGGGCTGCGCACGACCGGAACCCTCGAGGCGCTCGCGGCGGCCGAGGAGGCCGGGCTGCTGTCGGCCGAGGACGCCGAGGCGCTGCGACGCGCATGGACCTTCACGTCCGCGCTGCGCAACGCCGCGGTCCTCTGGCGCGGCCGCCCGGTGGACTCCCTGCCCAGCGACCTGCGCGACGCCGATGGGATCGGCCGGATCGTGGGGCGCCGGGCCGCCACCGGTCACGAGCTGGCCGAGGCCTACCGCCGCACCGCCCGCCGGGCCCGCAAGGCGGTCGTCGCCCACTTCTACGAGTCCGACCCCGCCTGAGCGCCGCGGCAGACGGCGCCGAGAGGGACGTTCCTCGGGGTTTGGGCCGGCCCGAAGCCCGAGAAACGTCCGTCTCGGCGAGGTGGTCCGGGGGATGGGTGGGGCGGTCGCGGCGACGGGGGCCGGGGAGTGGGAGGGCGCGGCGCCTGCCCGGCCCCGAGGTCCCGGTGCCCGGGGACCAAAGGCCCTGACCGCGCGCACCGCCGGGCGGCGAGCATCGGGAGCGACCCCCCGTGCCCCCTGCGCGGGCCCCACCCAGAGGGCGGTGCCATGAAGCCGGACATCAACCTGCCGGGAACGGTCGTCGTCGGGTGTGACGGGTCGTGGCACAGCCGGCAGGCGGTGCGCGTGGCTGCCCGGGAGGCGGCCCGTCGCGGCACCGGCCTGGTGCTGCTCAGCGTGGCCGAACCCCTCAGCGCCGGCCCGGACCGGCTGCAGCTGCTCGTCCGTGCGGCCGACGACGCGATCTCCGACGCCATGGCCGTCGCCGAGCAGGCGCTCACCCTCGTCGTGGACATCGACCCGACGCTGCCGACGCAGGTGGTCATCGCCCCGGAGCTCGGTGCGCCCGAGGCCGCAGCAGCGGCCGCCGGTGCCGGCCTGCTCGTGCTCGGCCGCCACGGCGTGCACGGACAGCTCGCCTTCTCGATCGGCTCGACCAGCGCCGAGCTGGCCCGCCTGTTCAGCTGCCCGGTGATGGTCGCCACCGACGCCCCCACCCAGCCGCTGCCGCCGGACGCCGAGCCCTCCGTGGTGCTCGTGGGGCTCGACGCCGGCCGGGACTGCGCCCGGATCTTCACGGTCGCCGCGCAGGAGGCCGCCGCTCGCGGCTCGCGCCTGGTGGCGGTCCACGCGCTCGCGCCGGGCACCGGACGCGCCCGCGCCGACCTGGCCGCGGGGTGGCGCCGGGTGCACGAGGCGATGCGCTCGGTCACCCTGCCCGAGGGCGTCCCCTCACGCCTGGTGATCACCCGGGACGACCCGGTGACCGCGCTGCTGCTGCGGGCCCGCGCCGGTGACCTCCTGGTCGTCGGCACCAAGGCCGGCGGCCGCCTGGCCGGGCTCGTGGCCGGGTCGGTCAGCCGCGGGGTCCTCGATGCGATGCCCTGCGACGTGCTGGTCGTCACCCCACCGCGGCCCGGGTCAGGGGACGACCGCGGCCTCGCCCTTGCCGGCCAGGAGCCGGCCCAGCGGCCGTGACCGGCGACAGGAGCCGGCGATGACCGCCCAGGACCCCCGCCGTGATGTCGCCGTCGGCTACGACGGGTCCGTGCCGGCCCTCGCCGCGCTCGAGTGGGCCGCCGCCGAGGCGGCCCGGCGCGGCTCGACCCTGGTCGTGGTCAGCGCCATCGACCACCTCGCCCTGCCGACAGGTGCGCTCACCGGGGCGCCGCTGAGCACCGAGGGTCGCTACGCCGAGGCGGAGCGACGGGCCCAGGACGGGGCGGCCTACGTGCTGCGCCAGCACCCCGGGCTGCGCGTCGCCACCGAGGCGGTGCTCGGCGGCGCCGCGGAGGCGCTGGTGCGGGTCTCGCACGAGGTCGGCGTGGTCGTCGTCGGCAGCCGGGGCCTGGACCCGGCCACCTCCACCCTGCTCGGCTCGGTGGCCTTCGCGGTCAGCGGCCACGCCACCTGCCCCGTGGTCGTCGTCCGCGGCGACGGTCGGCGTCGTCCCGGGCCCGGGACCCCTGTCGCCGTCGGTGTCGACGGCACCCCGCCGTCCCTGGTCGCCCTCGACGCCGCCGCGGACGTCGCGGCCGAGACCGGCGCGCCCCTGCGCGTGGTCTGCGCCTGGCGGCCCCCGCCGGAGTCGTGGGTCTCGGCGTTCTGGGAGGTCCTCGGCGACGAGAGCGACCAGGTGCGCGAGGAGCGCAACCGGGCCGAGCAGGTGGTGGAGGCGGCGGGCAGGCGCGCGACGGCACGGCATACCGGGCTCGTCGTCTCCGGCCGCGTGGTGACCGGGCCGCCGGCCCGGGCCATCGTGGAGGCCGCCGACGGCGCGGCGCTGGTCGTCGTGGGCAGCCGCGGGCGGGGCAACCTGGCGAGCCTGGTGCTCGGGTCCGTGGGGCACGGGGTCGTGCACGACGCGCAGTGCCCGGTCCTTGTCGTACACGGGGACGGGGAGCAGCTGCCGGGGTCATCATGGAGCGCAGGGCAGACACGAAGGGCAGTGCCATGACCGTGAAGGTGTTCCTCCTCGACGACCACGAGATCGTCCGCCGCGGGATCCGGGAGCTGCTGGAGATGGAGGCCGACATCGAGGTGGTCGGGGAGTCCGGCTCGGCCCAGGAGGCGACCCGGCGGATCCCGGCGCTGCGGCCGCAGGTGGCGCTGCTCGACGCCCGGCTGCCGGACGGGTCGGGGCTGGACGTGTGCCGGGACGTGCGCTCGGTCGACCCCTCCATCCAGGGCCTGATCCTCACCTCGTTCAACGACGAGGACGCGCTCGCCACCGCGATCCTGGCCGGGGCGGCCGGCTACCTGCTCAAGGACATCAAGGGCCAGGACCTCGTCCAGGCGATCCGGCGGGTCGCGGCGGGGGAGAAGCTCATCGACCCCGCGGTCGCCCAGCGCGTCAAGCGCAGCTGGGAGGAGGACCGGGGCGCCGACCCGCGGCTGCGCACGCTCACCCCGCAGGAGCGCCGGATCCTCGAGCACGTCGCCGAGGGCCTGACCAACCGGCAGATCGGTGAGGCGATGTTCCTCGCCGAGAAGACGGTGAAGAACTACATCACCGCGGTCCTGGCCAAGCTCGGCATGGAGCGCCGGACCCAGGCCGCGGTGTTCGCGGCGACCCACCTCGGGACGGAGGAGGAGGGCCAGTCCCACCGCGCGCCGCGCCGGCACCCGTAGGTGCCACCCCCATCGCGACCACCATGGGTCGCGGCGCCGTCAGGGCCCCCGGGGTCAGCGGTTGCGCAGCGCCTGCCGCCCGCGGGTCAGCGCGTCGGCGTCGATCTCGCCGCGGGCGAAGCGCTCCTCCAGGATGCGCTCGGCCTCGCTGACAGGCGGTGGTGCGGGCGGCGGCGGAGGGCCGGCCGGGGCCCGCGGGTGACCGGCTGCGGCGACGAGTGCGAACACCACCGCCGCGACCACCCCGAGGAGCAGGACCAGGCCGAGCCACAGCCCGAACCAGCCGCCGCCCCAGCCCCAGGCCATCATCGGTCAGCCCTCCGTGTGCTCACACCGGCCGGACGAAGGCGTCCTTGCCGGTGGCGTGCTCGATCTGCGTCTCGGCCGTCGCGAGCAGCGTGTCGGCCAGGTGCCGCAGCGCCCGGGCCACGGCGACCTCGTCACCGATCGTCGTCGCGGGGTCGTCCTCCGTGGAGCGGTGGCTGTGCCCGTGGGTGGCGAAGTGGTCGCCCGGCCCGGCCAGCAGGACCGCCGACGCGTCCGTGTCGTCACCCTGCTCGAACACCGAGATCTGGACCCGCCACTGCTTGACCGGTGTTCGCTCCTCCACCGGGGCGCCGGTGCCACCGCGGTGGTGCAGGTCCTCGTCCGGGGCGTGCACGATTGCGTCCGGCCCGGGGAACACGAGCGCCTCGTGCCCGTCGCTCCACCGCACCAGGTAGGGCGGTGCGCCGTTCGCCCCACGCACCTCGAGGATCTCGCCGTCACGCACCGCGCCCTCGGTCCGGTTGGCGGCGAGGACCAGGCGGTCGCCCTTGTGGCCCTTCATCGTCAGGACCCCGCGCGGTGGACGGCGATCTCACGCGTCTCGGCGGTCGGTGCCGGCGCGGGCACCCGCACCTCGAGGATGCCGTCCTGGTAGGTCGCGGCGATCGCCTCTGGGTCGATGCCCCGTGGCACCCGCAGCCGCCGGGTCATGCTCCCGTAGTGGAACTCGGTGCGCCGGTTTCCCTCGTTCTCCTCGGTGCGCTCGTCGCGACGCTCGGCCGAGATCGTCAGCACGTCGTCCTCCAGCGTGACGTGGACGTCCTTGTCGGGGTCGATGCCGGGTAGCTCGGCGCGCACCACGAGGAACCCGTCCTCGGTGGTCTCCTCGACCCGGATCATGCCGGTGGTGCGCTCCATCAGGTCGCTCAGCTCGTGGCTGAGCAGGTCACCGAGGGGCCAACCCATCCGGAAGTCCTCGAACGCGCGAAGTCGTTGTGCCAGAGCCGAACCCGGCGCGGGCTTGGTGGGGTGGGCAGCAGTCTTGGGCATCGGGTTCTCCTCGTCCGTGGGCGTCGTCCCCTGTCTCCTTCAGCCTTGTCGGGGCCGGTGCGGCATGTCAGAGACGAAGGTCCTGACGGCCCCCTGGCCGGTGCCGGCAGCCGCGAGGGGGCTGGCCGGTGCGCCGCGCGGCGCGTATGCAGCGCGGCGCGCGGGTGCGCCCGGTCGCCGCACTGCCGGGGGACGGCCACCGGGAGGCGTGCACCCGGCACACAGGGAAGCGGCCGGGGCCGCTGCCCTGTGACAGCCAGCGGGTGGGGGAGGGTTCAGCTGTGGCCGGGGAGCCCGAGCCGGCGACGGGCCATGGTCTCCGCCGCGTCGGCGAGGCCGGCGCGGACGCCGGCGCGGAGGAGCTCCTCGCGGCAGCGCAGCACGCAGGCGATGACCGATCCGGCTGACCGGACGGGGTAGGCCTCGCGCACGAGCACGGCGGTCACGTCGGTGAGGTGGCGGCGTTCCTCGCGGATCAGGTCGGCGAGGTCGTGGTAGGTGGCCTGGGGAACGGAGGCAAGCGGCATGAGCGGGTCCTTCGTGGCGCCCCTGCCCTCAACCCGCCGCACGCGGCGGGCGCGTTCGTGTCTGAGGGAGCCTAACGACCGCGGGCCGCGACGAAAAGGGTACAAAGGTCCCTGTTCTGGACGGGGGTCAGGTGGTGCGCAGGTCCCGGCGGTGCAGCAGCAGCGTCGCGGCGGCGAGCAGGACGAGCGTGAGCGCGGTCAGGGACAGCGCCCCTCCGGTGTCGAAACCGTGGGCCAGCGGCCGGTTGCTCAGCGCCCAGTGGAACGGGGACCAGTGCTGCCACGGCGCCAGCCAGTCGGCCAGGGGACCCAGCGTCTCGACGAGGAAGGCCAGCAGGGCCAGGCCGATCGCCGCTCCCGTGGCCGCCCCGCGACGGCCCGTGAACGCCCCGACGGCCAGGGCGAAGGCGCCGAACATCAACGCGAGGAGGCTCACCTGCGCCGTCGCGGCGAGCAGGTGCCCGGTGTCGAGGTGCAGTCCCACCGGACCGGAGCCGATGAGCAGCGAGAGCACCAGGACGACGTCGATGGCGAGGACGCCCAGCACCATCGCCGCCGCCTTGCCGGCCAGCACCGCGCCCCGGGCCACCGGGAGGGAGAACAGCAGGTCGGCGGTGCCGTGCTCCTCCTCGCCGGCGGTGGCCGCCGCTCCCGCGCCGACCGCGACCGAGATGAGCACGATCGGCACCATGAGGGAGAACAGCTCGGCGTGGACGTAGCCCGACGCGGTGGCGTAGTTGTCGAGGCCGAACGCCTGCCGCAGGCCCTCGGGGTACTGCGACAGGAAGTCCTGCATCGTCTTCTGGGAGCGCGCGACCGAGGGGTACACCGACAGCAGCAGGACGCTGAGCAGCGCGATCGCGACGCCCCACCCCACCAGCGAGTGCCACCGCTCGGCCAGGGCGCGCCCGCAGACCGCGAGGGCCTGCCGGCCGGCGCGCGGGGTGACCAGCTCGTGCTCGGTGGTGGCCGGCATCACCGGCTGGACTGCGGCGCTCATGTGCTCACCACCCTCACGTCGCGCTCGCGGCCTGCGGGCCGGGCGTCCCCGGGGCCGGGCCGGCCGAGACGTAGCCGACGAAGGCGTCCTCGAGGTCGGGCTCATGCGTGTGCACGTCGACCACCCCGTGGGCCGTGGCCAGGCGCAGCAGCTCGGTCAGCGGCCCGGTGACGCTGCACGACGCCCGCCCGCCGGCGACGTGCAGGTCGGCGACCCCCGGGACGTCCGCCAGGCCCGGCGGCGCGTCCCGGGGGAAGTCCAGCTCGATCCGGCGCCGGGCCTTGCCCCGCAGCGCCTCGATGTCGTCGACGACCAGCAGGTGGCCGCGGGCCACGATCGCGGCACGGTCGGCGACCTGCTCGACCTCGGCCAGCACGTGGGAGGACAGGAACACGGTGGCCCCCCGCGCCACGAGCTCGCGCAGGACGACGTGGAACTCCACCTGGACCAGCGGGTCCAGCCCGGTGGTGGGCTCGTCGAGCACCAGCAGGTCCGGCTCGTGCATGAGCGCCTGGATCAGCCCGAGCTTCTGCCGGTTGCCCTTGGACAGCTCGCGCACCCGGGGCCGCAGGTCGAGGTCGAAGCGCTCGGCGAGGGTGCGCCAGGCCCGCTCGGGCACGCCCCCACGCAGCAGCGAGAGGTGACCGAGCACGTCGTGGCCGCGCATGCGCTCCCACAGCGACAGGTCACCGGGGACGTAGCCCAGGTGTGCCCGGATGCGGGGCCCCGTCGTGGCCAGGTCCATCCCGAACAGGCTGGCCCGCCCGGCGGTGGGGTGGATCAGGCCGAGCAGGAGCCGGATCGTGGTGGTCTTGCCCGCGCCGTTCGGGCCGAGGAAGCCGAAGACCTCGCCGACCCCGACCTGCAGGTCCAGGTCCTCGATGCCGACGGCCTGGCCATAGCGCTTGGTCAGCCCCACCGTCTCCACGGCGAGCCCCTCGGCCCGGGGGGCCCGGGCCGGTATGCCGGTCGCCCGGGTCGCGGTGGAGCTCACGGCGCTGCCTCGTCCCGGCTGCCGGTCAGGCCAGCGGGACGACGCTGGAGGCGCTCTCGGTCTCGCTGACCGTCGCCGGGCGGACGGGCGCGGTGGCCGGGACCTCGGGGGGAAGGACGACGACCGGGCAGCGACCGTGCACGAACGAGATGTGGTGCAGCGCGGCATACGGCAGGACCAGCAGGTCCCGTGAGCGGGTCCTGGCCTGGAGCACGTCGCGGGCGTGGCCCGAGGCCAGGGACTCGGTGACCCGGACGGTGCCCCCGGCGATCTGCTCGAGGCGCTGGCGCATCTTGGCGTGCCGGTCGCGGGCCTCCTCGCGGACCCGCAGGTCCAGCTCGGGGTAGGAGGGCACGATCGGCTCGAGGTACCACGAGTCGATGAGGTGGACGTCGGCGTGGTCGCGCTGCGCCTGGCGGACCGCCCAGCGGAAGGTGGAGCCCTCGGGGTCGAGGGTGCCGCTGACGAGGACGCGCTCGACCGGACCGGGGGCGGCGGACGGGCCGACCACCGCCACCGGGCAGGGCGCGTGGCGCACGCAGTAGCGGCTCACGCTGCCGGACATGGCCCCCAGCGCCCCCACGTGGCCGGCGGAGCCGACCACCAGCAGGGAGGACCCGCGGGCGGCCTCGACCAGCGTCGGCCCGGCGCGGCCCTCCAGCATCACCACCGAGGCCTGGTCCTCCTCGAGCCCCGCGTCGGCGAGGGCGTCGGCCATCATCGCGGCCCGCTCGGCCGCCGGGGGCATGACCTCATGGGAGGCGACCCCGGCGTGCCACACCGTGACGAGGCGCAGCTGGGCGCCGGAGCGTCGCGCCTCCTCGGCTGCCCACCGCAGCGCCGCCGTGGCGCGGGAGGTGAGGTCGCTGCCGACCGTGATCACGGGGTGGGGGACATCGGGCGCGTCCATCAGGGGGCCTCCTGGCTGCGGCGTGGGGGAGTGTGCCCACGGTCGCCCGGACGGGGCGCCGGGAGGCAGGGCCCAAGGTCCCCCGGGAGGCTGCGGCGCGGGTCGGCGGCCCGGGCGGGGTCGCCGGGCTCAGGCCGGGTCGATCCGGACCTTCTCGCCGAGCCGGGGCACGACGGCGGTCCAGTCGAGCTCGTCTCGGATCCGCCCGGCCAGCGCGGCGGCGGACGGTGGCTCCCCGTGCACCACGTAGACCGTCTCCGGGGGCTCGGGCAGCCGGCGCAGCCACGCGAGCACCTCCCCGGAGTCGGCGTGGACGGAGAACTCCTCGTCCACGAGCACCTCCGCGCGCACCGGGACGTAGCGGCCGAACATCTTCAGCTGCCGAGCCCCCTCGGCCAGGTCCCGGCCGCGGGTGCCGACCGCCTGGTAGCCGGTGAGCACCACGGTGTTGCGACGTTCGGGCAGCAGGTGCCGCAGGTGGTGCACGACCCGCCCGCCGGTGGCCATGCCCGAGGCGGAGACGATGACGCAGGGCTCCTCGGGGAAGTTCAGCGCGACCGACTCCTGCACGCTGCGGACCGCGTGGACCCGGGGCAGCTCGAACAGGCGCGGCCCCACGTCGGGGCGCAGCTCGGCGCGCAGTCCCGGGCGGGCGTAGACCTCCAGCGCGGCCAGCGCCATCGGGCTGTCGACGTAGACCGGCAGGTCGGGGACCTCACGCCGGGCCAGCAGGTCGCTGATGGCGCGCAGGACCAGCTCGGTGCGGTCGACCGCGAACGCCGGGACCACCACGGCGCCCCCGAGCCGCTCGGCCCGGCGCATCGCCTCGGCGAGCACGGCGTGCGGCGGGCGTCCCGGCGCGGGGTGGGTGCGGTCGCCATAGGTGGACTCCACCACCACCGTGCGCGCCGCCGGCGGGTCCTCCCTGGGCAGCAGCAGCGGGTGGGTGGGCCGGCCCAGGTCGCCGGAGAACAGGACCGAGGAGCCGTCGACGTCGACGCGGGAGGACGCGGATCCCAGGATGTGCCCGGCCCGGGTGAGGTTGAGCGTGATCCCGTCGGCCAGGGGCACCGGCAGCGTGTAGTCGCACGGGCACAGGGCCTCGATCGCCCGCTCGGCGTCGGCACCGTCATACAACGGCATCGGCTTGTCGTGGCGGGAGTACCCGGCCTCGCGCGCGTGCTCGGCGTCCTCCTCCTGCAGGTGGGCGCTGTCGCGCAGCACGATGGCCGCCAGGGCAGCGGTGCCCTCGGTGCACCAGGCCGGTCCGGTGAACCCTTGCCGGACCAGCGCCGGCAGGTAGCCGCAGTGGTCCAGGTGCGCGTGGCTGAGCACGACGTTGCCGATGCTGGCCGGGTCGACGGCGAAGGGGTCCCAGTTGCGCCGGCGCCACTCGCGCTCGCCCTGGTACAGGCCGCAGTCCACCAGCACCCTCTGCGTGCCGCGCTCGAGGAGGAACGCGCTGCCGGTGACCGTGCCGGCCGCCCCCAGGAAGGTCAAGGTGGTCCCCATGGTCGTCATGGTGCGGGCGCCGTGCCGGTGGGCTGCCGGGCCCAAGGTCCCCTCCCTGACCCTCAGGGGGCCCCGGGGGACGTTCGGCCCTGATCGTCCGACCGCCCCGTTGCTCACAGTTGGCTCATGACTCTGTACGAGGCAGCCGCCGGCCCGGCGCCGGCCCGGAGCCCGCTCGCGGGTGACGTGGTCGCCGGCCTGGTGCACAACGGCTCCGCGGAGGCGGTGGCGCGTGCTGCCGTGCGTGAAGCGGTGCGTCGCGGCTGCCGGGTGCGCTTCATCCAGGTGCTGCCACCGGGGCTGAACGAGGAGGACCGGGCCGACGCCGACCGCGGCACGTTCCGGGCGGCGCTGCGCGCCCTGCGGGGCCAGTCGCGGGTTCCCTGCTCGTTCGAGGTGCTCGAGGGGGAGGCCGGCCGGATCCTGTGCGAGCGCAGCCGGCAGGCCGGGATCCTCGTCATCGGCCGCGACCTGCCCGACGCGGTGGACCACGTCGCCGGCTACTGCCAGGTGCACGCCGACTGCGACGTCCTGACGGTCGCCCACCTCGAGTAGCCCTCCACCCCACACACAGCCCACCGGCCGGCCTCCCCTGCGGGAGCCGGCCGGTGGTCAGTGGTGCACCCCCGGGTATGCCGGGTGGGGGCTACGCGGTCGGGCGCACCACGGCAACGGGGCAGTGCGCACCGCGCAACACGCCCTGGCTGACCGAGCCGAGCAACAGCCCGGTGAAGCCGCCCTTGCCGCGGCTGCCGACCACCATGAGGTCGGCACCGGCGGACTGGGCGATGAGCGACTCGACCGGGAACTCCTGCAGGACCAGCTCGCGCACGTCGACGTCGGGGTACTTCTCGCGCCACCCGGCGAGGGCCTCGGCCAGCAGCAGCCGGCCGGACTCTGCCACGTCCGCGGGGCCCTGGGCCTCGGCGGTCCCGGCGATCTCCCCCTCGGAGATCTGAAGCCACCAGCAGTGCACGGCGGTCAGGCCGGTGCCCCGCGAGGACGCCTGGGCGAAGGCGTAGCCGATCGCGGCGGCGGAGGACTCCGAGCCGTCGACACCGACCACGACCCGGCCGGCCTGCGGGCCCTCCTCCGTCGCGCCGCCGTGGACGACGACCACCGGGCAGTGCGCGTGCATGGCGACGGTCAGGGACACCGTGCCGAGCAGGACGCCGGCGACGGCGCCCCGCCCGCGGGCCCCGACCACCACCGCGCCGGCGCGCTGGGAGGCCGCGACGAGCTCACCGGCGGCCGAGCCGAGCGGGACGTCCCACGTCAGCTTCAGGTCGCTGTCCAAGGCGCGCACCCGGGCCACGGCCGCCTCGACCACCTCGTCCGTGCGGGCCAGCGACTCGGGCCGCTCCGGCGGCGCGGCGAGCCACAGCTCGTGGAAGTAGGCGTGCAGCAGGTGCAGCGGCAGCCCGCGGCGGGAGGCCTCCTCCACTGCCCACTCCAGCGCGGCCATGCCGGTGGGCGAGCTGTCGAGGCCGACGACGATGCTGCCGTGTGGGACCGGGGTGCGGGGCATGTGACTCTCCTCGGGGTGGTGGGAGCTCAGGGGACGAGGACGACGCGTCCGTCGACGTCCCCGCGGGCCAGGTCGTGCATGGCCGTGTTGACGGCTGCCAGGTCGCGTTCGTGCACGCGGGTGGTGAGCCGGCCCGCGCGGGCCAGCTCGATGACCTCGGCCAGCTCGGTGCGGGTGCCCCACATCGAGCCGGAGACCCGGACCTCTGCGGGCAGGGTCAGCGGGCTGACCGGCAGCGTGCCGCCGGCGAGGCCGACGATGACGACCTCGGCACGCCGGGAGGCGAGGCGGCCGGCCAGGGTCAGCGTCTGCATGGACCCGACGAGGTCGATGACGGCGGCGGCGGACACGCCGTCGAGGTCGTCGTCGGCGGGGTCGAGCGCGAGGTGGGCGCCCAGCTCCAGGGCCGTGGCGCGTCGTGCGGCGGAGGGCTCCACGGCGACCACGCGGGCGGCGCTGAGCTCGCGCAGCAGCTGCACGGCATACTGCCCGAGGCCGCCCGCACCGATGACGACGGCCGTGGTGCCCGGGACCAGCCGGGGCAGGCAGCGGCGCACCGCGCGGTAGGGGGTCAGCGCCGCGTCCGTCAGTGGCGCGCTGCTGACCGGGTCGAGGTCGCCGAGCGGGACCAGGTGCCGCGGGCTGGGCACGACCAGGAACTCGGCGAAGCCGCCGGGCTGGCCGATGCCGACCCACGAGGTGGTGGCGCACAGCTGCTCCTCGCCGCTCAGGCACACCCGGCACATGCCGCAGCCCCAGCCGCCGTAGACCGCGACCGGCTCGCCGTGCTCGAAGCCGTGGGCGCCGGGGCCGAGCGCCTCGACGTAGCCGCTGACCTCGTGCCCGAGGATCCACGGGAAGGTGGGCAGCACCGGGACCTCGCCGGCGACCAGGTGCAGGTCGGAGTGGCACAGGCCGGCGCCCGCCACGCGCACGAGCACCTCGCCGGGTCCCGGGTCGGACACGGGCACGTCGTCGATGACCAGGTCGGCCTTGTAGTCGGGAAGCAGTGCGGCGCGCATCGGTTCTCCCGGGTCGGGTCCAGTGCCTCGTGGGGCACCTTCACCGTCCCGTCCGGGCACGAGCGCCCGGAAGGGCACTAGGTCCCCGCGGGGGCAGCGTGTCGCCCCTCCGCGTGGGACCTAGTGCCTGACCGCTTCGTCCCGGTCCGCGAAACGGTGGACGGAGCGCACCCCGACTGGAGGACCGGACATGCCCACCGCCCCGCCCGCGCCCGTCGACCCTCGCGGCTCCGTCCCCGACCTGCCCGACCAGGCGGCGTACGACACCCTCTCCCGCGACGGGGTCACGCTGCGTCTGCGCCCGGTGGCGGCGGCGGACCGGGACGCGCTGGGCGCCCTGGTGCAGGCGCTCTCGCCCCGCTCGGCCTACCAGCGGTTCCTGACCGCGGCCCGGCCGACGGCGGTCGACTACATCGAGGAGCTGTTCGACCCCGCCCGCACCGCCGACACCGTGGTGGCGACCTGGCGCGGCGAGCTCGTCGGGGTGGGCTCGACGCACCGGCTCACGCCGACCTCGGTGGAGGTGGCCCTGCTCGTGGATGATGCCCACCAGGGGCGCGGGCTGGGCACGCTCATGCTCGAGGACCTCGTGGCGCGCACCCGCAGTCGCGGCGTCCGGACCATGGCCGCGTGGCTGCTGCGCACCAACGCCCAGATGCTGGAGGTCTTCACCCACCTGGGGCTGCCGCTGCACACCGAGGTCGAGGGCAGCGACACCCTTGCGGTGACCCTGTCGCTGCGCGGGACGGCCGAGCTCGAGCGGGCCGTGGCCGAGCGACAGCGCGCCGCGGTGGTGCGCTCGCTGACCCCGCTGCTGCGGCCCCAGTCGGTCGTCGTGGTCGGGGCGGGCGCCCGGCGCGACGGGGTCGGCCACCAGGTGCTCACCCACCTGCGCCGCGGCGAGTTCCGCGGCCAGCTGTATGCCGTGAACCGCCGCGGGCACCCGGTCGCCGGTGTCGTCGCCCAGCGCCGGGTGACCGACCTGCCGGGGCCGGTGGACCTCGCGGTGGTGGCCGTCCCCGCCGAGTCGGTGCTGCAGGTCGCGCGCGACTGCGTCGCCCGCGGGGTCGGCGCGATGGCCGTGCTCAGCGCGGGGTTCGGGGAGAGCAACGGGGGCGCGGCCGCCGAGGCCGAGCTGCGCCAGATCTGCCGCGACGGCGGGGTGCGCCTGCTCGGCCCCAACTGCATGGGGCTGGTCAACACCGAGCGGGCGCTGCGGCTGGACGCCAGCTTCCTGCCCAGCGCCCCGGCCCGCGGGCCGGTGGCGGTGATCGCCCAGTCCGGGGCCGTGGCGGCCTCGATCGTGGCGATGCTGGCCGCCCGTGGCCTGGGCGTCTCGACCCTGGTCACCATCGGCAACTCCCCGGACGTCGGCCCCGCGGACCTGCTCGCCTGGGCCTCGGAGGACCGGCGCACCAAGGTGGCGGTGGTGCACGTCGAGACCCTGGAGGACCCCGAGCAGGTGGTCCGCAGCACCGCGGCCATGGTCGGCTCGATGCCGGTCGTCCTGCTCAAGGCCGGGCGGACGCCGGTCGCGGCCAGCGCGGCGCACAGCCACACCGGGGCCGCAGCGGCCGACGACGCCGCCGTCGACGCCCTGTGCCGCCGGGCGGGGCTGCTGCGGGTGGACTCCCTCACCGAGCTGGTCGACACGGCCGCGGTGCTGGCGATGCAGCGGCCGCCGCGCGGGGCCCGCACCGTCGTCGTCGGCAACTCCGGCGGGACGGGCGTGCTGGCCCTGGACGCGTGCGCCGAGGCGGGGCTGCTCAGCCCGGAGCTCACCCAGCACACCGTCATGCGCCTGCGCAGCCTGCTGCCGCGGAACGCGGCGATCGGGCCGCTGGTGGACACGACCGCCGCGGCCAACCTCGCCCAGCTGACCGCCGCGGTCAGCACGCTGGCCGACGACCCCGGCGTGGATGCCGTGGTCGCCGTGGTCATCGCCCTGGAGCAGCTCCCGGCCGCCATCGTGCGGGACATGCTCGACCAGGTGGCCCGGGACCACCCCCGCACGACGTTCGTGGCCAGTGGGGTGGAGCTGGCCGCCGATCCCGGGGCCCTGGTGCCGGCCGTGGCCGACCCGCGGCACGCCGTGCGGGCGCTGGCCAACGCCGTGGCGTGGTCAGCCCGCACCTCCGAGCGCAGCGGGTCGGTGGCCCGGGCCGCTGCGGCTCCCGTGACTGCGCCGGCGCCGGGGTCCGAGCCGGCGCCGGCGCCTGCGGGTGAGGAGAGCGGCCCGCTGGTGCCGCACGAGCGGGATGAGGCGGCGCGGGCGGTGGTCCAGGAGGTGCTGAAGGCCAACCCGACCGGTGCCTGGCTCACGCCGGCACAGGTGCGCACGCTGCTGCGCGACCACGACGTGGAGCTGGTCCCGGTGATCGAGGCCGACGACCCGGGCACCGCGGCGGAGGCGGCGGCGATGCTGCCCTTCCCGGTGGTGCTCAAGGGCCTCGGCCCCACCCTGCTGCACAAGAGCGTCCACGGGGCGGTGGCGCTCGGCCTGCGCTCGGCCGACGAGGTGCGGGTCGCGGCCAGGGACATGCTCACCAAGCTGGACGACACCGTCACCGGCTTCGTGGTGCAGCCCCAGGTGCACGGCCGTCCTGAGCTGATCGTCGGCGGGGTGCGGCTGCCGCACTGGGGCGCGCTGGTCATGCTCGGCCGCGGCGGGGTCGACACCGAGGTCGACCCCGACCGGGCGTGGGCCCTGGCCCCGGTGCCCGAGCCCGAGGCCGCCGTGATGCTCCGCTCGCTGCGGTGCGCCGGTGCCGTGCGCGGCCCGCACGGACAGTCGGCAGCGGACCCGCACGCCCTGACGCGGCTGGTGCACCAGGTCTCCGAGCTCATGGACCAGGTGCCCGAGGTGGTCGAGCTGGACCTCAACCCCGTCATCGTGGGCGACCAGCACCCCCTCGTCGTCGACGCGCGGGTGCGTGTCGCCCCGACGCCTGACCTGCCCTGGCGGGCCGGGGTGCGGAGGCTGCGGGAGTAGCCGGCCACGCGCGCGATACCCACCCGGGGACCGGGGGTCACGGCCGGGCAGGTTCTGCTACGTCAAAGGGACGGTCGCCGAAAGCACTGTGCTGCCTAAGATCTTGGTGTGGGAGAGGAGAGGATCGACCTCGGCGAGGGCTCGCCGTGGCCGGCCGCTCTCGAGCTGGAGGACCTGCTCGAGCAGCTGCGTGGGCGGGCACGGACAGCCCAACGCTCGCAGGAGCGACTCGGGGCGCTGCTCGATGCCGTCGTGGCCGTCAGCGCCGACCTCGACCTGTCCGTGGTGCTGGCCCGCATCGTCCGCTCGGCCTGCCAGCTCGTCGACGCCCGCTACGGCGCCCTCGGCGTGCTCGGGCCGGACGGGGAGCACCTGAGCCAGTTCATCACCTTTGGGCTCACCGAGAAGGAGCGCGCCGCGATCGGGGACCCGCCCCGCGGCCGCGGCGTGCTCGGCCTGCTCATCCACGACCCGCGGGCCCGGCGGGTGCGCGACATCTCGGCCCACCCGGAGTCCAGCGGGTTCCCGCCCGGGCACCCCCCCATGCACAGCTTCCTCGGCACCCCGATCCGGATCCGCGACCGGATCTTCGGCAACCTCTACCTGTCCGAGAAGCAGGGGGCACCCGAGTTCACCGCCGACGACGAGTCGATGCTCATCGCCCTGGCCGCCAACGCGGGCGTGGCGATCGACAACGCCCAGCTCTACGAGCGTGCCCGCCGCCAGCGCCGGTGGTCCGACGCCAGCGGTGAGATCACCCGCATGCTGCTCGAGGGGCGCGGCGAGACCTCGGCGCTGGCGCTGATGGTGCGGCGGGTGCGTGAGCTGACGGGGGCCGACCTGGCGGCGGTCGGCATCCACGACGACGAGGGCCTGGTCGTGCGGGCCATCGACGCCGAGGACGGCGCGGCCGAGATCGGCACGCTGCTGCGAGGTGACCAGTGGGGCGAGCTGATGTCCGGCCGCGAGCCGCTGCTGCTCGTCCCCGGGGCGGGGGAGGACCTGCCCCAGCCGGCGATGGTCGCCTCGGCCCGGGCCCTTGGCACCATCGCGAGCGCGGGGCCGACCGCGCTGGTGCCGATCGCGGTCGGTGAGGCAGAGCTCGGCGTCCTCGTCGTGGCGTGGGATCCCAGCGCCGAGGCCACCGCCGCGGCCAGCCTGGCCGACCTGGCCGACTTCGCCGCCCTGGCCGGTCTGGGCCTGGAGGCGGCCGGCGCACAGCGCGAGCGGGCCCGCACCGTGCTGCTGGAGGACCGCGACCGGATCGCCCGCGACATGCACGACCACGTCATCCAGCGGCTGTTCGCCACCGGCCTGTCGCTGCAGTCGGCCGCCCGGCTGGCCACGAACCAGGTGGTGCAGGACCGCATCGACGTCGCGGTCGACGAGCTCGACGCCGCGATCAAGGACATCCGCAACTCGATCTTCGCCCTGCACCGGCCCGACTTCGGCGCCGGCGTGCGCGGTGAGCTCGACGAGATCGTGGCCGGCGCGGCCGAGAGCCTGGGCTTCGTGCCCGACTTCGTGGTCGAGGGGCTGCTGGTGGCCCTGCCCGACTACGCCGAGGTCGATCTGGTCGCGGTGGTGCGCGAGGGGCTGTCCAACATCGTCCGGCATGCCAACGCCACCTCGGCCGGGGTGCACGTCACCGTCAACCGCGACCTGGTGGTCGAGGTCACCGACGACGGTGTGGGCGCCGAACCGGAAGCGATCCGCAGCGGGCTGGCCAACCTCGAGCGTCGCGCACTGGCCAGCGGCGGCACCTTCGAGGTCCGCCGCCGCGAGCCGTCGGGCACGCTGCTGCGCTGGTCCGTGCCCCTCTGAGTGCTCAGCGGGGCTCGCTGCGCAGCACCCGCACGAGCAGGTATGCCGCGAGCCCGGTGCCCGCGGCGCAGGCCCACACCACCGGGGCGACGGTCGTCGTGGACAGCAGGGTCTGCAGGGGCGGCAGGACCACCGCCGCGGCGAGCATGGCGGCCGCGCCGGCCACCGACCACGCCAGGGCGGGGTTCGTGCCCCCGTCCGACGGTGCCCGTGAGCGCACGCCCCAGGCCACCCCGAGCTGCCCGGCCCCGAGGGTGAGCAGCGTGGCCGACCGTTGCTGCTCGCCGGCGACCACGGCGCCCACCGCGAGGGCGGCTGTGGCCAGCAGGGCGCCGACCGCGAGGATGCGCCACCACAGGCCGGACCCCAGGACGCCCTCGTCCGGGCGGCGGGGTGGACGGCGCATCGAGCCCGCCTCCACCGGTTCGGAGCCGAGCGCCGCGCCCACGAAGGAGTGGGTGAGCAGGTTGACCCACAGGATCTGCGCCGGCAGCAGCGGCAGCGGCACCCCGATGACCGGACCGGCGAGCATGACGGCCACCTCGGAGGCGCCGCCGGAGATCCCGTAGAGCAGGAAGCGGCGGATGTTGGCGTAGACCCGGCGGCCCTCCTCGACCGCCGCGACCACCGTGCCGAGGTCGTCATCGGCCAGGATGAGGTCGGCGGCCTGCCGGGCGACCTCCGTGCCCCGCCCGCCCATCGCCACCCCGATGTCCGCCCGCCGCAACGCCGGGCCGTCGTTGACGCCGTCACCGGTCATGGCCACGACCTGCCCGTGCTGCTGCCACTGCCGGATCGCGGCCAGCTTGTCGGCGGGCGTGGCCCGGGCCATGACCGAGCCGTCGCCGGAGATGCCGACCTCGCGGGCGACCGCGTCGGCGGTCAGCCGGTGGTCACCGGTGACGAGCACGACCTCGATGCCGGCGTCCTGGCAGGCGCGGACCGTCTCGGCGGCGGCCTCGCGGGTCGGGTCCCGCAGCGCCACCAGGCCGAGCAGGCGCATCGCCGACTCGGGGTCGGTCCCGGCGTCCGGCGCCCCGCCCGGGAGGGACGGCAGCCCCGTGTCGCGCTCGGCGAGGGCCAGCACCCGGCAGCCGCCTGCGGCGAGCTCGTGGCTGTGCTCGCGGGCCGCGACGAGGACGTCCTCCGGCTCGTCCAGGACGTCCGGGGTCACGACCGTCTCCGGGGCGCCCTTGCACAGGACCAGGTCCGGGCCACCGGGGGTCAGTGACTCGTGCGTGGTGCTCATCCGCATCCGAAGCCGGTCGAACGCCCGCTCCCCACGTCTGGGGTAGGCGCGGCGCAGCGTGTCCGGGTCGAGGCCCTGGTCCCGGGCCAGCCGCAGCAGCGCCACCTCGGTGGGGTCGCCCACGTCCGAGCCGTCGGCGCCGAGCCGCGCGTCGTTGCACAGCGCGGCCGCGCGCAGCAGGTCCCGGTCCGCGGCGTGGGGGGCCACCCACCGGTCGACCGCCTCCATGCTGGCCCGGGTCAGCGTGCCGGTCTTGTCCGTGGCGAGGAGCGTGACCGAGCCGAGGGTCTCCACGGCCGCGAGGTTGCGTGCCACGGCGTGGCGGGCGGCCATCCGGCGCGCGGCCAGGGCGAGGCTGACCGAGACCACGACCGGGAGCGACTCGGGGACGGCCGCGACGGCGAGGCTGACCGCCGTCAGCAGCATGGTCTCCAGCGGCTCGCCGCGCAGCAGCCCCAGGAACAGCACCACCGCGCACAGCGCCACGGCGGTCGCGGCCAGGATCCCGGACAGCTGGGCCATCCGCCGTTGCAGCGGGGTCGCCACCGGTGGACCGGTCAGCATCGCGGCGATGCGCCCCAGTGCGCTGGCGGCGCCCGTGGCCGAGACCGCGGCGACCCCGCGGCCGTGCACGACCACCGTGCCCGCGAGGACCATGTCCTCCGGGGCCTCCTCGGAGGTCCCGGTCCCGTGCGGCGGCGGGTGGTCGGTGCCCGCCACCTCGTCGACGGCCACCTTGTCGACGGCCACCGACTCGCCGGTGAGCATCGACTCGTCCACCCGCAGGGCGGCGACCTCCAGCAGTCGGGCATCGGCCGGCACCAGGTCCCCCTCGGCCAGGACCACGACATCACCCGGGACCACCTCGGCGGAGGAGACGAGCCGCTCCTGCCCGTCACGGACCACCCGGCAGTGCGGGGCCGCGAGGTCCGCCAGCGCGCGGACCGCCCGGTCTGCGGTCACCTCCTGGCGCACCGCGAGGACGGTGTTGACCACGACCACGGTGGCGATGACGGCGGTGTCGGCCAGGTCCCCGGTGGCCAGGGTCAGCACGACCGCGGCCAGGAGCACGAGGACCATGGGGTCGCCCACCGCACGGGCGACCCGCCGCCATACCGGCTGGGGTGGGGGAGGGGGCACGGTGTTGGGGCCGTGCTCCGCAAGCCGCGCGGCGGCCTCCTCGCTGGTGAGGCCGGGCAGCCGCTGGCCCGTCACGGTCACCGGGTGTCAGCCCACGCCCCACCGGCCTGGGGCTCGAGCACCTCCGCACGCCCGGCCTCCAGTCGCGCGACGGGCACGCGGGGCGGCGAGCACGACACGTAGTCCAGTCCGGCGCCGACGAAGAAGCGGACCGAGTCGGGGTCGCCGGCATGCTCACCGCAGGCTCCGAGGCCGAGGTCGGGACGGGTCCGGCGCCCCTCCCGCACCGCCAGCGCCACCAGCCGGCCCACCCCGTCGACGTCGAGGGTGGAGAAGGGGTCACTGGCGAGCAGGCCCTGCTCCCGGTAGGCGCGCAGGAAGCCCGTCTCGGCATCGTCGCGCGACATCCCCCACGTGGTCTGCGTCAGGTCGTTGGTGCCGAAGGAGAAGAAGTCGGCCACGGCGGCCAGCCGGCCCGCGGTCAGGGCGGCGCGGGGCAGCTCGACCATGACGCCGACCGGGAGGCGCAGCGTGGTGCGGCGCTCGGTGGCGACGGCGGCGACGACCGCCTCGACCCGGGCGCGCACGAGGACGAGCTCGGCGGACTCGGCCACCAGCGGCACCATCACCTCGGGCCGTGGGTCCAGCCCGCGGGCGCGCAGGTCCAGGGTCGCTTCGGCGACCGCGCGGGCCTGCACGTCGACCAGCTCCGGGAACACCGCCAGCAGCCGTACGCCGCGCAGCCCCAGCATCGGGTTCGTCTCGTGCCAGCGACGGACCGCGGCCAGCCGCTCCTGCGCGGGGGCATCCTGGACTCCCGTCGCGTCGTTGACGGCGACCTCGACGGCCACGCTGGTCAGGTCGGGCAGGAACTCGTGCAGCGGCGGGTCGAGCAGGCGCACCACGACCGGCAGGCCGTCCATCACCTCGAGGACCTGCACGAGGTCCGCGCGCGCGAGCTCGCCGATCTGGCGCAGGGCCTCGTCCCGGTCACGGTCGAGCACGAGGCGCTCGACCAGCTCCCGCCGCTCACCCAGCAGCGTGTGCTCGGTGCGGAACAGGCCGATCCCCTCGGCGCCGTACTGCCGGGCGGCGACGGCGTCGGGAAGTGTCTCGGCGTTGGCCCGGACCCCGACGCGGCGCCTCGCGTCGGCGTGGGCCAGCAGGCGCAGCACGCCGTCCGAGACCGGGTCGGTCTCCGTTGCGTCGGCTCCGCCGGCGAGCCGGGTCGCGACCGCGCTGGGCTGCACCGGCACGCGGCCGAGGTGGACCCGCCCGGAGGTGCCGTCGACGGAGACCGTGTCGCCCTCGGCGAGGGTGGTCCCGGCGAGGGTGGTGACGGTGCGGGTCTCCAGGTCGATCGTCAGGTCGGCCGCACCGACCACGCACGGCCGGCCCATCCCGCGGGCCACGACCGCGGCGTGCGAGGTCAGGCCGCCCCGGGCGGTGACCACCGCGCGGGCGGCGACGATGCCGGGCAGGTCGTCGGGGCTGGTCTCCTGGCGCACGAGGACGACGTCGCGACCCTCCCGCGCCCACCGGGCGGCCGTCTCGTGGTCGAGGGCGACCTCGCCGACGCCGGCGCCCGGGCTGGCGGGCAGGCCGGTGGCCAGCAGGTCGTGGCCGGCGGTGTCGCCGAGCTGGGGGTGCAGCAGCCGGGAGAGCTGGTGGCCGTCGACCCGGCGCAGGGCCTCGTCGAGGTCGATCAGTCCCTCGTCGACCAGCGCGCACGCGATCCGGAACGCCGCCGCGGCGGTGCGCTTGCCGACCCGGGTCTGCAGCACCCACAACGTGCCGTCCTCGATGGTGAACTCGACGTCGCACAGGTCGCGGTAGTGCTCCTCCAGGGTGCGCAGGTGCTTCTCGAGGGCGGTGTATGCCGCGGGGTCGAGCTGCGCGAGCTGGGCCAGCGGGATGGTGGCCCGGCTGCCGTTGACCACGTCCTCACCCTGGGCGTTGGGCAGGTAGTCGCCGTACGCCCCGAGCTCCCCCGAGGCGGGGTCGCGGGTGAAGCAGACGCCGCTGCCGGAGCGCGGGCCGGTGTTGCCGTAGACCATCTCCACGACGTTGACGGCCGTGCCCAGGTCGTCCGGGATCCCCTCCTGTCGCCGGTAGAACCGCGCGCGCGGCACGTTCCAGGAGGAGAAGACCGCCAGCACCGCGCGGCGCAGCTGCTCCCGGGGGTCCTGCGGCAGGTCCTCGCCCACCTCGCGCTGGAGGATCCGGCGGAACGAGGCCACCAGGGCGCGCAGGGTCAGCGCGTCGAGCTCGCCGTCGTGGGAGACCTTCAGGGTCGAGCGGGCGGCGGCCAGCTCGTGCTCGAACAGGTCGGCGTCGACCCCGAGGACGGTGCGGCCGTACATCTGCACCAGCCGGCGGTAGCAGTCCCACGCGAACCGCTCCCCGCCCCGGCGGGCCAGGCCGACGACGGTCTCGTCGGTGACGCCGACGTCGAGCACCGTCTCCATCATCCCGGGCATGGAGAACCGTCCGCCGGAGCGCACCGACACCAGCAGCGGGTCGTCCGGGTCGCCGAGGCGACGACCGCTGTCCCGCTCCAGCCGGGCCAGGTGGGCGTCGACCAGGGCCGTCAGCCCCGGCGGCTCGGACCCGTGGCGCAGGTACTCCCGGCACGCCGCGGTCGTGACGATGAACCCGTGGGGCACCGGCAGCCCCAGGCGGGTCATCTCGGCGAGGTTGGCTCCCTTGCCCCCCAGCAGGTCGGCCATGGACCGGTCCCCGTCGGCGAAGTCCAGCACCCACGGGGGCGAGCTCTCGGGCGTGGCGTTCACTGCCACGGCGGCCTCCGGGCGGAGGACATCACAGGCTGTCTGGCGTCCGGGTCCATGCCCCGATGCTCGGCGGGCGGCCGGGGCCGGAGTAGTGACCATGGTCCCTGCAGGCAAGGGTCACACCCGTGGTGACCATGTCGCGGAGCCGCACCTACGACGAACGGCCGATGCCCCGGACTAGTCCCGTGGGCTATTCGTGAGTCATCTGGGACCGTCAGCCCTTCCGTCGCAGATGCGTTGCCCTAGAAAGGAATCAGCCGAGACGGCTGTTTCCCCGACGACCAGGGTGGTGTGCGATGAAGACCAAGTCCGAGCAGTCGGTGTCCCTGGTCGACCTCGACCGGGTGCTCGCTGCCGTCGGCCGGCACTGGCAGGACGCCTGCGAGCACGGCGACCTCGACGCTGCTCGGCGCGACATGCAGCGGCTCGACGCCTACCTCGAGCAGCGCCTGCGCCTCACCGGCCAGGCCGACTGAGCCGGTGCCGCCCACCGGGCTGCCGGTGGAGGAGGCGGCACGACTCGAGGCCGACGCCGTCCTGGCGCGGCTGGACAGCAGCGCCGGTGGCCTGAGCACGGGGCAGGCCACGACCCGGCTGCGCGAGTGCGGCCCCAACGCGGTCCGCTCGCACCACGCCCGGGCGCTGGGCGTCCTCGGCCGCCAGCTGCGCAGCCCGGTCCTGCTGCTGCTGGCGGTGACCGCGGCGATCTCGGCCGTCATCGGCAACACCAACGACGCCGTGATCATCGGCGTCATCCTCCTCGCCAGCGTGGGGCTCGGCTTCGTCAACGAGTACCGCGCGGAGCGCGCCGCCGCCGGCCTGCACGACCTCATGCGCCACACCGTGGCCGTGCTCCGCGACGGGCAGCCGACCCGGGTGGACGTCAAGGACCTCGTGCCCGGCGACGTGGTCCGCCTCGCCGCCGGGGCGGTCGTCCCGGCCGACATCCGGCTGCTGGAGGAGGCAGCCCTGGAGTGCGACGAGTCGGTGCTGACCGGCGAGTCCTCCACGGTGGACAAGGACCTGGCCCCGGTCGAGCCCGGTGCGGGCGTCTCGGACCTGACCAGCTGCGCGCTCATGGGGACCGTGGTCCGCGGCGGCAGCGCCACCGGCGTGGTCGTGGCCACCGGTGCGCGGGCCGAGTTCGGCCGGATCGCCCTGGCCCTGGGCGAGCGCCAGCCGGAGACCGACTTCCAGGTGGGCCTGCGCCGGTTCTCCACCCTGCTCCTCCAGGTTGCCGCCGCGCTGACCGGGCTCATCCTCCTGACCAACCTGCTGCTGCACCGGCCGCTGCTGGACTCGCTGCTGTTCTCCCTGGCCATCGCCATCGGGATCACCCCGCAGCTGCTCCCGGCCGTGGTCAGCACCAGCCTGGCGGTCGGCTCGCGCCAGCTCGCCCGCAAGAAGGTGCTGGTCAAGCGGCTGGTGTGCATCGAGGACCTCGGCGACATGGACCTGCTCGTCACCGACAAGACCGGCACCCTCACCGACGGGCGGGTCAGCCTGGTCGAGGCGGTCGACCCGCGCGGGGTCACCGCGCCGGAGGTGCTGGCGCTCGGCCTGCTGGCGACGGACGTCGAGGGGGACAGCTGGACCGACACCGCCGCGCCGGCCGCCTCCGCCGGCAACCCGCTGGACGCCGCGCTGTGGGAGGGGGCGGCCGAGGGGCCGACGGGCTACACCCGGCTGGAGGTGCTGCCGTTCGACCACGACCGGCGCCTCACCTCGGCCCTGGTCCGGGCGCCGGACGGCTCCCGGCTGCTGGTGACCAAGGGGGCACCGGAGTCGGTGCTGGCCCGGTGCGTCGCGGTGCCGGCCGCGGCACAGGCGACGCTGCAGGCCCGGTTCGGCGCGGCATACCGGGTGGTCGCGGTCGCCACCCGGGCGGCGGGTGAGGTGTCCACGGTGACGGTGGCGGACGAGGCGGGGCTGGAGCTGCGCGGCTTCCTCGTCCTGCTGGACCAGCCCAAGGCCAGCGCCCACGAGACGCTGGAGCGCCTCGCGGACCTCGGCGTCAGGGTCACGGTCGCCACCGGGGACAACGCGGTCGTCGCCGCCACCGTGTGCTCCCAGGTCGGGGTGGACGCCCGTGGCACGATCACCGGGGCGCAGATGGCGGTGATGGACGACGCTGCACTGACCGAGCGGACACGCACGGTGAACGTGTATGCGCGGGTCTCACCGGAGGACAAGGCGCGCCTGATCCGGTTGCTGCGCGCGGACGGTCGCGTCGTGGGCTTCCTCGGCGACGGTGTGAACGACGCGCTGGCGCTGCACAGCGCCGACGTCGGGCTGTCCGTGGACGGGGCGACCGACGTGGCCCGTGAGGCGGCCGACATCATCCTGCTGGAGAAGGACCTCGGGGTCATCGCCGACGGCGTCGTCGGCGGGCGTCGGATCTTCGCCAACACCATCAAGTACGTCCTGATGGGCACCTCGAGCAACTTCGGCAACATGTTCAGCGCCGCGGCCGCCTCGGCGGTGCTGCCGTTCCTGCCGATGCTGCCCTCGCAGATCCTGCTCAACAACCTGCTCTACGACACCAGCCAGCTGGCCATCCCCACCGACCGGGTCGACCCGGAGCGGGTGCTCGCCCCCTCCCACTGGGACGTGGCGTTCATCCGGCGGTTCATGGTCTTCTTCGGGCCGCTCAGCTCGCTGTTCGACTTCGTCACCTTCGCGGTGCTCCTGGGGGCCTTCCACGCGGGGCCCGAGCTGTTCCGGACCGGCTGGTTCATCGAGTCCCTGGCCACCCAGACCCTCGTCATCTTCGCGATCCGCACCCGCCGGATCCCGTTCTGGCGCAGCCGCCCCAGCTGGCAGCTCATGGCGGCGGCCCTCAGCGTGGTCGTGGTCGGGGTGCTCATCACGGTGAGCCCGGTGTCGTCCCTGCTCGGGTTCACCGTGCCGCCCCCCGACTTCCTGGCGGTGGTCGCCGTGATGGTCCTGGCCTACCTGCTGCTCATCGAGGGCGGCACGCGGGTGTTCTACGCCGACCACCGGCCAGCCCCGGTCGTGCCCCGTGCTCGTGGCATCACCCACCAGGTGCACCGACGGGCAGCACGGTTCAGCCACCGCGGGCCGATCAACCACCCGGGAGGTCCCGGGGCGCGGGGACCTTCGGCACTGAGCGAGCCGGCCACGTCGAGCCGACGATGAGCACATGGGAACAGGTGAAGCGGTGCCCGCCGTGGAGCTGAACTCCTCGGAGTGCTGGGGCCTTCTGCGTGAGGCGGTTGTGGGCCGGATGGCCGTCATCGTCGGCGACCACCCCGAGATCTTCCCGGTGAACCACATCGTCGACCGCGGGAGCCTGGTCTTCCGCACGGCGGCGGGGACCAAGCTGGCGGCCGCGGTCGGTCGCGTCGTGGCCTTCGAGGTCGACGGCTACGACCCGGTGACCGGCAACGCGTGGAGCGTCGTGGTCAAGGGCCGTGCGGTCGAGGTGACCCGGCTCTACGAGGTGCTCGAGGCGGTCGAGCTGCCACTGTTCCCCTGGCACAGCCTGCCCAAGCCGCGGTTCGTGCGGATCGACGCCGACACCGTCACCGGACGGCGGTTCCGCGTCCAGGAGCTGGCGCGCACCCCCGGCCAGGCCGAGCCGAGCGACGCCGAGCTGCACGGCGAGCCGGAGTAGCCCCCTCGGGTCGTCGGCTGGTTCACCCCCCGGCCTCAGCCGTGGTCAGCCCCCGCTGGAGCGGAAGCTGAGGTAGCCCGTCCCCGACGCACCGTTCGAGGTGGCCGTGACGGTGATCTTCTCGCTGACCTTGGGCTTGGTGACCACGATCTCGTCGGAGCAGGTGCCGTTCTTGCCCGTGGTGCACGGGTTGTTCTTCGAGCGGAACGCCGCGTTGCTGGCGTTGTCGCTCCACTGCACGATCGCCCCGGCGACGGCCTTGCCGCTGCTGTTGGTCACCTTCGCGGTGAAGGTCTGCGTGCCGTCGGGCAGGTAGTTGAAGCAGGAGTTGGGGGCCAGCTGGCGCTCCGGCTGGCTTGCGGGCACGCTGCACGTGACCTTGACGCGGTAGCCGGTCGCGGCCTGGGCCGGGGCGGCGAGCGCCGCGGTGGCCCCGGTCAGGGCGAGCGCGGCGAGGAGTGGTATCGCTCTCATGGAGGCACCGTAGGGGCGCCTGGTGTGGTCGGCCGTCGTCCTCGCGGACGGTCCCGGACACGTCCTCTGGTGGAGCGCCCGGGGCGAGCAGGGGTGAGGCGGGGCCGGGGCGGCCCTGGCTCGCGAGGTGGGCGGCGCGGCGTACCGGGCCGGGTCAGGGGCGCTCGAAGGTGACCAGGACGCCCTCCACGCCGCCGGGGCCGACGCGCCCCTTGACCTCCACCGCGGTGATGGCCCGCAGCGTCCAGCCCTGCGCGCCGTGCTCGTTGAGCACCTTCTCCAGCTTGGCCCCGGACATCTTGCTGCCCATGAGCCCCTCGCGGAGCTCGACGACCTTGTACTGCGGCATGGCTGCTCCTCGTGTCGGTGTCCCCGCATCGTGCCCCGGCGAGGTCCCGCGGGGAACCCGCCGCCGGCCGGGGTGGGGGTGGCGCGCCGGGCGGGTTCGGGCCGGTCACGGCGGGTGGCTACCGTTGGCGGCGCGCGGTCGGCCGGCCGCGCGGACGCTCGAGGAGGACACGGCCGGTGCAGCTGGACTTCGCCTGGAGTGCCCAGGGCTCGCTCCTGGTCGACGCGACCCCGCGTGACGAGGTCATCATCAGCTTCGTCGGCTGGGACGTCGGCCCCGACCCCGAGCGGGCCCGGGAGCTGCGCCGCCAGCTCGCCGTCGCCGTCGCCGGGGGGGCCCAGCGCAGCAGCGGCCCCCATGTGGAGGGGCGCGCCTGCGCGATCACCGTGCACGGCTCGACCGCCGAGATCGAGAACCTCGTCGAGCTGTTCCCGGTCGCGACCTACCCGGTGGCGACCCTGCTCGACGCCCTGGCCCAGCTCGAGGCCTGGCTGGTCGAGAACCTGCACCGGCGCCCCGGCTACTGGTGAGCGCGCTCAGGCCCCGGTGTCGAGGCTGAGCCACACGTCCGGCGGCAGCCACGGCTTGTCCGGCACCGGCAGCCTCTCCTCCTGCCACCTGTCGCCGACCGCGTCGGTCGCGACCCGTCGCCAGAACCGCGCCGCGCCGGGGTTCTCGTCCTGGAAGGCGATCCGCCACGGTCCCGGGTGGCCGCCCAGCAGCTGCAGCGCAGCGTCGTGGCCGACACCCTGCCGGCGGGCTCGGCGCACCACGAAGAACTCGCCGATGTGCCGCGCCGGCTCGGTCAGCCCCCGCACCAACGCGAAGCCGGCGACGTGCTCGCCGCTGCGGATCAGCCAGGCCTGCCGGTCCGGGTCGTCGGACAGGTATGCCGCGAGCCGGGGGAAGCGGTAGACCCCCTCCTCGTCGGGCCAGCTGTCGCGGAACTCGGACAGGTCGTGCCGGTAGAGCTGGCCCAGGCGCTCCACGAGCGGGTGGAGGTCGGGGGTCACCGGGTGCAGGGTCGTCGGGTCGGCCACCTGCGCATCCTGCCCCACGCCGGGGGATGGCGCCGCTCAGGCGGGGGCGTGGCGGCGCAGCCCGGTCGGCACAGCTGCGGCGTGGACCGGCAGCGGCAGCGGTCGTCCCTGCAGCGCCACATGCCAGTAGAGCCAGCGGGCGGCGGCACGGCTGCGGGTGCCGGTGAGCCGGTCCAGCGCGGCGGTCAGGCCGTCGTCGGACGGCCCGAGCGGCAGCCCGCGAGAGCGCCGGTCCAGGGAGGCTGACGGGGCACGGCCGGTGGCGTGGTCGGGGAGCGTCCGTCCCACCACCCGCGCAGTGAGCCAGGCCGCACGGGTGGTCCGCTGCGTCGGCAGGTCGGTGGCGTCCCCGACGCCGTAGACGGTGGGGAAGGCCGTGGACTGCAGCGTATGCCGGTCCACCGGCAGGTAGCCGAGCTCGTCCCCGAGCCCGGAGCGGGTCACCAGGCCGGCGCCGCGGTGCGGGGGCACGGTCACGAGCAGGTCGAAGGACAGCTCACGCCCGTCCTGCCCGACCAGCGCCTGGTGGTCACCGTCGATCCGCTCCACCCGGAAGCCGGCCTCGACGGCCACGCCGTGCCGTCCCAGCAGGCCGCCGGCCCCGGCTGAGGGCTCGGGCAGCGGACTGGCGTGGACCAGCTCGACCCCGTCGCGCAGGCCCCGCCGTCGCAGCCAGGCGTCCGCGAGCAGGGTGAGCTCCAGCGCCGTGAAAGGCGCAGGCACGGGCAGCTCGGCGAGGTGCACCAGCAGGCGGCCCTGGCGCAGCGCCGGCAGCGCGTCCCGCAGCGCGGTGGCCCCGTCGAGGCTGTGCACGTCGAACACGCTGCGGTGCCAGTGCGGCCCGGTCATCCCCGGGACCAGGTCCGGGCGGGGCGCGGCGCCGGTGGCGATGACGAGGTGGTCGTAGGCGATCCGGCGCCCGTCGGCGAGCAGCACCACCGAGGCGTCGGCGTCCACCTGGCGGGCCTCGGCGAGGACCAGGTCCACTCCGTCGGGCAGGAAGGCGTGCCGGGAGCGGACGACCGCCGAGGGTGGCCACGTCCCGAGGGCCACCAGCGGGAAACCGGGGCGGTAGGCGTGCTGGTCGTCCCGGTCGATGACGGTGACGGCCCAGCCGGCGGGGTCGAGCCGGCGCCGCAGCCGGTGCGCGACCATCGTCCCGGCGGCGCCCGCGCCGATGACCACCACGTGCCGCCGCATGCCGTCCTCCTCGTTCGCCGCGGCCCCACGCTAGGCAGCGCGGGCCTCACCCCGGATCACGCTGCGGGGATGAGGCGCTGTCCGGAGCACCGACCTACCGTGACGGCAGACCTACCCGAGGACGTGGCGCGTATGGACGAGAACGAGTCGGGGACGGAGCGGGCGCGGGCACGGGCGCGGCTGCTCAACAGCGTGGTGGTCGGCGTGCTGCGGGCCCTGGCGGAGCAGGAGCACCGGGCGGCGGCG
>NZ_DASVZH010000144.1:0-2418 GCF_036391795.1 Oryzihumus sp.
TGGATGGGCGTGAAGTTCCAGGCCCATCCGCGCGATGAGCCGAGCCAGATCGTCCTGCACGTGAGGATGCTCGACACGGAGGCGTGGCTCCAGCACGAAGCCCTGGGCGTGGTCGGGGTGAACCTCCTCCACGGGGCCTTCTTCGAGCACCACGAGCCCGAGCAGCTCATTGAGAGCCTCCTCGACCGTCTCACCACCGGGCGCATCGAGATCGACATGATCCAGTTCAGCGGGATCGAGTTCCGCAACGTCGACAACCGGCTCATGGCGCTGAAGTTGGTGCAGCTCGGGCTCAGCGGCGCCGCCATGTTCGGACCGGACGGTCACGTACTTCAGCCGAGCGAGGCACTCCGCAGGAAGGCCGTACTCGTCGAGCGGGGCAGCTTCCGTCCGACGACGCTGGTGAACATCGACATGCTCGAATGCGCGCTCGCCAAGTTCGAAGCGGACCCCGACGTCGTGGGGAAACCGGTGGTCGCGCTCACCGAGCTGACCATGCGGAATCTGCTCGCGGGCGGTGAAGACGTGGACCGGCGCGACTTCCTCGCCCGCGCCGACCTCTTGGCGGCGTGCGGTCTGACCGTCCTCATCTCCGACTACTTCGACTACTACCGCCTCGCCGAGTACCTCGCCCACCAGACCGGTGAGCGCGTCGGGATCGTGATGGGTGTACCGAGCCTCGTGGACCTGTTCGACGAGCGCAACCACGTGCAGCTGGCCGGGGGGATCCTCGAGAGCTTCGGGCGCCTGTTCAAGAACGGGCTGAAGCTCTACGTGTACCCGCAGCGGTCCTCCGACCCGAGCGCGCCGATCACCATCGAGACGCTCGAGGTGGCGGACCCGCTCCGGCCTCTGTACGCCTACCTGGCCGGTAGGGGCAGCTTCGTCCACCTCGACAACTACCGGCCGGAGTACCTCCCGATCCTCAGCCGCGACGTGCTCCGCCGGATTGCGGAAGGTGACGCGACGTGGGAAGGGATGGTGCCTCCCGCCGTCGCCGACCTGATCAAACGGCGGTGCTTCTTCGGCTACACCAGGGCCGAGCGGTACGACGAGGACGAGCCGGCAAGGCAGCCGGCGCTCGCCGCGCCGCGGTCGTCCTAGCGGGCCGGGCCGCGCGCGGCCCCCCGGAGGTAGCGCCGGCCAGGTCCCGACCCAGATCCTCTATTCTCGTATGTCGCCGTCGGCGCCCGGTGCTGCTCTGCATCTGCCCCGGTCACAGTCTGGAGGACGGAAAACCGCAGGTCACACGCATAAACCAAGCGCTCGTAGCTCAACGGATAGAGCATCTGACTACGGATCAGAAGGTTGGGGGTTCGAATCCCTCCGAGCGCGCTACAAAAGTCCAGGTCACGGCGTTGCGGGACGCTGAGACCAGGCTCCAGGGGAGGGCATGAGAGCCACCCTGAGAGCCACCGGGGATGAACAACCTCGGCCGAGCGTGGAACTCGAAGGACGGCCGAGTCCCGGGAGGTGGTGTATGACGACCACCAACCTCAACCTTGTTGGCCACAATACGGTGGCCGGTTGTTGATGTCAATAGGGTAATTACAGCTTTGGTCTTTGGGGCGTGCGCGTATGCCGGGGGGCGGCATGGTTTGTGTTTTCGGTGGGGGAATCGGTAGTCGTTAGGCGGCTCCGGTGGCCTGGAGGGCCTGGCCGGCGGGCTTGTCGGCGGCCTGGCCGTCGATCGGGCGCAGGCGGGCTTTGGCCAGGCTTTCGGCGCCCATGTAGCGTCGGGCGACGGCCCATTCGTCGTGTTGTTCGGCCAGGATCGCCCCGACGAGTCGGATCACGGCGGCCCGGTTGGGGAAGATCCCGACGACGTCGGTGCGTCGGCGCAGCTCCTTGTTCAGCCGCTCTTGGGGGTTGTTGGACCGGATCGCGGTCCAGTGCTCGACCGGGAAGGTGGAGAAGGCCAACAGATCGGGGCCGGCGTCGATCAGCAGGGCGGCGGCGTCGTCGAAGCGGCCGGCGAGCTGTTCCACGACCCGTTCGTGTTGGGCCCAGACGCTGTCGTGGTCGGGTTGCTCGAAGATGGTGCGCACCAAGGTGGCCACCATCCCCTGCGATGCCTTGGGGACTCGGGTCAGCAGGTTGCGGGCGAAGTGGGTTCGGCACCGCTGCCAGGTGGCGCCGGGCAGCACCGCCCCGATCGCGGCTTTCAGCCCCTGGTGGTCGTCGGAGATGACCAGGGACACCCCGGACAGGCCGCGAGCCACCAGGCCCCGCAGGAACGCGGTCCAGCCGGCCCCGTCCTCGGTGGTGATGACATCGACACCGAGGACCTCCCGGTTGCCGTTGGCGTTGACCGCGGTGGCGATCACCACCGCCACGTTGACGACCCGGCCGCCCTCGCGGACCTTCTCCACCAAGGCGTCCACCCACACGTAGGTGTACGGGCCGGCGTCCAGCGGC
>NZ_DASVZH010000145.1:0-1696 GCF_036391795.1 Oryzihumus sp.
TGCCGCCGCGGGAGGTCGCCTCCCGGCTCGCCGCGCGTCTGGGTGCGGTGGCGGGGGTCAAGGCGGTGGAGGTGGCGGGGCCGGGGTTCTTGAACATCACGCTGGATGCGGCCTCGGCGGGGGAGCTGGCGCGGACCGTCGTGGAGGCCGGGCCGGCCTACGGTCGCAACGAGGCCATGGCCGGGCACACCATCAACCTGGAGTTCGTCTCCGGCAACCCGACCGGCCCGCTGCACATCGGCCACACCCGCTGGGCCGCGCTCGGCGACGCGCTGCACCGGCTGCTCGTCGCCTCGGGAGCGCAGGTCACCGCCGAGTACTACGTCAACGACGCCGGCGCCCAGATGGACAAGTTCGCCGCCTCGATCCTGGCCCGGGCGCGGGGGACCGAGGTGCCGGAGGGTGGCTACCCGGGGGAGTACGTCAGCGACCTGGCCAGCTCGGTGCTGGCCGAGCGTCCCGACCTGCTCGAGCTGCCCGAGGACGAGGCCCTGGCCGTGGCCCGCGAGCTCGGCTACCGGGCCGAGCTCGATGACATCCGTTCGACGCTCGAGACCTTCGGCGTCCACTTCGACGTGTGGTTCTCCGAGAAGGCGCTGCACGACGCCGGTGCGGTCGAGCAGGCGGTGGACCGGCTGCGCGAGCAGGGCCACGTCTTCGAGGCCGACGGTGCGACGTGGCTGCGCACCACCGACTTCGGCGACGACCGCGACCGGGTCATGGTGCGCGCCAACGGGGAGCCGACCTACTTCGCCGCCGACGCCGCCTACTACCTGTCCAAGAAGGACCGGGGCTTCCCCGAGAAGATCTACCTCCTCGGCGCCGACCACCACGGCTACGTCGGCCGGCTCAAGGCCATCGCGGCGTGTGCCGGGGACGACCCCGACGTCAACATCGAGGTGCTGATCGGCCAGCTGATCAACATCGCCGGCGAGCGCATGGGCAAGCGGCGAGGCAACGCGATCTACCTCGGCGAGCTGCTCGACTGGATCGGGGCGGACGGCATCCGCTACACGCTGGCGCGCTACCCCGCCGACAGCCCGCTCTCGCTCAACGGCGAGGACCTGCGCCGGCAGTCGAACGACAACCCCGTGTTCTACGTGCAGTACGCCCACGCGCGCACCTGCAACGTCAGCCGGCTCGCGGTCGAGGACGGGGTGCGCCGGGAGGACGGCTTCGACCCGGCGCTGCTGACCCACGAGACGGAGTCGGCGCTGCTGGCGATCCTCGGTGACTTCCCGCGCGTGGTCGCCCAGGCGGCGCAGCTGCGCGAGCCGCACCGGGTCGCCCGCTACCTGGAGGACCTCGCCGCCCGCTTCCACAAGTGGTACGACGAGTGCCGCGTGCGCCCCCACGCCGGCGAGGAGGTCACCGACCTGAACCGCACCCGGCTCTGGCTCAACGAGGCCACGCGCGTTGTGCTGGCCAACGGCCTCGGCCTGCTCGGCGTCTCGGCACCCGAGCGCCTCGAGCGCGCCGCCGAGACCGGTGCTGAGGCCGGCGTGGACACCCCCGAGGCGGGCTGAGCCCGCGCCCTAGACTTCGGGAGGTGACTCCCGAAGAGCTTGCGCTGGCCATCCGCTCCGCGCTCGTTGCCGCCGTGGAGGCGGGCGAGCTGACCGTCGTCGTGCCGGATGAGGTGCGGGTGGAGCGTCCGCGCAGCCGGGAGCATGGGGACTGGGCGACGAACGTGGCG
>NZ_DASVZH010000146.1:0-3982 GCF_036391795.1 Oryzihumus sp.
CCCTTCAGCCGCGCTGACGGGGCCCCAACGTCCAGTTCGGCCGTGACAGCGCGGCCTGGCCGGGGGGGCCCCGCCCTGTCGGCGCGCAGGAGCCGGCACTCAGCCAGGGGCTTCGGCGCGGCCCCGCAGCCACAGGCCGGCAAGGATCCCGCCCAGCACGACCGCGCCGTACAGGCCGCCGGTCGCCACCATGGCCACGGTGATGCCCGGGCAGGTCGCGCCGACGCCGAAGCCGACGCCGAAGACCGCGGCGCCGAAGAGCGTGGAGCGCCGCACCGGGTGCCGCGGCAGCACCAGCGGGCCGCCGAACGCGGTGGTGCCGCGGCGTCGCAGCAGGAGCACGCCGACGGCCGCGGTCAGCACGGTCGCGCCCATCATCAGGTAGATGTAGGGGTCCCGCAGGAGCAGGCCCTCGTGGATGGTCCGGTAGTCGCCCAGGCCACTGGCCGTCAGCAGGAAGCCGAACAGCAGGCCGACGACCAGCGCGCTGGCACCCCGGGCCCGGCTCACAGGGCGCCGCCGGTGAGGGCGTGCAGACCCAGCGTGACGAGGACGGCGACACCGAAGAAGGTGCCGGTCGCCGCCAGGCTCTCGGGGGACCCCACCGAGCAGCCCGAGAGGCCGTGGCCGGAGGTGCAGCCGCCCGCCCAGCGTGCGCCGTAGCCGATGGCCACGCCGACGCTCAGCAGGACGGGCACGAGCAGGTATGCCGGGAGGGCGCCTTCCAGCGCCCCGTAGCCATGGAGGGCCGTCGAGCCGAGCACCCCAGCGAGGACCGCGCCGACGACGAGTCCGGTGTTGAACCAGATCCGCCACGGCTCGGTCACCCGGCGCCCCTGGAGGGCGAACAGCAGCTGGAGCCAGCCGCCGGACACGCCCAGCTTGACGTTGGCCAGGCCGTACATCGCGACGACGCACAGGCCGATGCCGGGGCCGGCCACCCACCACGGCAGCTGGTGCGGCAGGACGTGCAGCATGTGTGACCCCTCTCCCCAGTCGCAGGGTAAGGGCCATGGCCCGGTGCCGCGGCCTGTTCGTCCCAGACCGGTTCTGTCCGGTCAGCCCGAGAAACGTCCCTCTCGGCGGAAGACCGGGAGGGAACCGTGAGCCGCGCGGCTACTTGTCGACGTCGCCGACGACGAAGAACATCGAGCCGAGGATGGCGACCATGTCGGCGATGAGGTTGCCCGGCAGCACCTCGCCGAGCACCGACACGTTGTTGAACGACGCCGAGCGCAGCTTCAGCCGCCACGGCGTCTTGTCCCCGCGCGAGACGAGGTAGTAGCCGTTGAACCCCAACGGGTTCTCGGTGTGCACGTAGGTGTGGCCCTCCGGCACCCGCAGCACCTTGGGCAGTCGCTGGTTGACCGGCCCCTGCGGCAGCGACCCCAGCACGTCGAGGCAGTGCTCGGCGATGTCGAGGCTGACGTGGACCTGCTCGAGCAGGACCTCCAGTCGCGCGAGGCAGTCGCCCTCGGTGCGCGTGACGACCCGGCCGGGACCACCCTCCGCGAAGATCGAGGCGTAGGCCAGGTAGGGCTCATCCCGCCGGAGGTCCATGTCGACGCCGGACGCCCGCGCGATCGGGCCCGAGACGCCATACGCATCGATGATCTCCGGCGGCAGCACACCGACGCCGCGGGCACGCGCGTGGACGATCTCGTTGCCCACGATGAGGCTCTCAAGGTCGGGCAGGCGGCGGCGCACCGCGGCGATGGCCGCGGCCACCCGGCCCAGCCACCCGGCCGGCAGGTCCTCCTTGAGGCCGCCGACCCGGTTGAACATGTAGTGCATCCGGCCGCCGGAGGCCTCCTCCATCACGGCCTGCAGCTCCTCCCGCTCGCGGAAGGAGTAGAAGATCGGCGTGATCGCGCCGAGCTCGAGCGGGTAGGACCCGAGGAACATCAGGTGGTTGAGCACCCGGTTCAGCTCGGCCAGCAGGGTGCGGGCCCACGTGGCGCGCTCGGGCACCTCCATGCCGAGCATCGACTCGGCCGCGAGCACCACCCCGAGCTCGTTGCCGAACGCCGAGAGCCAGTCGTGCCGGTTGGCCAGGACGATGATCTGGCGGTAGTCGCGCACCTCGAACAGCTTCTCGGCGCCGCGGTGCATGTAGCCGATGACTGGCTCGGCACTGACGATCCGCTCGCCGTCCACGACGAGGCGCAGCCGCAGCACGCCGTGCGTGGCCGGGTGCTGCGGGCCGATGTTGAGCACCATGTCGGCGGTGGCCAGGCCACCGGCGCCCATGCCGACGGTGAGCTCGCGCGGGCTCGCGGGGGTGCTCATGGCGTCAGTCTGCCAGCCCACCCGTATCGCGCGACGCGCCCTGGTGCCGGCCGGCACCAGGGCGCGTGGTCACCGACGCGCCCCCGGCGCGCGTCGGTGGGTCAGCGAGGGCTCAGCAGCCCGGCTCGTTCTCGGCGTGGGTCATCACGCCCTGCTCGTCGAGGGTGACGACCACGATGTCCTCGGGCTCCCCGAGCGAGGACATCTGGTGCAGGTCCGAGGACTGGCTCTGCACGGGCTGGTCCGGCGCGACGCAGTGGTGGTAGACGAACGTCGCGTCCGGCGAGACCGGGATGCGGAACAGGGTGCGGCCCAGGTTCTCGAACGGCGGGGTGGTGAACGGCTTGATCGCCAGCCCGTGCTCGGCGATCTCGGTGTCCGGCACGCCCTTGGCGGTGAACCGGTCGAGCACCGCGACCGGCACCCCGTCGCGGTCCTCGAGCTTGTCGATGGTGCCGAGGTCGAACTTGCGCCCGACCACGTCGCTGCCGTTGCCGCGGTCGGTGGTGGCGTCGCTGGACCCGGCCGGGTCCACCGCCGAAGGGGCCGCGGCCGGCGTGACGGCGTCGCCGGGCGCCTGCGCCGCCGGAGCGCTGCCGCCACAGGCCGACAGGCCAAGGGTGAGCAGTGCCGCGACGGCGAGGGGGAGGGTCCGGGTCGTGAGGGTGGACGGCCGGCTGGTCCGGGGGGTGGGCATGCGCGCAGGGGTCCTCTCGCGGGAGTTGGGGGTGCCGGACATCCTTCCCGACATCGCTGTGCCGTCCAGTCGAGGGTCAGGCCGGCTCCGCCCGCACCCGCGTCACCGCCCACAGGAAGTCGCCGAGCCAGCCCCGCGCGGTCAGCGCGGCGGCGGCCGACGCCTCGCCGAGCGCCCGCAGGTATGCCGTGGGGTCGGCCCGCGCGAGCTCGTAACCCGGGCGGGCCGACCCGTCGACGCCCAGGCGGCGCAACGCCGTCCGCTGGTCCAGCAGCTCGTCGTGCGGCAGGGAGTCCATCGCGACATGGGCGGTGATGTCGCACGACCCGTCGGGCACCGGCACGACGTGGTGCCCGGCGCGGAACCCCGTCAGCGTCCCGGCAGCCGGCCGGTCCCCGCTCACGTGGCCGTAGTCCACCGCGACCGCGACGCCTGGCCCGAGCCTTCCCAGCAGGGCGGCCCAGGCCTCGTCGCGGGCTCGTCCGACCTCGACGCGGTCACCGGGAGAGGCCCCGACCACGGGCCAATACCGTTGGCACCACAGAAGATCCGGGCCCTCCAGTGCCGGACCGAGGCGCTCCGAGCCGTCGTCGGGGTCGACGAGCACCACCCGCAGCACCCCGGCGTCGTCCACCTCGGCGACCGGACACGGCACCACGTCGAGCCACTCGTTGGCCAGGACCAGCGCGTCCGTCAGGCCGGCCAGGGACTCCGGCAGGTCGGGGCCTCCCGGCGACTCCACCCACTCCACCGGCCCCGGCAGGTCCTCCGGACGCGGCACCACGTCCACCCCGACGCAGCGCACGGCCGCGTCGAGGGCGTGCACGTGCGCGAGCAGCTCGCCCCGGCCGCAGCCCACGTCCACGAACGTCGTCAGGCCCTCCGACCGCATCCAGCGCACCAGGGCCCCGGCCAGGACCGGGCCCAGCCCGGGGGCTCCCTGGGCCGACGTCGCGAAGTGCCCGGCCGGTCCGGCGGGCTGCCGGTAGAGGCCGC
>NZ_DASVZH010000147.1:0-4547 GCF_036391795.1 Oryzihumus sp.
GCGTCACTACGAGCACGCGCAGGAGAAGCTGTCGCACTACTCCAAGCGCACGGTCGACATCGAGTACCGCTTCCGCTTCGCCGGCTCGGAGTGGGGCGAGCTCGAGGGCATCGCCAACCGCACCGACTTCGACCTGTCGACCCACGCCAAGCACTCCGGCGCCGACCTGACCTACTTCGACCAGGCCACCGGTGAGCGCTGGACGCCCTACGTCATCGAGCCGGCAGCGGGCCTGTCCCGTTCGCTGATGACCTTCCTCGTCGACGCCTACACCGAGGACGAGGCGCCCAACACCAAGGGCGGGGTCGACAAGCGCGTCGTGCTCAAGCTCGACAAGCGCCTCGCGCCGGTCAAGGCCGCGGTGCTCCCGCTGTCGCGCAACGCCGACCTCACGCCCAAGGCCAGGGACCTGGCGGCGCAGCTGCGCCAGCACTGGAACATCGAGTTCGACGACGCCGGCGCCATCGGCCGCCGCTACCGCCGCCAGGACGAGATCGGCACGCCGTTCTGCATCACCGTCGACTTCGACACCCTCGAGGACCACGCGGTGACCGTGCGCGAGCGCGACACGATGAGCCAGGAGCGCGTCTCCCTCGACCAGATCGAGGGCTACCTCGCCAGCCGCCTCATCGGCTGCTGACCCTGCTGCGGTGAGCCCCGGCGCCCGCTGGGTGCCGGGGCTCACCCGTGCCGCGAACCTGACGGATGTCATGGGTATGCCGTGACGCGCGTCGGGCGCGCGAGGTCACCGCGCCCGACAGGATCTGTGGCATGACAACGACTTCGCTGGCCTCCCTCCGGGACTCCGCAG
The DNA here is from genome assembly GCF_036391795.1 of Oryzihumus sp. Taxonomy (GTDB): domain Bacteria; phylum Actinomycetota; class Actinomycetes; order Actinomycetales; family Dermatophilaceae; genus Oryzihumus. The sequence goes on from NZ_DASVZH010000147.1 coordinate 812, forward strand.
GGGTGGAAGCCTCGCGGGCTGACGCGATCAGCCTGCGCGGGGTGCGCAAGACCTTCGGGTCCGTCGAGGCGGTCCGCGGCATCGACCTGACCGTCCGGCCCGGCGAGGTCGTCGCCTTCCTCGGCCCCAACGGCGCCGGGAAGACCTCCACCATCGACATGGTGCTCGGCCTGTCGGCACCGACCGCCGGCGAGGTGTCCGTCTTCGGTCTGGAGCCGTACCAAGCGATCCGCCGGGGCCTGGTCTCCGCGGTGATGCAGACGGGAGGGCTGCTCAAGGACCTGACCGTCCGCGAGACCGCGACCTACACCGCGAGCCTGTTCGCGCAGAGCCGACCGGTCGACGAGGCGCTGGCACGCGCCGGCATCACCGGGATCGCCGACCGGCTCGTCGGCAAGTGCTCCGGGGGTGAGCAGCAGCGGCTGCGCTTCGCCATGGCGCTGCTGTCCGACCCTGAGCTGGTCATTCTCGACGAGCCCACGACGGGTATGGACGTGGAGGCCCGCCGCTCGTTCTGGTCGGCGATCCGCGAGGACGCCGAGCGGGGCCGCACGGTGCTCTTCGCGACGCACTACCTGGAGGAGGCCGACACCTATGCCGACCGGATCGTCCTGGTGCGCAAGGGAATGGTCGTCGGGGACGGCACCCCGGCGCAGATCAAGGCGATGGCCGCCGGCCGCACGGTCCGGGCCACCCTGCCCGGCGCGACCGAGGCGACGCTGCACGGCATACCGGCTGCGGAGGGCATCGAGGTGCGCGGCGACACCGTGCTCATCCACTCGCGCGACACCGACACGGTCGCGCGGCACCTGCTCACCACCACCGACGCCCGCGACCTGGAGATCACCGCGCGCGGGCTCGAGGACGCGTTCGTCGCCCTGACCGGCGACGACGAGGCCGAGGACGTGACCCGATGAGCTCTGCGACGACCACCCCGGACCAGGCCCGCCTGGAGCGGACCGTGCCCCCGATGGGCGGCCTCAGCGGGGCGATCCTGCGCCTGGAGCTGCGGCGCCTGCTGCGCAACCGGCGCACCGTGATCTTCACGGTCGTCATGCCCGTGGTGTTCTTCCTGATCTTCGGGGTGGGCCAGAAGTACTCGAACGACAACGCCGGTCACGGCAACGTGGCCGCCTACGTGATGATCAGCATGGCCGTCTACGGGGCCATGATCGCCACGACGAGTGGCGGGGCCATGGTGTCGATCGAGCGGTCGCTGGGCTGGAGCCGGCAGCTGCGCCTGACGCCCCTGACCCCGGTGGCCTACCTGGCGGTCAAGATGCTGACCGCGATGACGATGGGCCTTGCCTCGGTGGTCGTGACCTACTGTGCCGGCGCCCTCTCCCACGCGCGGATGGACTCGCACCTGTGGCTGGTGACCGGCCTGATCGCGTGGGTGGGGTCGCTGGTGTTCGCCGCCTTCGGGCTGTTCATGGGCTACCTGCTGCCCAGCGACAACGTGATGCAGGTCCTCGGCCCGGTGCTGGCCCTGCTGGCCTTCGGTGGCGGGCTGTTCGTGCCGCTGGACCAGATGGGCAGCACGTTCCGGCAGCTCGCCGAGCTCACGCCGATGTACGGCGTCAACCAGCTCGTCCACGCCCCGCTGACGGGGGCCTCGTTCGACGTCCTGTGGGTGGTCAACGTGCTCGTGTGGCTGGCGATCTTCGTCGCGGGTGCCGCCTGGCGGTTCCGCAAGGACACGGCGCGGGTCTGAGACCCGGGGCGGGACGGATCACTAGCGTGACCTCCATGACGACGCTGAGGGGCTGGGGAACGGCCGATGCGACGGGGCGACCCCGCCGCATCGGCGTCCTGTTCTCCGCGATCTGGTTGGTGTTCCTGGCCGAGCCGCTGCGGGCCGGCTGGCAGGAGCGGGACACCTGGCAGGGCTGGGCCGGCATCGCGGCGACGGTGCTCTTCGCCGCGACCTACGTCATGGCCTTCGCCTGGGTCCGCGGCCGCCAGCTGCGGCTGGGTGCCGCCCGCCAGCCGCAGGCTGCGGCGGTGCTCGCCCTGCTCGTGGCCCTCGCCGCGGTGATGTGCCTGGCGGTGGGGGAGCCGGGACTGGCCACGACGGTCTACCTGACCGTGACGGCCGTGATGTTGCTGCCGAGCCGGGTGGCGCTGGCCGCCGTGCTGGCCCTCGCAGGCGTGACCCTGCTCCTCGGGGTGGTCGTGCCCGGCTGGCAGGGCCAGCCCAGCCTGCTGCTGTCGATCTTCCTGGCCGCGTTCGCCATGTGGGGCGTCAGCCAGCTGATCCGCCGCAACATCGACCTGTCCCTGGCGCGCGAGGAGAACGCACGGCTCGCCGTGGAGGAGGAGCGCAACCGGGTGGCCCGCGACCTGCACGACATCCTCGGCCACTCGTTGACCGTGATCACGGTCAAGGCCGAGCTCGCCGGACGGCTGATGGAGGTCGACCCCGACCGTGCGAGGGCGGAGGTCGCCGACCTCGAACGCCTCTCGCGCGACGCGCTCGTCGACGTCCGCCGCGCCGTCGAGGGGTATCGCGAGCTCACCCTCCCGGGGGAGCTCGCCAGGGCGCGGGCCGCCTTGGGTGCCGCCGAGATCGACGCGGACCTGCCCACCTCGACCGACATGGTCCCCGGCGACCTGCGCGAGCTGTTCGCCTGGGGCGTGCGCGAGGGCGTCACCAACGTCATCCGGCACAGCGCCGCGACCCGGTGCACGGTCCGGCTGACGCCCGACAGCGTCGAGGTGCTGGACAACGGCCGGGGGCCGCGCGATGCCGAGCTGATGGAGCGCTCCGGCAACGGGCTGCGCGGCCTGTGCGAGCGCGCGGCTGCGGTCGGCGCGACGTTGATGACCAGAACCGTTGAACCCCAAGGATTCTCGATGCAGATCATCGCCGCGGCGGCAGCGTGACGATCCGACTGCTGCTCGCCGACGACCAAGCCCTGGTGCGGGGTGCGCTGGCCGCCCTGCTCGACCTCGAGCCCGACCTCGTGGTCGTGGCCGAGGTCGCCAGCGGTGACGAGGTGGTCGCGGCGGCCCGGGAGCACCGGCCCGACGTGGCCCTGCTCGACGTGGAGATGCCCGGCATGGACGGCATCGCCGCCACGCAGGCGCTGCGAGGGTCGATGCCGGAGGTGCGGGTGCTCATCGTGACGACGTTCGGCCGGCCGGGCTTCCTGCGGCGGGCGCTGCAGGCGGGTGCGTCCGGGTTCGTCGTCAAGGACACCCCGGCACGGCAGCTGGCCGACGCGGTCCGCCGGGTGCACTCCGGGCTCCGGGTGGTCGACCCGGCGCTCGCGGCCGACAGCCTGGTCTCCGGCGAGTCTCCGCTGACCGCCCGCGAGGCGGAGGTCGCGCGGGCCGCCCGCGACGGCGGCACGGTGGCCGACCTCGCCCGCGAGCTGTTCCTGTCGGAGGGCACGGTCCGCAACCACCTGTCGTCGGTGATCGGCAAGACGGGGGCGCGCACCCGGGCGGAGGCCGTGCGGATCGCCGAGGACAACGGCTGGCTCTGAGGCCACCCGGTGCCCAGCTCGAGCCGGGTTCTTCATGCGCCGCTTCGTGCGCCGCTTCGTGCCCGCTTCGTGTGCCGACAGGGACGTTTCTGGGGATTCAGCCGGGGCCGCTTCAAGTGGTTGTTGCAACGAGGCTGACGGAAGGATCCGGTCATGCCTGGTGCACGGTTGTCGGAGCAGGAGCGCGCGCAGATCGAGGTGTTGTTCGGGCAGGGGCTGACCTTCCCGCAGATCGCGGCGGTGAT
>NZ_DASVZH010000148.1:0-19897 GCF_036391795.1 Oryzihumus sp.
CGAGTGGCTCGACCGGCACCGCCTCCGGATGCCGCGCACGATGCTGCGCTACGCCGTCGAGCGCCTGCCCGCCGACCAGCGCGCCCGCCTGATGGCCCGCTGACGCGCCTCCCGTCAGATGAACAGCAGCTGCGCGCCCTCGGTCTTCTCGATGAAGTCGCTGGCGCTGATGATGCCCTCGACCTCCTCGTAGAGGTCCTCCATCGTCAGGTGGTTCATGTCCGCGGACATGCGGCACGCCCACAGGTGGCCGCCGGAGGCGACGATCTGCTCGAGGAACTCCGGGATCTCGGGGACGTCGAGCTCGGCGATGGACTTCTTCAGCTTCGAGGTGGCCATCGCGGTCATGCCCGGCAGGCCACCGAGGCCCTGCGGGATGTGCGTGGCCGTGTTGCCGAGCATGGTGAACTTCAGGTCGCCCATCGTCTTCTTGTTGATCATCTCGAAGCCCCAGAAGGTGAAGAACAGGTGGGTCTCCACGCCCTCGCCGAGCGCGGCGTTGGCCAGGATGAGCCCGGGGTAGGCCATGTCGAGGCTGCCCTTGGAGCAGATGATGGCCAGCTTGCGCCCGGTCGGGGTGGCCTCGCCGAAGTCGGGGACGATGGCGGGGGAGGTCTCCAGCGTGGTCATGACGGGCTCCATCTCCGGGTGCTCACACGCACCCTTGCGGCTTGGGCAGCCCGGCGACGTAGGCCATCTTCTTCGCGGGCTTCTGGGGGAACAGCACGAACAGCTGCTTGACGGGGATGCCGCCGACCGCCGAGATCCGGCGCAGCGTGGCGGTCTCGCCGCGCTCCGCGTAGTCCTGGCGCAGGAAGCGGATCGCCGCCCAGTGCTCGTCGGTGAGCGTGAGGCCGATCTGTGCGGCGAGCACCCGGGCGAGGTCCTCGTCCCACTCGGCGGGGTCGGTCAGGAAGCCCTCGTCGTTGACGTGGACCTGGTGGCCGTCGAGCGTGGTGACGGGCATGACTGCCTCCTTCAGGCGGCGGGGGTGGTGGTCTGGTCGGCCGGGCGGGACTTGCCGACCATCGACATGTGCGCCGGTAGCGGGAGCGGGCGGCCGGGCAACAGGACGTTCCAGTAGAGCCAGCGGAACGCGAGCTTGCCGAGGTGGTTGCCCCGGGTCTCCTTGAGCAGCTCCATCGGCCCGACCAGTGGCAGCGGGTAGGTGCCCGGCAGCGGCTCGGTGTCGTAGTTGAAGTCGATGAGCAGCCCCTTGCCGCCGCCGGACTCCACGAAGCAGTTGGCGTGCCCGTCGAAGGAGCCCGTCATCGGCCGGCCGGAGACCAGCTGCAGGAAGTTGTCGACGAACACCTCGACCGAGAAGTGCGCCACCGAGCCGGCCTTGGAGGTCGGGATGTCGTTGGCGTCGCCGACGGCGAAGATCGTGTCGTGCGCCTTCGACTGGAAGGTGTGCCGGTCCACGGGCACGTAGTTCAGCTCGTCGCCGAGCCCGGAGCGGGCGATGAAGTCCGCGCCCATGTTCAGCGGCACCGTGATCAGCAGGTCGAACGGCACCTCACGCTCGTCGTAGGACACGAGCATGCGGCGCTCGTTGTCGATGTGCTCGACGAGGAAGTCCGGCTCGACCGCGATCTTGCGCTCCTCGAGCATCGAGCCGAGGTGCCGGGACGCGATCGGCTTGGTGAACGCGCCCGGCAGCGGGGTGACGTAGACCAACTCGACCCGGTCGCGCAGCCCGCGCTCGCGCAGCCAGGCGTCGGCCAGGAAGGTCATCTCCAGCGGCGCCACCGGGCACTTGATCGGCATGTCGGTGACGTGCACGACCAGCCGGCCGTGGTCGAACCGCTCCAGCGCGGAGGCCAGGGCCGTGGCGCCGTCGAGGGTGTAGAAGTCGAAGATGCTGCGGCGCCACTCCGCCCCGAGCATGCCGGGCGTCTGGTCCGGCCGCGGCGACGTGCCGGTCGCGATGACCAGGTAGTCGTAGTGCAGCCGGTGCCCGTCGGTCAGGGCGACCGTGCGCTCCTCGGGGTCGATTCGGTGGATCTCGCCGAGGACGAGGTCGACCCCGTCGGGCAGGAACGCGTGCCGGGAGCGGACCACCTGGCCGGGGCGGTAGGTCCCGAACGGCAGGAACAGGTAGCCCGGCTGGTAGGTGTGCTTGTCGTCCCGGTCGACCACGGTGATCGACCACTGCTCCGGGGCCAGCCTCCGGCGCAGCTTGTTGACGATCATCGTCCCCGCCGTGCCACCACCCAGGACCAGCAGCTGCTTGGTCACGACCCACTCCTTGCATCGGATGTCCGCGGAGGTGCTCCTCCACTCCCGACGCTAGGAACGCGGCAGCCTCGCGGTCACCGCCGAAGGTCCCCGGTGAGCGGGGTCACAGGTCCTGAGGCGGCCACCGGCCGCGGCTTGGCGCCGGCCCCGGACGCAGGTATGCCGTGCTCGCCACCCGGGTGGGGAGCACGGCATACCTGGGGCGGGTGGGTCAGGCGGTGACCAGGCCGGCCTCGTCCTGCTCGTCCGCCAGCACCGACTCCTCCTTCGCGCCGTGCATGCCCGAGCGGGCGCCCAGGGCGTAGACGGCGACGGAGAAGGCGGCGACCACGACGAGGTCGACCCAGAACGGGATCACCTTGTCGCCGCCGAACTGGCCGAGCTTGGAGATGACGGCCAGGCCGCCGAGCCACGGCAGGACCCAGGCCGAGGCGCGCCAGTCCATCACGGGACGCTCGGCGGCGGGCGTGCGGGCGTAGTTGACCCCGAACAGCGCGAGGCCGATCACCGCGGCGATGAGCAGCTTGGAGTCGGCCTCCCAGCCGGACCAGTACACGATGAAGTTGGCGGCGACGAACGCCAGCGGGCTGAGCACCCCGGCGGCCGGCAGCCGGAACGGCCGGGGCCGGTCGGGGTCGACGCGCCGCAGCGCACCCAGGGCCACAGGGGCGAAGCCGTACATGATCGCCGTGGCCGAGGTGACCAGGCCGACGAGCGACTGCCAGCTCGGGAAGGGCAGGAAGGCGATCTCCCCGACGATGAAGGCCAGGACGATCGAGGTGAGCGGGACACCCCGCAGGCTGACCTTGGCCAGGCTCCGCGGCAGGTGCCGGTTGTGCCCGAGGGCGTAGGAGAGCCGGGCCGAGGTGCCCAGGTAGAGCAGGCCGGTGCCGGCGGGGGAGATGACGGCGTCGATGTAGAGCAGCGCCGCGAGCCAGCCGGCGCCGACGCCGGTGGCCAGCGTGGCGTAGGGGCCGAAGTCGCCCTTGCCGATGGGGTTGGCCCAGCCGTGGGCCAGGTTGCCCGGGTTGATGGCGCCGATGAAGGCCACCTCGAGCATGAGGTAGATGATCGTGCCGATGACCATGGCGGTGATGACCGCCCGCGAGATGTCCCGCTGGGGGTTGCGGGCCTCGCCGCCCATCTGGATCGCCTGCTCGAAGCCCTGCAGGGCGAACACGACACCGGCGGGCAGGGCCGCCATCACGCCGTGGGCGCCGAAGGGTGCGAACCCGCCACCGGCGTGGAAGTTGCTGGAGTGGAACGACATCAGCAGCAGGACCACCACGGTCAGCACCGGGATGGCCGTCTTCCACAGCACGGTCACCGTGTTGGTCTCGGCCAGCAGCTTGACCCCGACGATGTTGACGATGGTGAACGCCAGCATGAGTGCGCTGGCCACGACCAGGCCGACCATGGTCAGGGTGCCGTTGGTGCTGACCAGACCCGGGAGCTTGTTGTTGGTGTACGAGAGTGCCGCCTCGACCTCGATCGGCGCGATCGTCACCGCCTGCAGCCAGCCCATCCACCCGCTGGTGAAGCCGGCCAGGGAGCCGAAGGCGATGTGGGGGAAGCGGGCCGTGCCGCCGGAGACCGGGTAGGCCGCACCCAGCTCGGCGTGGACGAGGGCGAGCACAGCGAGGAACACGCCGGCCATCAGCCACGAGATGATGGAGGCCGGTCCGGCCACCTGGGCTGCCAGCAGCGCGCCGAGCAGCCAGCCCGAGCCGATGATCGACCCCAGGGAGACGAACGTCAGGCCCCAGAACCCGATGTCGCGTCTGAGGTGGGGACTGGACCCCGTCTTCGTCGGGGCGCTGGCGGTCTGGGTCATGGATGAACCTCCGGAAGCGTCGGGCCGCACGGGTGTCACGCGGTCCGCTTGATGAGGCCGCCGGACGCTAGCAGGACAAATCAGACAAATGGAAGGGTTTCCAGCGGACTCCCAGCCACCGTGGAGGGATCCCTGCTGGGTTGTGAGCAGGGTCACCACTACCGGGCAGTGGTGTCAGCCCCGACCACTGGCCGGTTCCTCCCCGCGGTCTGCCCTGTCCCCGTCACCCCGTCATCGACGGCAGGCAGCGGGCCAGGTGGCGGTAGATGCGGTAGCGCCGCTCGACGTCCAGCGGCCCGTCCTCGCGCACGATCCGGCTCATCGCCCGGACCCCGACGATCGGGACGTTGTCGACGCTGAGCCGGCGCCACAGCGGCAGCCGGGTGTGGGCGAAGCACAGCACGGGGCGCACGTGCACCGGCGGTCCGGCCGGCATCGACTCCAGCGCCGACTGCACCGCCATCACCTGCCGCTGCACGGCTCCGAGGAAGTCGGTGCGGTCCCGCCCGCACACCAGCAGCCGCTCGACCAGGCCGAACGCCCCCGGCGCCGGTGGCCGCACCTCGACCTCCGGGCCGGGCTGGTGCTTGGTGTCGATGACGAAGACCCCGGACGGGCCGACGGCGATGTGGTCGATGTTGAGCCGGCGTCCCGGGATCCGGCGGTCGTGCAGGGCGTAGACCCAGTCGCCGGCCAGCCGGGTCAGGGCCGCACCGACCCGCAGCTCGCCCCGCGAGGCCCGCGCCCAGTCCCGCACCGCCGCCGGCTCGGGGGACAGGGACAGGATCGCCGGCCCGAGGTACGGCCAGCGTTCCAGCAGGTCCTCCTGCCGTTGCCGTCGCAGCCGGGAGTACTCCCGCCACGACGACGCCCCCGGCTGGCCGGGGGAGGGGACGGCCTGCGCCGGCGCCGCCCTGTCGTGGGCAGGGGGGGTGCGCCCGCCCGGCAGGACGCAGTCGAGGCAGAGCACCCGTCGTCGGACGTGCTCGAAGCCGGCCACGTCGCCCACGGCGACGTAGCGTCCGCAACCGCACCACGCGGCGTACCGGACGGTCGTCAAGCTGACTGCGGCCATGCCCCCGATGGCCAGCCATCCACGATCTCGCATCCCGACCTCCCCCTCGAGGGTGGACCGGCGGCCCCGCCCGGGGGAACGGTGTTGGGGCAAGTGCGCCCGAAGGTGCCGCGAGCTGGTCGGCCGTTCGGTTCCCGGGCCTACGTCGTCTGCGGGACGGCGCTGCGCGCCCTTCAGCGGTGGTGACCGAAGAAGCCTGCGAGGCGGTCGTAGAGCGGGGCGTCCTCGGGCAGCTCGACGGCTGGGCCGAACGCCTTGCCCTCGCTCTCGGGCCCGCGGAACTCCGGCTGGAGGGCCGTCGACGCCCAGGTCAGGGAGGCCAGCCCGACCTCCTCGTCGAGGTGGGTGGACTGCCCGGTGGCCACGGCCAGGTCCCAGGCGTGACAGGCGAACTCGGCCGTCTGCTGCGACACGGCGAACCGTCTCGGCATCCCCCCGCGAGGCGTGGCGACGGTGCCATCGAGGTCGCCGGCAGCGCGCCAGGCCTCCAGCAGGGCGGACTCGCCGGCGCGGAAGGCGTCCACCCAGTCACCGTCCAGGGGCTCGCGGGGGGCCTGCCAGTCAGGGTCGTCGCCGCGGGCGCGTCCGGTGAACTGGTGCAGGTCGTGCACGAGGTGCTCGACGAGGGCGGTGACGTCCCACGAGCGGCACGGCGTCGGCAGGTGCGTCTGGTCGTCGCGGACCCCGGCGACGACGGCCCCCGCCTGGTCGAGGGAGCGGGCGAGCAGGGACAGCGGGTCGGTGGGCAGGCTCATGGGACTCCTCGCCGGGTATGCCGTGTGGTCCCCACCGATTCTGGCCCCGGGTCGGGCGATCGCGCAGCGGCAATTCGGCAGCCCGTGCCAGTGGGCTACTGCCCGCTGTCGGCGGCGGCGGCGGCGGCGTCGGCTTCGGCGGCGTCGGCGGTGTGCGGCGTGGCGGTCTGAGCCTCGGCGGGCTCCGGTCGGGCGCGCCACGCGTTCCACATGGACCAGGTCACCGCCACCAACGGCACCGCGATGACGGCGCCGACCACGCCGGCGAGGACCGTGCCGCACGCGACGGTGAGGGCGACGACGAGCGGGTGCAGCCGCACGGCGCGGCTCATCACCAGCGGGTGCAGCACGTGGGCCTCGAGCTGGCCGATGACGACGATGAGGGCCAGGACGAGGAGGGCGATGAGCGGGCCGCGGGCGGCGAGGGCCACCAGCGTCGCGACCGCCAGCGCGACGGGTGAGCCGATCAGCGGCACGAACGCGGCGAAGAACACCAGCAGCGCCAGCGGCAGGGCCAACGGCACCCGGAGCACCAGCAACGTCACGCAGACCAGCACGGCGTTCGTGGCGGCGATGAGCACCACCCCGCGGGTGTAGCCGGCGAAGGTGGACCAGCCGGCGCGGGCGGCGATGTCCCAGCGGCGGCCGTCCCCGGTGGTCTGCCCCAGGAGCCAGGCCCAGATCCGGTCGCCGGAGGACAGGAAGAAGATGGAGCAGAAGATGGCCAGGAGCAGGCCCGTGAGCAGCTCGATCGCCACGCCGGCGCCGCCGAGGGCGTGCCCGGCGAGCGAACCGCCGTTGCTGGTGATCCACGTCCGCGCCTGCTCACCCAGGCGGGTCAGGTCGACGGCTCGCAGGTGCAGCGGGCTGTGCGCGAGGGACCGTTCGATGTCGGCGAGGCCGTCGGCGAACTGCGCGCCCAAGCTCTGGGACTGGGTGGCCACGGAGTTGCCGATGAACGTGAAGATGCCGGCGATGAGCGCCAACGTCAGGATGAGTGCGGTCGGCACGGCGAGGCCGCGGGGCATGACCCGAGTGGCCTGGTCCACCACGGGACGCAGCAGCGCCGTGATGACGAGCCCGACGAAGACGGCCACCGCCACGAAGGTGAGCCGGGCCGCGGCCGCGAACGTCAGGTAGACGGCGGCGGCGACCACGATGAGGCGCCACCCGTAGCCGGCGGCGACCTGCAGCCCTTCAGGGACCCGGGCATGTGGGGGCACCCGCTGCGTGGCTGCGGCGGTCGCGGTGAAGGCGCGGACCGCGGTCGGCGAGGCCAGCGGTGCCTGGGGCGCCGTGGCTGTCTGCGCTGCGGTCGTGGGGCCGGGATTCCCGCCGGATGCGCCGGGGGCGGGCACGTCACTGTTGCTCACGGCTGAGCCCGTCTCTGGAAGGTGCCATGCGAGCATCATCGGTCCTCCGGCTGGCAGCCGCGCTCCGGCCGCGCCCAACCATGGGCTGGGCGAGGTTGTGGACACGGGCGGCGGCCGCCGCGCCGGAGTCGGCACGATGGCCGACATGGTGGGGACCAGGGGGAGGTATCGATGAGGGTCAGCGTGTCCGGGGCCGATCTCGCCGAGGCGGCAGCGCTGCTGCGCCGCTCAGCCGACGAGATGTCGGCCATGCGACGGCACCGTGGGCCGATACGGGGCAAGGCGCGGGACGGGGGCGATGTCGTGTTCGCGGCGGCGGTCGAGGACTTCGCGGACCGGTGGATGTGGGGGATCGAGCTGGTGGGACGTGACGTTGACCTGCTGGCGGACGCCCTGGCCAAGGCGGCGGAGACCTACGCCACCGTCGAGCAGGACGTGACGGTGGGGTTCCAGGGCGACCGGGGCCCGGGCCAATGACGGTGGCGCCCCTGCCCGGCGACCCCGACCGGGTGGCGAGCCTGGCCACGCAGCTGGGGACGATCGGCGCCGGCTTGTCCGCCGGGGCCGGGACCCTGGCGTCCGTCGGGGTGGGTGGCTGGGACGGACCGGCGGCCACGGCGTTCCGGTCGGCGCTCGGGGTGGCGCCGGCGCCCCTGCGCACGGGTGGTGAGGCGTTCGTCGCGGCGGCGCAGGCCGTGGGTCAGCACGCCGCGGTGCTGGAGGCAGCTCGGGAGCAGGCCCGCCTGGCGGTGATGGTGGCCGACGACGCCAAGGCGGCCAGCGGTGTCTGGACGGCGCAGGTGGACGCGCGTGAGGTGGTCCGACGTCGCGCGTCGGCGGGGGACACCGGTGCCGTGGCGGCGCTCGCCGGCATGCCGCTTCCCGGTCTGGATCCCGGTGCCGAAGGTCGAGCCCGCGCCGAGCGGCTGCTCGCCGAGGCGCGCGAGATGGTCGCCGAGTCGGCGCGCCGGGCGGCCGCGGTGCTCGCCCGGGCTGCCGCGCTGGCGCCGAGGGAGCCGAGCCTGCCTGAGCGGGCCCTGATGCGTGGTGTGCAGCTGCAGCGACAGGTGGCGTTCGGCGCGGGGGAGTCGGTGTTCGACCTCGGCGCCGTGGCGTGGCGGACCTCGTTGCCGCGGGCCGCGGCCCACCCCATGGAGTGGGTGACCGACCAGGTCGGGATGGCCAAGGGCCTGGTCAACGCAGCGCAGCACCCGGTCGAGCTGGGCAAGTCCGTCGTCGACTGGGACACGTGGACGACGAACCCGGCCCGCGCGGTCGGCCACGTCGGCGGCAACGCGCTCGGTGCGGTTGCCACCGGCGGCGGTTCGGCAGCGGCGAAGGCGGGGCTCATCTCGCGGCTGCGTCCGTCGGCGTTGTTCCGCAAGGCCCCCAACCCGCCATACGACCTCTCGATCGTGTCCTTCGCGGAACATGATCCGCTGGGTACGTATGCACGTAACGTCCCCCCGCTGGACGGCCATTACGACGTCGCCGCCCACGGCAACGAACTCGAGGTTCAGGTCCACGGAGCAGCGGGGCAGGCCGAGCGGCTTGGGGCCGACAGGCTCGCGAAGCTCATCGTCGAGCAGCCCGACTATGACGGAGGTCCAGTGCGACTGCTGAGCTGCTTCACGGGATCGTCGCCGACGGGCATCGCGCAACAACTGGCGGACCGTTTGGGCATCAACGTGGTCGCGCCATCGAGCAAGCTGTGGATGTGGCCAGACGGGGAGATGGCCGTTGGCCTTGATTGGAAGCGACCAACCGGTGGCTGGATCACGCATGAGCCGAGCGGAGGCGCGCAGTGAAGTTCATCGGATACTTCCGGCAACTTGATCATGGGATGCCCGACGGGCCAGATCTTGTCGAGGCAGTAGCGGTACCTCTGCCTGAAGCCGAGCGGGAACCCTTGGCCAGCTACCTGCGGGCGGGTTTTCCTCTCGTAGTCACAGGGTCGTTGGGGACGGACTTCTTCGCCCCCGAGCGTGGTGAGGTCAGCCGGATCAACACGCTGACAGACGGGGAGTTCCTGTGGCCGGAAGATCTCGCGTACTACGTGGAGACCTACGGGGCCAGACCACCTGCCGAGTTCCTCGAGCACGTGAAGGCGCAGGGCTCACCGCCAAAGTTGGACCAGGATGAATTGGCGACATTGACCACGCAGCTTCGGGGTTACTAACCCGAGAGTCGGATCACGGCTTTGGACATTCAGGCAATTGTCTCGGAGGCGCCCTCGACTGGGCGTGTCCTCGCCCCGGGCTCGCGGGGTGGGGTGATCCGGTCACGGTGAATCCGGGCGGTCCGACACCGATCCCAGCCGTGGTGAACCCGTCCCGCCCCGCCCCGCGGGCAGGATGTCCTCATGAACGAGGTCAGCAAGGACCGCTATGTGGCCCACGGGTTGGTGCGGCGGGGCGAGAGATTCCTTCTGCTGCGGCGTCGCGACGGTCGCTACCTCGGCGGCCAGTGGGATGTCCCGGGCGGCACGGTGGAGCCAGGCGAGACGCCGGCTGAGGCGGCGGTTCGCGAGTGCTGGGAGGAAGCCGGCCTTCGCACCACGGTCGGCCCCGAGGTGACGCGCTTCGAGAACGCCGACACGAACGGGCGTGACCTCACCTTCCACACCATCACGTACCGGTTGCAGCTCCTGGACCCCGGCGCGGAGGTTCACCTGTGCGCCGAGGAGCACGACGACTTCCGATGGCTCACACGGACAGAGGCGCTGGGCCTGCCGCTGGTGTGGCACGTCGCCCTGACGCTCGGCGAGGGCTCGCGGGTGTAACCGCGTGGGGGCCAGTCGGTGAGGCTGACCGCCGAAAGGCTTTCGGACGTCAGCCGCGGAGGCTGCGCGACTGCATCGGCTTGGGAGCCGGCGGGATCCGCACGTCGATCCGGTGCGGCGCGGCGCTGCGGCCCTGCTGCACCAGCGCCGCGACCCGCTCGCCGGGGCGGCGGTTGCTCTGGTCCTCGATGACGGCCTGCAGCAGCTGGCGCAGCACGTCCAGCTGGCGGCACTGCACGACGAGATGGACGAGGTTGCGACGGGTGTGGTCGCGCTCCTGGGCCGGGCCGACCCCGGCCTCGCCGTTTTCGTCCTCGGTGACCACCAGGCTGCGCAGCTCCTCGGCGAGCGGGGCGCGGCACTCCAGGTCCATGTGCCACCCGGCGTCCTCGTCGCGCCGGCCACGCAGGATCGGGCGGCCCTCGCTCGGGACCAGGGTCAGTGACGTCGGGTGCTCGGTCTCCAGCGCGGCGATGAGCCGGTCGAGCCCCGGCACCGCTCCCTGCTCCTGCGCCGAGTCGACCTGTCCGATTCCCTGACCACCCATGGCGGAATCCTGTCGAAGCACCCGGGCACGTGTCCGAGATATCGGACAAGAACCACCACAAGTGACTAGTCACCCGAGCCGCATCGAAAGCGGCCAACCGGCCACAGGCTCGCGCGGCCCTTGAACCCCGCCGGGTCACGCTGGGGCCTAGCCTGAGCGGCATGGCAGCAGGGTGGGAGGGCGTCACCGACGCCCTGGCGCAAGTGACGGACATGCAGTGGTCGGTCCGGGTCCTCGATGCGGTCACGCGCCAGGAGCTGTATGCCGTGTCGCCGGACCTCGTGCTGCCCACCGCGAGCGTGGGCAAGGTCCTCCTGCTCCTCACCGTGGCGGCTCAGCTGGAGGCCGGCGACCTGACCCCGGCGATGCCGTTGCTGCGGGCCCCCGAGGACGCCGTGGCCGACTCCGGGCTGTGGCAGCACCTGACCGCCGACGAGCTGTCCGTGCACGACCTGGCCACGCTCGTCGGCGCGGTCAGCGACAACTACGCGACCAACGTGCTGCTGCGCGCCGTCGGCCTGGGCGCCGTCGACCGGGTCAGCGATGCCTTGGGGCTCAAGGCAACCAGGCTGCACGACCGGGTCCGTGACCACCGCACCGCACAGGACCCGCCGACCCTGTCCGAGGGCACCGCGGGCGAGCTGGCCGACCTCATGGTCGACCTGGACCACCGGGAGGCGATCAGCGCGACGGTGTCGGAGCGCGTGCTGGGCTGGCTCGCCGCCGGTGCCGACCTGTCGATGGTGCCCGAGCCGCTGCACCTCGATCCGCTCGCGCACGCCCACTGCGACCGCGGCGTCCGGCTGTGGCACAAGACCGGCACCGATGACGGGACCCGGGCCGACGTGGGCCTGCTGCGCGCGGGGGAGCGGGCGCTGGCCTGGGCGGCGCTGAGCCGCTGGGACCCCGCAGGCCCGGACCGCCGGGACGAGGCGCTCGCGGTGATGCACGCGATCGGCGCGGTCCTGCGCGAGCAGCTCGGGGAGGCACTGCGATGACGCCGAGGGAGACGGGGAGAGACGCCATGACCGAGGGCACCCACGAGGGCGCCGGGCGGCACCGCGAGATGGCCGACGGACAGGTGCTCGATGCCCTGCGCCGGGCCGCCGCCGACGTGGGCGCGCCGATCTCCGCCGAGCGCTACGAGCACGTGTGGCGCGACTACGACGGGGTCTCCAGCGCCCGGCTCATCCAGCGCTTCGGCTCCTGGAACGCCGCCTGCACCGCGGCCGGCCTGCCCACGAACGCCGGCCGCACGGCATACCGGCGGGGGTGGTCCCAGGAGCAGCTGGTGGCCGCGGTCGCGGACTACCTGCGCTCGGACGGCGCGACCGGCAGCTACGCCGGCTACGACGAGTGGGCTCGCGCGACGGCGGACGCCCCGAGCGCCAACACGGTGCGCAACAACCTCAACGGCTGGGCCAACGCCAAGGCCGGGGCGCAGGAGCTCATCGCGCGGGACGGCGGCTGAGCCGGCGCCGGCGCTCGGCCTGCTCGCGCTCCCACTGCTGCCGCCGGTGCCGCCGCTCGTCGAGGTCGAGCTCGCGCAGCACGCGTTCGACGGCCGCGAGCAGTGACCCGCGCAGCAGCCACAGGTTCGGGCTCTCGCGGGCGTCGACGAGCAGCAGCTCGGTGAGGAACGCCCGCGTCTCGCGCAGGCTGTCCAGCGCGTCGGCCAGCGCTCCCTCGGACCCCTGCACGCTCGGGTCCGCCTCGGCCCGCACCAGCGAGCCGTAGGCGCGCAGCGACCCGGCCAGGTCGTGCAGGAGCGCCCCGAACGCGCCGAGCAGCTCGCTGGTGTAGGCGTTCTCCGGCCCGGCGTCCTCCTCCTGGAGGCCGTCGGCGATCGAGCGGAACAGCGCGCGCAGCGAGACCACGCTGTGCTCGAGGGCGTCCAGGCCGCTGCGCAGGATCGGTGTGGTGTCGGCCGTCCGGACCGCCCGCGGGTTGAGCCGCCGGCTCTCGGCGAGCTGCACGATCGCCCGGTCCGCGGCGTCCACGCGGTGCGACAGGGCGCGGAAGTCGCCCAGCCAGCCGTAGGCCTGGTCGCGGCTCGCGCCCTCGGGCAGCTCGTCGCCCACGCGGTCCAGCAGCGCCGCGGCGTCAGTGGCGACCAGCTCCACGGCGGCACCCGCCGAGCCGACGCGCACCGGCTGCGGCAGCAGCACGTTGACGAGGATTCCCACGCCCGCGCCGACCAGGGTCTCGCCGATCCGGTACGACGCGGCCACGTCCGCGGTCGAGCTGACGCCGAGGATGAGCATCGCGCTGATCGGCGCCTCGAGCAGGTGCTCGCCGAGCCGCACCAGGTGCCCGACGAGCAGCGCCAGGGCGATGACGAGGCCCAGGCTCCACCAGGTCAGCCCCATGACGTTGGTGAGCACGACCGAGATCAACACCCCCGAGAGCACGCTGGCGACGCGGCGCAGCCCCGCGTTGAGCGTCGAGAACAACGTCGCCTGCACCACCAGCAGCGCCGTGAGCGGGCCGGTCAGCGGCGGCGTCGGCTCGTGCAGCACCGCGACCGCGACCACGTAGGCGACGACCGCCGCGAACGTCAGCCGGGCCGTCCGGGTCAGGATCGCGCGGCCGTTGCGGTGCCACACGTCCCGGGCGCCGCGCAGCACCGACCGCACGGCCGCGGCCGTGCCCGGGGAGTACGTCGGGCCGTGGCGGGGGAGCGTCACAGGATGAGGATGGCGGGTGGCGGGTCGGCTGTCAGCCGCGCCCCCCGGCACACGCCGGTATGCCGTCTGGCCCGGCTGCGGCGCCTGCCTCGCCCCGGGGTGCCCAAAGTCCTTGCGCGGGAGGACGTACGCCTCTCGCGCGCGCGTGACCGCCGGCGCACCGTGGAGCCAGGAACTCCAGGGGAGAGGTGGTCGGCGGTGCGCAGTCCACGACAGGTCGCGGCGCTGGCCCTCACCGTGTCCGTCCTCGCCGTGACCGCCGCCTGCGGCTCCTCCGGGACCGGGGCGACGGGTCCCTCCTCCACCGCCGGTGTGCCGACCACGTCCGGCCGTTCCAGCACGTCCGGGCCGGCGACGAGCACCACGGCCCACCCCACGCCGACGCCCACCGTTCGGCCGAGTGCGCCCAGCCCGTCGACCCGCGCGAGCGTCACCACCCGGCCGACCAGCGCACCGCGACCGACGGCTCCGGCGCCGACGCGCACCACGCCGGGGCCGGTGACCCCCGCGCTGCCGGCACACCTGCTCGGCACCGTGGTCTCGCGCATTCCCACCACGTCGAAGGTCGTCGCGCTGACCTTCGACGCCGGCGCCAACGGGGACGGTGTCCCCGCGATCCTGGCCACGCTGCAGGCCCAGCACGTGCCCGCCAGCTTCTACCTGACCGGCGACTTCGTCCGGGCCTTCCCCACGCTGGCCCGCCAGCTCGCGGCCTACGGGCGGATCGGCAACCACACCGACAAGCACCCGCACCTGACCACGCTGTCCGACGCCGCCGTGCGCACCGAGGTGGCCAACGGGGCCGCGGCGATCACCGCAGTGACCGGACGCAGCGCCAAGCCGCTGTTCCGCTTCCCGTTCGGGGAGTACACCGCGCACACGCTCTCCCTGGTCAACGGCATGGGCTACGTCGCCGTCGGCTGGACCGTTGACACCCTCGGCTGGAAGGGCACCTCCGGAGGGCAGAGCGTCAGCACCGTGGTGTCCAGGGTGGTGGCCGCTCGCACCCCCGGTGAGATCGTGCTGATGCACGTCGGGTCCAACCCCGACGACCACACCACGCTCGACGCCGGCGCCCTGCCCCAGGTGATCAGCCAGCTGCGCTCCTACGGCTACTCCTTCGTCACGCTCTCGGCGCTCGGTATCTGAGCCGTGCCCACGGGCGTCCGCGATGAGAGACAGCCGTTCCACGGGCCGGAAGCCCGGCCTAAGGTCGATCCCAGGTCATGAGTGTCAGCGCCAAGCCCCGGCTCGCTGACCGGCAACCCTCCACCGCGGTGGGGTGCCCCGGGTGAAGACCAGGCGGTGCGTCACAGGACGGCGCCCCGCAAGCGCGGAGACACCTCCCCGGTATCCCCGCACCTCGCGTGAGGTGCGCCCCGCACCTTTCGCGACCACTCGTCATACGTGAGAAGTGCTGAGAGGCAAGGGAACCCGATGACTGACACGACCCCGAACTGGTCCTTCGAGACGCGGCAGATCCACGCCGGCCAAGTGCCCGACGAGGCGACCGGCGCGCGGGCGCTGCCGATCTACCAGACCACCTCCTACGTGTTCAAGGACACCGAGCACGCGGCGAACCTGTTCGCGCTCAAGGAGTTCGGCAACATCTACACGCGCATCATGAACCCCACCCAGGACGCGGTGGAGCAGCGGATCGCCTCGCTCGAGGGCGGTGTGGGGGCGCTGCTGGTGGCCTCGGGTCAGGCCGCCGAGACGCTGGCGATCCTCAACATCGCCGAGGCCGGCGACCACGTCGTGGCGAGCCCGAGCCTGTACGGCGGCACCTTCAACCTGCTCAAGCACACGCTGCCCAAGTTCGGCCTGCAGGTCACCTTCGTCGAGGACGCCAACGACATCGAGTCGTGGAAGGCCGCGGTCCGGCCCAACACCAAGCTGTTCTTCGCCGAGACGATCTCGAACCCCAAGTCGGAGGTGCTCGACATCGAGGGGGTCGCGCGGGTCGCCCACGAGGTCGGGGTGCCGCTGGTGGTGGACAACACGATCGCCACGCCGTACCTGATCCGCCCGCTGGAGTGGGGCGCCGACGTGGTGGTGCACTCGGCCACGAAGTACCTCGGCGGCCACGGCACGACGATCGCGGGAGTCATCGTCGACGGCGGCACGTTCGACTACGGGCGCGACCCGGAGAAGTTCCCCAACTACAACACCCCGGAGGAGAGCTACCACGGGCTCGTCTTCGCCCGGGACCTCGGCGTCGGCAGCCCGCTCGGCGCGAACCTCGCGTTCATCCTCAAGGCGCGGGTGCAGCTGCTGCGCGACCTGGGGTCGGCGATATCGCCGTTCAACGCCTTCCTCATCGCCCAGGGCATCGAGACGCTGAGCCTGCGACTGGACCGGCACCTGGAGAACACCCGCCAGGTCGCGGCGTTCCTCCAGGGTCGTGACGAGGTCGAGCGCGTGGTGTGGGCCTCCCTGCCCGAGCACGAGAGCTACGCCAAGGCGCAGAAGTATTCCCCCAAGGGCGCCGGCGCCGTGCTGGCGTTCGAGATCCAGGGCGGTCTCGAGGCGGGGAAGCGGTTCGTCGAGGCGCTGACCCTGCACAGCCACGTCGCCAACATCGGCGACGTGCGCTCGCTGGCCATCCACCCGGCGTCGACGACCCACTCCCAGGGGCCGGACAGCGACCGCCTCGCGGCCGGCGTGACGCCCGGGCTGGTGCGCCTTGCCGTCGGCGTCGAGCACATCGACGACATCCTCGCCGACCTCGAGCAGGGGTTCACCGCCGCCAAGGGCGCCTGACCTCAGGCGCCTGGCCGCCGGGCACGTCGAAGACTTCACCACGCGCGGGCGTGGTGGAGTCTTCGGCCTGTTCGCGGCGGCCCGGCGGTCAGCGCGTCACCCCGCAGCATGCCGTGGGCGCCCGTCCCGCGTCGATCATGACGTCGTCGCCTCGTTTGCCGGCGCAGGAAGGTGGAGCAGGCACGCGCCCGGCTCGGCGAAGGGGACCAGGTCGGCGTGCTGGCCGGCCGCGCCCCAGTCGGCCAAGGCCCCCCTGACGATGCCCAGGTGCACGCCGCAGACCACGTCGGGCTGCTGCCTCGCCGCCTCCAGCAGCGGACAGCGCCTGAGCCGCACCACGGTTGCCCGGACATCGGCCGTGGGGGCGAAGCCCAGGCCGCCGAGCAGGCGCACTACCCGGCGTCGGGCCATGGGCGAGGACGTGACCTGGCCGGGGGAGGCCTGGGCGAGCTGCGCGCCCCACGTCTCGCCAGCACGGACTGCGTCCTCGCCGGGGCGACGGCTGGTGTGCGCGAGCTGGGTGGCCAGAGCCGTGGCGAGCCCGGCGTACTCCCGGGCTACCACAGGCTGATCGGCCCCGGCGGTGCGGGCCGCGTAGAGCCACGCCGGGCGGCCGCGAGTCCTGGCGTCGGCCCGGCGACGCGTGGCGAGCCTGGCGGTCACCAGCTCCTCGAGATGCCCCCGCATGGTGTTGCGGTGCTGGCCGGCCTGCGAGGCGAGGTCGGCCGCGGTAGCCGGCGCCGGCTGTGCGGCCAGCAGGTCCAGGGCCGCGGCGAGGCTACGTGTGAGCCGCTGCGGGGCGGCGGGAGACGGGGCTACCGGGCCGAAGCCGGCCGCCATCCGCGCGGCCACCGGATCTGGATTATTCACGGAAAAAATTGTATTAAATTGAGGTGTGCCCCGCCACGTCGATCGGGGTGGACCGGAGGAGCGTCGTGAACAACGTTGTCGTGGCTTCGAGCGAGCAGGATGCGGCCGCCATGGAGGCTGTCAAGCAGCATCACGCCGAGATGGGTGGGGCGCTGGCGGCGCTGGTCGAGGGCCTGGTCGTCGCCGCAGAGAAGGGTGCGGCGGAGCCGGCCCGTGAGCGGCTGCTGCAGTGGGCCCGGACGGAGCTGGTGCCCCACGCGCTGGCCGAGGAACAGGTGATGTACCCGCTTGCCCATCAGGACGACCGCGCCCGTCTGCTCGTCGAGGCGATGCTCGGCGAGCACCGGCTCATCGTGGCCCTCGTGGACGACCTGGCGGCGACGGGCAGCCCGGTGCGGGCCGCGGCCCAGGCCATGGCGCTGCAGGTGCTCTTCGAGAGCCACCTGGCCAAGGAGAACGAGCAGGTGCTGCCTCTGCTGGCGGCCGAGCCGGGTGCCTCGCTCGCGCAGGCCCTGGAGGGCATGCACGAGCTGCTCGGCGGCCATCAGGACGGGCACAGCCACGGCGCGGTCGGCGGTTGTGGTGGCGGC
Organism: Oryzihumus sp.; assembly: GCF_036391795.1. GTDB lineage: Bacteria > Actinomycetota > Actinomycetes > Actinomycetales > Dermatophilaceae > Oryzihumus. The sequence continues at coordinate 17,518 of NZ_DASVZH010000148.1, forward strand.
TGTGCCTGCGGCGAGACCGACCCGGTGGGTGTGGCCCCGGAGCTCGATGCGCGGGCGGTGCCGCACGCCATCCGACACGCGACGATCTTCGGCGCCCTGGACTCGGTGCAGTCCGGCCAGGGCCTGGTGCTGCTGGCACCGCACGACCCGCTGCCGCTGCTGCGCCAGCTGGAGGCGCGTGCGCCGGGCGCCTTCACCGTCGACTACCTCGAGCGAGGTCCCGACACCTGGCGGCTGCTCTTCGTCCGGTCCTGAGTCGTCAGCGCGGTCAGGTCGTGTGACCTGCCGGGCGGACGTGTCCGGCCTGTCGCGGCGGCGCGCTGCGGCGCGGCCCTATGGTGACCGCATGCCCGAGACCTCCGCCCGCGCCGCCGGCCGTCCACGGTCGCCGGAGAAGGAGGCGGCGATCCTGCGTGAGGCCCTGCGCCTGCTGTCGACCGAGGGCTACGCCCGCATGACCCTGCAGCTGGTGGCGGACGCGGCCGGCGTGAGCAAGTCGACCATCCACCTGCGCTGGCAGACCAAGGCCGACCTGGTCACCGCGGCGCTGGAGGCGATGCGGATGGTCCACACCGAAGCCGGCAGCGGGGACACCCGCGCCGACCTCGTGGCCATCCTGGAGGACTTCGAGAGGACGATCGAGCAGGTCAACGGGATGGCCCTCATCGGGACCTGCCTGGCCGAGGAGGGGCGCGCCCCGGAGCTGCTGCAGCTGTTGCGCGAGCGCACGGTCCTGCCCCGGCGCGAGCTGCTCCGCGAGGTGCTCGAGCGGGCGGTGGCCGCCGGGGAGGTGCGCAGCGGGGTCGACCTCGAGGGGGCGGTCTCGGCGCTGCTCGGTCCGTACTACGCCGACCACCTCGCGGGCCGGGTGGCACCGGGATGGGCGCCCGCCGCGGTGGACCTCGTCCTCGCCGGGCTGCGTCAGGCGGCGCGGGCCTGACCGGCGGTGAGCAGCGCGCGGTACTGCAGGGCCCTGCGGTCCAGCTCGGCGTCGGAGATCGTGCGGACGCCGTGCAGGACCATCGGCTCGGCCATCGGCATGCCGCACAGGTAGGCGGTGGCGTCCAGCGGACGCATCAGCTGCTCCATGGTGAAGCGGTTGTAGCCACCCTCGACGTACGCCGCCTCGGGGCCGCCGGTGGAGGTGACGACCTGCAGCGTCTTGCCGCGCAGCTTGGTGCCGTCGGTCCCGTAGGCGAAGCCCCAGGTCAACACCTGGTCCATCCACGACTTGAGGACGCCCGGCACGGAGTACCAGTGCCACGGGAACTGCCACACCACCGTGTCGTGCTCCAGCAGGAGCTGCTGCTCCCGGGCCACGTCGATGCGTCCGTCGGGGTAGGCCGCGGCGAGGTCGTGGACGGTGACGCCCTCGAGGTCGCGCACCGCGTCGGCGAGCCGGGCGTTGACGCGCGAGCCCTCCAGGTCGGGGTGGGCGAGCAGGACGAGGGTGCGGTGGGCGGTCATCGGCAGCGCTTCCGGTCGAGGGCAGGAGTAGACAGCTCTGTCTGTCGACGAAGCATAACCGCACCGCCTGGTTCGGTATTCCGCGTGGCCGGGTCGGGCGTGACGGTCACCACGTCGCTGCGGTGCCGGAGCAGCCCGGGCGGTCCCGGACAATGGAGCACGCCATGACTGCACCCACCGAGCTCGCCCCGCCCACCGCCGACGGGCCCGTCACCGTCGCCATCACCCGCCGCGTCGCCGCGGGGGACACCACCCAGATGATCGCCTGGGTCAGGGCGGGGACCGCGATGGCCGAGCTCTTCCCCGGCTTCCTCGGCGCCGGGTGGGTCCGTCCGGGGGACGCCTCCGACGAGTGGCACATGCTCTACCGGTTCGCCGACCACGAGAGCCTGGACGCCTGGGAGACCTCCACGGAGCGGCAGTGGTGGCTCCGCTCGGGCGAGGGCCTGGTCGAGCACACCCGCGCCGAGCGCCGCACCGGCATCGAGGGCTGGTTCGACCCGCCGGAGTCCACGACGGTCGAGGCGCCGGCCGGGCCGAAGCCCCCGCCCCGGTGGAAGCAGTCGCTGCTCATCTGGATGGCGTTCTTCCCCGTCAACCTGCTCGCCACGCTCACGCTCGGCGCGCTCCTCGTGCACTGGCCGGTGGTGCTGCGGGTGCTGTGCATGACCGTGGTGCTCACGCCGATCATGACCTACCTCGTCCTGCCGGCCCTGACCCGGCGGATGGAGGGCTGGCTGCACCGCTGAGCGAAGGGTTGTCAGGGTCCTGACCCCGACAACCCTCAGGTGGGGCCGGAACTCGGTCGAGGGGCACGCCGGCCGCCACCTATCCTGAGACCCATGTCCGCCGAGCCCTCCCCCCAGCCGCGGCGTGCCCGCGGCCGGTCGCGCTCGTCGGGACAGCGGTCCTC
>NZ_DASVZH010000149.1:0-7083 GCF_036391795.1 Oryzihumus sp.
GCGGCCGGCCTGGGCTGGGCCGGCGAGCGGCTGGTGCGCGGCAGTGCGGTCGGGGAGGCGGCGGTCGTCGCGGCGGCCACGTGGAGCGTGCTCGGCGGCACCTCGCTCGCGCGTGAGGGGGCCGCGATGTCGGGGCTGCTGCGCGAGGGCGACGTGACCGGGGCGCGCCGCCGGCTGTCACACCTGTGCGCGCGGGACGCGAGCGGCCTGGAACCCGGCGAGCTGGCCCGGGCGAGCGTGGAGTCCCTGGCGGAGAACACCTCCGACGCGGTCGTGGCCCCGCTGCTGTGGGGTGCCGTGGCGGGGGCGCCGGGCCTGCTCGGCTACCGCGCGGTGAACACGCTGGACGCGATGGTGGGCTATCGCTCGCCGCGGCACCACCGCTTCGGCTGGGCCGCGGCCCGGCTGGACGACCTCGCCAACCTCGTCCCCGCCCGGGTGGCGGCGCTGCTGGCGACGGCGACGGCGCGGTTCGTCGGTGGCCGGGGCGGCGACGCGTGGCGGGTGTGGCAGCGCGACGCCGCGGCGCACCCGAGCCCGAACGCCGGCCCGGTCGAGGCGGCCTTCGCCGGAGCGCTGGGCGTGAAGCTGGGGGGCGTGAACCGGTACGGCGACACCGAGGAGGACCGTGGCGTGCTCGACGGTGGCCGAGAGGTGCGGGTGCGTGACCTGCGCCGCGCGGTGACCCTGTCACGGGCCGTGTCCGTGTCGGCGCTCGCGGTGGCGGTCGTCATCGCTGCCGGGGCCGGGAGGCGACGTGGCTAGGGGGCTGCTGGTCGCCGGGACCACCTCCGACGCGGGCAAGAGCCTGGTCACCGCGGGGCTGTGCCGCTGGCTGGCCCGGCAGGGCGTGCGGGTGGCGCCGTTCAAGGCGCAGAACATGTCCAACAACTCGATGGTGTGCGCCGACGGGTCGGAGATCGGCCGGGCGCAGTGGGTGCAGGCGGTGGCCGCGCGGGCCGTGCCCGAGGCGGCGATGAACCCGGTCCTGCTCAAGCCCGGCTCGGACCGGCGCTCGCACGTGGTGCTCATGGGCCGGCCGTTCGGCGAGCTCCGGGCGGGGGAGTGGGCCAAGGGACGAAAGGTGTTGGCGCAGAAGGCGTTCGAGGCGTTCGAGGACCTCGCAGGGCGCCACGACGTGGTCGTGGCCGAGGGTGCCGGCAGCCCGGCGGAGATCAACCTGCGCGAGGGCGACTACGTCAACATGGGCCTGGCCCGCGCGGTCGACCTGCCGGTCGTGGTCGTCGGCGACATCGACCGCGGCGGGGTGTTCGCCGCGATGTACGGCACGCTCGCCCTGCTCGACGAGGCCGACCAGGCGCACGTGCGCGGCTGGGTCGTCAACAAGTTCCGCGGCGACCTCGGCCTGCTGCAGCCGGGGCTGCGCATGCTCGAGGAGCGCACCGGGCGGCCGGTGCTCGGGGTCCTGCCCTTCCTGTACGACGTGTGGCTGGACTCCGAGGACGCCCTCGCCATCGCGGGGTGGTCCGGTGGGGCCGGCGGGGCGGGCGGGTCCGGAGGGGACGGCGCGCGGGCGGCGGGGGCGACCCTGTCGGTGGCGGTGGTCCGTTTCCCGCGGGTCTCCAACGCCACCGACGTGGACGCACTGGCCGCCGAGCCCGGGGTCGACGTGCGCGTCACCGCCGACCCCGACGTCGTCGCGGGCGCCGACCTCGTGGTGCTGCCCGGGACCCGCGCGACGCTGTCAGACCTGGCGTGGCTGCGGGAGCGGGGTCTGGCCGACGCGGTCCTGGCCCGGGCCGCCGCGGGCCGTCCGGTGCTCGGGATCTGTGGTGGCTACCAGATGCTCGCCGAGGTGGTCGACGACTGCGCCGCCGTCGAGTCGCGTTCTGCCACAACGGTTCCCGGCCTCGGGCTGCTGCCCACGCGGGTGACCTTCGCGCCGGAGAAGACCTTGGGGACGCCCCGCGGTGAGTGGCGCGGGCAGGAGGTCACGGCATACGAGATCCACCACGGGAGTGCCACGCTGACGGCGGACGCGACCGGGGTGAGCCCGTTCCTCGACGGGTGGAGCCGGGGCTCGGTGCACGGCACGACGTGGCACGGGGCGTTCGAGTCCGACGGCTTCCGGCGCGCGTTCCTCACCGAGGTAGCACGGCAGGCCGGGGTCGCCTGGGCGCCGCAGACCAGCGCGCCGGGTTTCGCCGCGCGGCGCGAGGCGATGCTGGACCGGCTCGCCGACGCGGTCGAGGAGCACCTCGACACCGCGGCGCTCGGCGCGGTGATGGGCCTCGACGGCTGAGCCCGGCGGGCGTCCCGCCGCTCAGGCCGGCGGCTTGACCGCCAGCACCGGGCACTCGGCCTCGAGCAGGATCTGCTGCGCCGTGCTGCCGGTGATGAGCTTGCCGACGGGGGAGCGGCGGCGCAGGCCGATGACGATCAGGTCGGCGCCGACCTCCCGGGCCGCGGCGAGGATGGAGTCGCCGGCAGCGGTGTCCTCGGTGGGCTGGCGGACCTCGTGGGGCACGCCGGAGGCCGCGAGCTGCTTCTCCAGGGCGTCGAGGTCGCGGCCCTCGGCGAAGTTGGGGTCGGCGTAGTTGCCGTGGTGCACGGCGTTGACGACGACGAGCCGGGCGTCGTCGCGCTGCGCCTGCGCGATGGCGGCGTCGACGGCCGCCAGGCCCTCGGGGGTGGGGATGTAGCCGGCGAGAATGATCACGGGACGGGCTCCTTCGTCGGGGTCAGTCGGGCCAGGTGGACAGCCTCACCGTGAATCCTGCCGGATCCGACCACATCTCGACGCGGTCGCACAGCATGCGGGCAAGCCAGAGCCCGCGGCCCGAGGCGGCCAGGCCGTAGGGATCCTCCGGCAGGTAGCCGGCGAAGTCGTCCGCGAAGCCCGACCCGTGGTCGCTCACCGTGCAGGCCAGTCGCTGCGGCTCGGCCCACAGACGCACCCACACCGGCGGCAGGCCGTGCACCAAAGCGTTCGCGGCCACCTCGCTGAACGCGGCGATGAACTCCTCCGAGGCCTCAGGGTCGGTGCCGACCAGCCGCATGGCCCGGCGGAAGTCCTCCCGCAGCTGGGACAGCGCCATCCGGTCGTGCAGCACCGCGCGCATCGACGGGGTCGCCTCGATCTGCTCGTCCGCCGGCGGCATGGCCCGGTTGAACGCATCGGGGTCGAGGTAGTCGTGGTTCGGCTCCCAGGCCGTGCCCGAGCGCACCCGCGGGTGGGTCATCCGCCCGTAGCGGAGGGCCTGCTCCGGGAGCCGGCGCGCGTCATACAGGCACAGGGTGGTCAGCGGGAACGCGGCGAGAGCACGGTTGACGTAGGCCTCGTAGCGCGCCCACTCCTGCCACAGGAGCGGGTTCTGGCCGAAGTCGGTGTCGCTCACCAGCCAGACGCGACTCACGCCTTCCTCGAGGGCGTCCTCCATCATCCGGCGGTAGCCGTCGAGGGCCATCGTGCTGCGGCGGTACTGCCCGCCGCCGGGGAGCAGCTGCAGGCGGTTGTCGCCGAGGGCGTCGGAGAGGAGGCCGCACTGGTGCTCGTTGCAGACGGCGACGGCCGCTCCGCCACTTGTCAGCCCCTCGCGCAGGAACGGCACGGCGGCCGCGAGGAGCTCGTCGTCGGAGGCGTGGATGAGGGCGTTGTGCGCCAGGCCCTCGAGGGCCGGGGTCATGGCCGGCCCGTGACCACCGCGACACCCGGCATCTCGTCGACCCCCATGAGGTGCAGGGTGCGGTCGACGACCGGTTTCGGTGCCACCAGGACCACGCCGCCACCGCCGCGACGGAAGCGCTCGGTGGAGCGGGCCAGCGCCCGGCAGCCCGCGACGTCGATGAAGTCGAGGTCGCGCACGTCGAGCCAGAGCAGGTCGTCCTCGGGGTTGGCGGCGCCGGGCTCGCCGTGCGGCCCGGTCGCCTGCTGGAGCACCGCCTCGAGCACCCGGTCGTTGCTGAGGTCGACGCTGCCGACCAGGCACAGACCGCTCTCCGCGGGCGTGCTGCGCAGCTGGGTCTCGCGCAGGCCGCCGAGGTGGGAGCCGGTGGCGCGGCGCAGCCACCAGCCGGTGGTGCTGCCCTGGTCGTACTGGCACAGCGCGGACACCGGCCGGGTCGCGCAGAGCACGTCCATGGCGTCCTCGTAGTGCTCGTAGTCGTCCTGGGCCACCTTGCTCAGCGCCACGCGGGCCTCGGCGGACAGGCGGACGCGGCGGAACCCCTCGTCGAGGGCCCGGTCCACGAGCGCCGCCTGCCCCTCGCGGGGGTAGAAGTCGCCGACCGGCAGGACCACGAGCCGACCCTCGTCCACCGCCGTTGAGGTGTCGAGGCCGCGCTGGTGCAGGACCCCGAGCAGGCTGCGCTCCGGGGACTCCTCGGGACGCTCGGCGTAGATGACCCGCTCGTCGGACTCGAGGCCGTGCCGGACCCACTCGGCCACCGCGTCGCCGCGCTCGGCCTCGCTGCGGTGCAGCAGGAGCAGGTGACCGTCCCAGCCGACGGCGGGCGTGCCCTGAGTGGCGGTCGCCATTGCACGAGGGTACGCCTGCCGGGGGAGCCCGGGACAGGGTGCGGATAGGCTCGCCGGACACCTTCGACGGTGCGGCAGGAACTCCGGTGCCGGCCACGCGGTATGCCGTGTGGTCCAGTCCGGGGCGGTCCCGCCACTGTGGGCGCGTTCGCGCGTGAGCCAGGAACTGCGGCCGTCGACCGAGATTGACCTTTGACCCGAGGCGTGGACACCTCGAGGAAGGCCGGTGCCGTCGTGCGCTTGACAGACCCCACCCCACAGTCTCGACCTCAGGTGGAGAGTCAGGGTGACCCTCTGGTGGACGGTGCGGGCGGGCGGGCCGTCACGCTGGTCGGGATCGGCGCGGACGGCTGGGCCGGGCTGGCCTCGTCCGCGCGGGGGGCGCTGGGGTGCGCCGGGGTGGTGCTGGGGGCGCGCCGCCAGCTGGACCTGCTCCCTGAGGACGTGCAGGCGCTCCGGGTCGCCTGGCCCACGCCCCTGCGCCCTGCGCTCGGCTGTCTCGTGGCCGAGCACCGCGCGGCGGGGCTGGTGGTGCTCGCCAGCGGCGACCCGATGTGGTTCGGCATCGGCCGGGCGCTCGTCGAGGAGCTGGGGAGCGAGGCGGTGCGCGTGGTGCCCCACCCCTCCTCGGTCTCGCTGGCCTGCGCCCGGCTGGGGTGGCCGGTGGAGGACACGACGGTGGTGAGCGCGGTCGGTCGCCCCGTGTCGGCGGTGGCTCGTGAGCTCCACGACGGGGTGCGGCTGCTGGTCCTCAGCGCCGACGCCTCGACGCCGGCGGCGGTAGCAGACCTGTTGCGGGACAGGGGTTTCGGTGCCAGCGAGGTCGTCGTGCTCGAGCAGCTGGGCTCGACCTACGAGCAGCGGGTGGAGGGTGTGGCCGCCACGTGGGTGGCTCCGCCGGGAGCGGCGCTGAACGTCGTGGCGGTGGGCTGTCGGCGCTCTCGCGAGGGGACCGTGGAGCCGCGCCTGTCGCTGGTTCCGGGCCTGCCGGACGAGGCGTACGACCACGACGGCCAGCTGACCAAGCGGGAGGTGCGGGCGGTGACCCTGGCGGCGCTCGCCCCGGCGCCGGGAGAGCTGCTCTGGGACGTCGGAGGCGGGTCAGGCAGCATCGCGATCGAGTGGCTGCGCTCGCACCGCACCTGTCGTGCCGTCTCGGTCGAGACCCGCCCTGACCGCGCGGCGCGCATCATCGGGAACGCCGCTCGTCTGGGCGTGCCGGGGTTGCGGGTCGTGACGGGTGCGGCGCCTGGGGCCCTTGATGGCCTGCCGGCGCCGGATGCGGTGTTCGTCGGTGGCGGCCTCACCGCCCCCGGTCTGCTGGAGGCCTGCTGGTCCGCGTTGCGCCCCGGCGGCCGGCTGGTCGCCAACACCGTCACGCTGGAGTCCGAGGCACTGCTCGCCCGGTGGTACGCCGCCCACGGAGGGGAGCTGACCCGGGTGGCGGTCTCGCATGCGGTGCCGGTCGGCGGGTTCACCGGCTGGCGCGCAGGGATGCCGGTCACGCAGTGGGCGGTCGTGAAGCCGGTGGCCCGATGACCGTCCACTTCATCGGCGCCGGCCCCGGCGCCGCCGACCTCATCACGGTGCGAGGGCAGCGGATCGTCGCAGCCTCGCCGGTCTGCCTGTATGCCGGGAGCCTGGTGCCACCCGAGCTGCTGGCCCAGTGCCCGCCCGGTGCCCGCCTGGTGGACACCGCGGGACTGGACCTGGACGAGATCACGGCCGAGCTCGTGGCCGCCCACGAGGCCGGGCTGGACGTGGCCCGGCTGCACTCCGGTGACCTGTCGATCTACAGCGCCGTGGCCGAGCAGGTGCGCCGGTTGGACGCGGCGGGCGTGCCCTGGGAGATGGTGCCGGGCGTGCCCGCGTTCGCCGCCGCGGCGGCGGCCCTGGGCCGGGAGCTGACCGTGCCCACTGTTGGGCAGAGCGTGGTCCTGACCCGGCTGGCCCAGCGCGCGACCGCGATGCCGGACGGGGAGGACCTGGCGACCTTCGGCCGAAGCCGCGCCCTGGTCGTCCTGCACCTGGCGACGCACCTGGTCGACCAGGTGGTGGCCGAGCTGGTCCCGCACTACGGGGCGCAGTGCCCGGCGGCCGTGGTGGCGATGGCCAGCCGGCCGGACGAGGTGGTGCTGCGCGGCACGCTGGCGGACATCGCCGGTCAGGTCCGCGAGGCCGGCATCCGGCGCACCGCCGTCATCCTCGTGGGCCGGGTGCTCGGGGCCGAGCAGTTCGGCGACAGCTACCTGTACTCACCCGGCCGGGAGCGCAGCGGCGACGGGCCTGGTGCGTGCGCCCCCGGTCACGAGGAGTCGTGAGGGTCGTGGGTGGTCCGAGCGGGCCGCCGACCTCACCCGGGACCCGGATCGTCACCCTGGCGGGAGGGCCATCTGCGCTCGAGAGGTATGCCGGGTCGGTGCGTCCAGTCTGGTCGGTGCGGTCACTCTGGTCGGTGCGGTCGGCCCGGTGGGCCCGGTCAGCGTGGTCGGCGCGGCCGGCCCGGTCGGTCGGGTCAGCGTGGTCCGCGCGGCGCGGCCCGGCCGAGGATCGCGCCGCCGCGGTCGATGCAGATCGCGTCCACA
>NZ_DASVZH010000150.1:0-3897 GCF_036391795.1 Oryzihumus sp.
GCTGCGCAAGAACCTCAAGCTGCCGGGCCTGGCCTACGGCATCGACCGGTCCGGCGACGTCTACGTCACCGGGCGGGTGCCGCTGGAAGGGGTCAGCACGGCATACCTGGACCAGCTCTTCGGCGTCGTCCTCGACGCCGCCGACTCGACCTTCAACGAGCTCCTGGCCCTCGGCTTCCTGGAGTCGATGAAGAAGGAGTGGGCGTGGCGCATCTCGCGGGGGGAGTCCACCCGCAACCTCGAGGCGTTCCGGCACCTGCTCGAGGAGCAGGACGCCACCTGAGGCCGCCGCGGCGGGGCCCCTAGACTCGCCCGCATGACCTTCACCCTTGTCCTGCTGCGTCACGGCGAGAGCGTCTGGAACGCCAAGAACCTCTTCACCGGCTGGGTCGACGTCGACCTGTCCGACAAGGGCCGCGCCGAGGCCGTCAGCGCCGGCGAGCAGCTCAAGGAGAGCGGCCTGCTGCCGGACCTGGTGCACACCTCGCTGCAGCGCCGGGCGATCAACACCGCCAACCTCGCGCTCGACGCCGCCGACCGGCACTGGATCCCGGTGCGCCGGTCCTGGCGCCTCAACGAGCGGCACTACGGCGCGCTGCAGGGCAAGGACAAGAAGCAGACCCTGGAGACCTACGGCGAGGAGCAGTTCATGCTCTGGCGCCGCTCCTTCGACGTGCCGCCGCCGCCGATCGACCCCGACGACGAGTTCAGCCAGGCCCACGACGTGCGCTACGCCGGGCTCGGCGACGACGCCCCGCGCACCGAGTGCCTCAAGGACGTCATCGCCCGGATGCTGCCCTGGTGGGAGAGCGCGATCGTGCCCGACCTGCTGGAGGGCAACACCGTGCTGGTCGCGGCCCACGGCAACAGCCTGCGCGGCATCGTCAAGCACCTCGACGGCATCAGCGACACCGACATCGCCGGCCTGAACATCCCCACCGGCATGCCGCTGGTCTACCGCCTCGGCAAGGACCTCAAGCCGGAGGTGCCCGGCGGCGAGTACCTCGACCCCGAGGCCGCCAGGGCCGCCGCGGAGGCCGTCGCCAACCAGGGCCGCTGACCCAGCCCCACACACAGGTATGCCGCGCACCCCGGTGGGTGCGCGGCATACCTGTTGTTGCTGTGGGGGTCTACTCCTCGCCGTCGAGCTCGGCCTCGGTGTGCCACTCGCCGGTGACGAGGTAGACGACCCGGCGGGCCACCGACACCGCGTGGTCGGCGAAGCGCTCGTAGTAGCGGCCGACCAGCGTCGCGTCCACGGCCGCCTCGGTCCCGAACTCCCACTTGCCGCTCATGAGCTGGTTGAAGATCTCGCGGTGCAGGCGGTCCATCTCGTCGTCGTCGCGCTCGAGCTCGACCGCGGCGTCGATGTCCTTGCTGGCAATGATCGAGCCGGCCTTGGCCACGATCCGCTCGGCCACCTGGCCCATCTGGAGCACGTTGGCGCGCAGCACCGGCGGGATCGCCGACTGCGGGTAGCGCAGCCGCGCCACCTTCGCCACGTGCCGGGCCAGGTCGCCCATCCGCTCCAGGTCGGCGCTCATCCGCATCGCCGTGACGACCATCCGCAGGTCGGTGGCCACCGGCTGCTGGCGGGCGAGCAGGTCGATCGAGCGGTCGTCGAGCTCGCGGCGGATCTGGTCGATCTCGTGGTCCGCCGCGATGACGCCCTCGGCGAGGTGGATGTCCGCGTCGAGCAGCGCCGTCGTGGCTCGCGCCATGGCCGAGCCGGCCAGGCGGGTCATCTCCACCAGGTCGTCGGAGATCTTGTCGAGGTCCTCGTGAAACGCGTCGCGCATGGTCCCTTGGCTTTCCGGTGTCCGGGGCGACGCCCCGTGCCAGGCACGTCGGTGTGCCGTGACAGCACGAGACGTCGCACGTGCTCGCCCAGCCTCGCACCACGGGGTGAACTCGCGCGGGATCTCAGGTGAACTCTTGGCTTCGTGCGTGGTCAGCCCATGTTCACCCGGCCGACGCACCCTTGCGCCATGCCTATCCTGAGCATCGTGGATGCCACGACCGCAGCGATCCTCGGAGGCGTGGGCGGCCTCCTGGTGGGGGCGGTCGCGATGCTCGCCCTACGCCTGTCCGAGCGCTCCCAGCACCTGGTCACGCCGCCGGCCCCGCAGCCGAACCTTCCGGCCGGGGTCGCCGACGTGCTCGCCGTGCTGCGCTCCAGCGGCATCGTCGTGGACTCCGCCGACGCCGTGGTCAAGGCCAGCCCGTCCGCCGTGGCGCTCGGCCTGGTCCGCGAGACCGAGCTGGTGCACGCCGAGCTGCGCCACCTGGCCCGGCAGGTCCGCCGTGACGGCGTGATCCGCGAGTCCGAGCTGGAGCTGGCGCGCGGGCCGCTGGGCCGCGGCCGCCTGACGATGGGCGTGCGGGTCGCCCCGCTCGGCGGCTCCTACGTGCTGCTCCTGCTCGACGACCGCACCCAGGCCCGCCGGGTCGAGGAGATCCGCCGCGACTTCGTCGCCAACGTCAGCCACGAGCTCAAGACCCCGGTCGGCGGGCTGGCCCTGCTCGCCGAGGCGGTCGAGGGCGCGGCCGACGACCCCGAGGCGGTCGAGCGCTTCGCCCAGCGGATGCGGGTGGAGGCCACCCGACTGACCCGGCTGGTCCAGGAGATCGTCGACCTGAGCCGCCTGCAGGTGGCCGACACGCTGCACGAGCCGGTCATCGTCGACGTGGCCGAGGTGGCGGCCGAGGCCGTCGAGCGCTCGCGTCTGGTCGCCGACGCCAAGGGCATCGAGATCGCCACCGCCCTCGACGAGGGCGTCCACGTCTTCGGCGACCGCGAGCTGCTGATCACCGCGGTGGCCAACCTCGTCGGCAACGCCATCGCCTACTCCGGCAACGACACCAAGGTCGCCGTCGCGGTCCACGACGCCGACCACGGCATCGTCGAGATCGCGGTCAGCGACCAGGGCCAGGGCATCCCCGAGGACGAGCAGCAGCGGATCTTCGAGCGGTTCTACCGGGTCGACCCCGCGCGCTCCCGGGCCACGGGCGGCACCGGCCTGGGGCTGGCCATCGTCAAGCACGTGTGCGCCAACCACGGCGGCGAGGTCACGGTGTGGAGCGAGGAGGGCCGCGGGTCGACGTTCACCATGCGGCTGCCCGCCGCGCCCGAGTCCGCCGCCGACACCCACAGCTCACCGAACAGCTCACCGAACACCGAGGCGGCGCCGGCCGCCCCTGTCACCCGAGAGGTCACCCGATGACGCGCATCCTCGTGGTCGAGGACGAGCAGTCCTTCTCCGACCCGTTGTCCTACCTGCTGCGCAAGGAGGGCTACGAGGTCGCCATCGCCGAGACCGGTCCGGAGGCGCTCGAGGAGTTCGAGCGCAGCGGCGCCGACCTCGTGCTGCTCGACCTGATGCTGCCCGGCCTGTCCGGCGAGGACGTCTGCCGGGCGCTGCGGCAGCGCTCCAGCGTGCCGGTCATCATGCTCACCGCCAAGGACAGCGAGATCGACAAGGTCGTCGGCCTCGAGCTCGGCGCCGACGACTACGTCACCAAGCCCTACTCCAGCCGCGAGCTGCTCGCCCGGGTCAAGGCCGTGCTGCGCCGCGGCCACGAGCCCGAGGACCTCATGCCCTCGACGCTGGAGTCCGGCCCGGTGCGCATGGACGTCGAGCGGCACGTCGTCACCGTCAACGGCACGCAGACCGCGCTCCCGCTCAAGGAGTTCGAGCTGCTCGAGATGCTGCTGCGCAACGCCGGCCGTGTGCTGACCCGGATGCAGCTCATCGACCGGGTGTGGGGCAGCGACTACGTGGGCGACACCAAGACGCTGGACGTCCACGTCAAGCGGCTGCGCGCCAAGGTCGAGCCCGACCCGGCCAACCCGCGCTTCATCGTCACCGTGCGCGGCCTGGGCTACAAGTTCGAGGC
>NZ_DASVZH010000151.1:0-2741 GCF_036391795.1 Oryzihumus sp.
CGAGCGCCGCAGCCGCCACGCCTGCGGACCGGCCAGCCAGCGGTCGACCCGGCGCAGCCGGTTGGGGTTGGTCGTGCCCCGGGTGATGGTGCCGACCGGTCGCCTCGCTGCCACGCCCCGCAGGGTATGCCGTGCCCCGCACCCGGCCACATGGCACACCGCGCGCCCGTGGCGCGCCCCGAGGTGCACAGGTGCGTGTCTTAGGGTGACGCGGTGGCCAGGGGTGTGGGCGTTCGGAGCCGGAGCATGGTGCTGCTCACCGTGGTCCTGCTCGCGCTGGCCGCCCTCGGGGCCAGCCGGCTGGCGCCCGCCCTCGCCAAGCCCGACCACGGCGTCGTCGACATCAAGCCCGGCCTGCTCAGCGCGCACGAGCCGGTGCGCGGCATCGTCACGCTGGGCCAGGGCCTGACCGTCTCGATGTACTCCGACGGGATCCGCGTCCAGCGGCAGGACGCCACGCTGTTCCAGACGGTGCGCATCGCCGCGCCGGTCACCGCGGGCTTCGGCACCGTGACCCGGACCCGGGACGGCTGGCAGGAGCACGTCACCGGCACCGTCGACCACATCCGGTTCACCTCGGTCGACTTCAACCAGGCCGGGGCGACCTTCCACGGAGTCGCGTTCGACGACACCCACGCGATGCCGGCGACCATCTGGGCCCGCCGGGTCGGGGACGGGGTCGAGCTGACCTTCCGCATCGAGGGCGCCGACCTGCTCGTGCTGCACACCTGGCGCCACCCCGGCACCCGCGGGCTGACCCCCCGGCTGCCGGCCAAGGACCTCGGCGGCAGCACGTGGTGGTTCCAGCCGGCGACCGGGCCGGGCGAGCCGGCGCTCGCCACCGGCCTGGGCAGCATCGTGGCGATCGACAGCCCCGCCCCGACCGCGATCGACCTGCGCCACGACGGGCGCGGCGAAATACATGTGTGGTCCTCCACGTTCCGTCTGACGGTCTGGTGACGCGCGGCCGCTGACGGCGTCGCGTGGCAGACTCGGGCGTCGGGCCCTCGACCACGGCCCGTGGGCAAGGAGAACGAACGTATGCCGGGTGCCGCACCGATCCGCCGGGTGGCCATGCTCAGCGTGCACACCTCACCGCTGGAGCAGCCCGGCACCGGTGACGCCGGAGGCCTCAACGTCTACGTCGTCGAGGTCGCCAAGCGGCTGGCTGCCCGCAACATCGAGGTCGAGGTGTTCACCCGGGCCACGACCGGCGGCCTGCCGCCCGAGGTCGAGCTGGTGCCCGGGGTGCAGGTCCGGCACGTGACCGCCGGCCCCTACGAGGGGCTGGGCAAGGAGGACCTGCCGGGGCAGCTGTGCGCCTTCGCCGCCGGCGTGATGCGCGCCGAGGCTGCCCGCCCCGAGGGGTGGTACGACCTGGTCCACTCCCACTACTGGCTCTCCGGGCAGGTCGGCTGGCTCGCCGCCGACCGCTGGCGGGTGCCGCTCGTGCACACCATGCACACCATGGCCCGGGTCAAGAACACCCACCTGGCCAAGGGCGACACCCCCGAGCCCACCGGCCGCGAGATCGGCGAGGCGCAGGTCGTCGAGGCCGCCGACCGGCTGGTCGCCAACACCGAGGGCGAGGCCCGCGAGCTCATCGACCTCTACGACGCCGACCCCGCCCGGGTCCGGGTCGTGCCGCCGGGTGTCGACCTGGGCACGTTCACCCCCGGCGACACCGCCGCCGCCCGCGCCGAGCTCGGCCTGCCGGCCGACGCCCACGTGCTGCTCTTCGTCGGCCGGATCCAGCCGCTCAAGGCCCCCGACGTGCTGCTCAAGGCCGCCGCCGACCTGCTCGCTCGTCGGCCCGCGCTGCGCGAGCACCTCGTCGTCGCGGTTGTCGGCGGCCCCAGCGGCTCCGGCCTCGCCAAGCCCAAGGCGCTGCAGAAGCTGGCCGACAAGCTCGGCATCACCCCGCAGGTGCGCTTCGTCCCGCCGGCCGCCCGCGAGCGGCTGGCCCAGTGGTATCGCGCCGCCGACCTGGTCGCGGTCCCCTCCTACAGCGAGTCCTTCGGCCTCGTCGCCGTCGAGGCGCAGGCCTGCGGCACCCCCGTCGTCGCGGCCGCGGTCGGCGGCCTGCCCACCGCCGTCGGCGACAGCGGCATCCTCGTCGACGGCCACGACACGACCGACTGGAGCCACGCCATCGAGTCCCTCATCACCGACCCCGTCCGCCGGGCCGACCTGTCCCGCACCGCGGTCCGCCACGCCGCCCAGTTCAGCTGGGACCACACCACCGAGCGCCTCGTCGAGGTCTACGCCGAGGCGCACGCCGCGCGCACGGCGTCCCCGATCGAGGACGCCCGCGTGCTGGCCGGCATCCCCGCGGCGGTGATCCCGTGACCACGGCCGAGCAGCAGAAGGTCCTCGACGTCGTCGACGCCTACCTCGCCGACGCCGGCATCGAGCACGAGCTCGGCGGCCGCGACGGCGAGCTCGTCGTCACCCTGCCCGGGGAGAAGAAGCTCAAGACCGTGGCCTCGGTCGTGGTCGGGGAGCAGTCGCTGTCGGTGTCGGCGTTCGTGGTGCGCAACCCCGACGAGAACCACGAGGCCTTCTACCGCTACCTGCTGCGCAAGAACCTCAAGCTGCCCGGCCTGGCCTACGGCATCGACCGGTCCGGCGACGTCTACGTCACCGGGCGGGTGCCGCTGGAAGGGGTCAGCACGGCATACCTGGACCAGCTCTTCGGCGTCGTCCTCGACGCCGCGGACTCGACCTTCAACGAGCTCCTG
>NZ_DASVZH010000152.1:0-2465 GCF_036391795.1 Oryzihumus sp.
AGGAGTGGAGCTGCTCGACGTCGCCGGTCCGGCGCAGGTCTTCTCCGAGGCGGGCGAGTACGGCGGGCAGTACCGGCTCACCTATGTCGCGGACCGGCCGTTCGTGCCCAGCCACCAGGGCCTGGGCCTGTCCGCGGGCACGGCGTGGCCGGACCTGTCACCCCGCGACTACGTCGTGGTCCCGGGGTGGCACGTCCCGGACGACGCTCAGGCCGGCCGGGCCCTGCCCGAGGTCGCCCGCGGCGGCGTGATTGCCCACCACGCCGCCGGGGGCAAGGTCGTCAGCGTCTGTGCGGGGGCCTTCGCCCTCGCCGAGGCCGGCCTGCTCGACGGCCGCCGCGCCACCACGCACCACGAGATCCAGGACGAGCTCGCACGCTGCTACCCGCGCGTCGACGTGGTCCGCGACGTCCTCCATGTCAGCGACGGACGCATCCACACCTCCGCGGGCATCGCCAGCGGGATCGACCTCGCGCTGCACCTGCTGGCCGTCGACCAGGGCCCCGCCGTGGCCGCCCGCACCGCGCGAGCGCTCGTGGTTGCGGCCCGCCGCAACGGCACCGCGCCCCAGGAGAGCGCCATGCTGCGCCACCGCGACCACCTCGCCCACCTGGTGCACCGCGCCCAGGAAGTCATCGACGACCGGTATGCCGAGCCGCTCCCGTTGACCGCGCTGGCCGCGGACCTCGGGGTGAGCGAGCGGACGCTGACCCGGGCGTTCGTCGCGGCGACCGGGCTCACCCCGCTGCGCTACCAGCAGACCCTGCGACTGGAGCGGGCCGAGGCGCGGGCCGGCCAGGGCTGGACGCAGGAGTCGGTCGCGCGTGCGGTCGGCTTCAGCGACGCGCGGATGCTGCGCCGCCTGCGGGCCGCGTCCTGACGCCGGCAGTGGCGGCGGCGCGAAGGGCCTCGATGGGCCTCGATGAGGCTCGCTAGGTGAGTATCGGGATACTGCTAGAGAGTCGTAGAGGTGGCGATCGAGCGGGCCGCGGCGCGCGGCGGCGACGCCATGGTGCCGATCCTGTCGCGCCATGCCCGTAGACTGGGGCCGCGGTCCGCACAGTTCTGCCTCGGACCGCCTTCAGACGTCGATCGCCAACGCGCCGCGACCTGCATGGTCTGCGCCGGGCAGAACGTCCCTTTGACTTTGCGGAGTAACCCTTTGTCCACGCACACCTTCGCCGACCTCGGCGTGCCCACCTCCCTGACCCGCATCCTCGCGGAGTCGGGCATCACCACCCCCACCCCGATCCAGGCGGCGACGCTGCCGGACTCCCTCGCCGGGCGTGACGTGCTCGGCCGCGGCCGCACGGGGTCGGGCAAGACCTACGGCTTCCTGCTGCCGCTGCTGACCCGCCTGTCGCAGAGCAACACCCGGCGCCAGCCGAAGAAGCCGCGCTCGCTGATCCTCGTGCCCACCCGCGAGCTGGCCACCCAGATCGAGACCGCGATGGCGCCGCTCGCCGCGGCGCTCGGCCTCAAGACGCTCACGGTCTTCGGCGGGGTCGGACCAAACCCGCAGATCAGCGGCCTGCGTGCCGGTGTCGACGTCCTCGTCGCCTGCCCCGGCCGGCTCGAGGACCACGTCGGCCAGGGCCACGCCGACCTGTCCGCCATCGAGATCACGGTGCTCGACGAGGCCGACCACATGGCCGACCTCGGCTTCCTGCCCGGCGTGCGCCGGCTCATGGACCGCACCCCCAAGGGCGGTCAGCGACTGCTCTTCTCGGCCACGCTCGACGCCGGCGTCGACGTGCTGGTCAAGCGCTACCTGAGCAACCCGGTGACGCACAGCGCCGACTCGGCCCAGTCGCCGGTCAACACCATGACCCACCACGTGCTGCACCTGCAGCCGGAGTCGCGCCTGCCGGTTCTGGTCGACCTGACCGCCGCGCCCGGCCGCACGGTCGTGTTCACCCGCACCAAGCACGGTGCCAAGAAGCTGGCCAAGCAGCTCAACGCCAGCGGCGTGCCCGCCGTCGAGCTGCACGGCAACCTGTCCCAGAACGCCCGCACCCGCAACATGGACGCGTTCCACTCCGGCTCGGCGCGCACCCTGGTCGCCACCGACATCGCCGCCCGCGGCATCCACGTCGACGACGTCAGCCTGGTCATCCACGCCGACCCGCCGACCGAGCACAAGGCCTACCTGCACCGCTCCGGCCGCACGGCCCGCGCGGGCGCCGAGGGCACCGTCGTGACGCTGATGACCGACGAGCAGGTCCGTGACGTGCGCGACCTGACCCGCAAGGCCGGGATCAAGCCGACGACGACCAGGATCGACGCCGAGCACCCGCTGCTGCGTGAGCTGGCGCCGGGCGAGCGGGTGTTCGTCGACAGCCCCGCCCCGGTGGCCCCGGTCACCAACCCTGCTCCCCGGTCGGGCTCGGGCGCCCGCTCCGGCGGCGGTCGTGGCCGTGCCGGCCAGGGCTCCGGCGCCGGGCGCGGTGGCCAGGGCGGCGGCT
>NZ_DASVZH010000153.1:0-37078 GCF_036391795.1 Oryzihumus sp.
AGCGAGAGCGGCAGGCCGTCGGGGTCGAGGACGGGGTAGGTCTCCTGCTGCCAGCCGTCGAGGTTGAGCGACTGCTTGAAGTAGCCGGTCTTGTAGAACAGGCCGACGCCGACGATCGGGACACCGAGGTCAGAGGCGGACTTGAGGTGGTCACCGGCGAGGATGCCGAGGCCGCCGGAGTACTGCGGCAGCACCTCGGTGATGCCGAACTCCGGGCTGAAGTAGGCGATGGCGCGGGGGGCGCCGCCCTCGACGGAGGCGGCCCAGTCCTGGTACCAGCGCGGCTCGGTGACGTAGCGGCCCAGGTCCGCGGCGGCCTCGTCGACCTTGGCCACGAAGGCCGCGTCGGCGGCGAGCGCCTCGAGCTCGTCGGCCGACAGGGCCGACAGGAGCCGCACCGGGTCCTTGCGGACCTTGGCCCAGCGGGCCGGGTCGATCCCGGAGAACAGGTCCCGGGTGGTCGGGTGCCAGGACCAGCGCAGATTGCTGGCCAGGTCACCGAGGGCGGCGATGCGCTCGGGGAGGACGGTGCGGACGCTGAAGCGACGGATGGCCTTCACGGTCGGCAAGGGTAAGGGCAGGTCCGCCGGTTTGTCAGTTTCTTGCAACGCTTGCACATTTCTTGCAACATGCCCTGCCGCCGCGGCCATCGGTGACGGCCGCCGCAGCCGACCGGCACGCCCATCCAGCCTCCGGGCAACGGATGCGCGCCGCGACGAAACGAGTAGCGTCGTGCCCGTGACAGCGAGCCCCTTGCCCACTGCCCAGCGCCCGGTCGGGCGCATCCCTGTCCTCGACGTCGCTCCCGCGGTCGACTGCGGGGCCAGACCCGCCAAGTCCGTCGTGGGTGAGGAGTTCGAGGTCACCGCGACCGTCTTCCGCGAGGGTCACGACGCGGTCAACGCCACATGCGTGCTGACCGCGCCCGACGGCACCGAGCAGCAGCTGCCCATGCGGCTCGTCTCGGCCGGGCTCGACCACTGGGCCGTGACCGTCAAGGCGGACACCCCCGGCCGCTGGACCTACCGGGTCGAGGGCTGGTCCGACCCCTACCGCACCTGGGAGCACGACGCCTCGATCAAGGTGGCCGCCGACGTCGACACCGAGCTGATGCTCGAGGAGGGCGCCCGCGTCCTGGAGCGCTCGCTGGCCGAGGTCAAGCGCGACAAGGCCCACGCGAAGGTCCTCAAGGACGCCGTCAAGGCGCTGCGCGACAGCACCCGCCCGCCGGCCGCCCGGATCGCCGCCGGCACCTCCCCCGAGGTCGAGCGCGAGATGGCGTCCCGCCCGCTGCGCGACTACGTCAGCCCCAGCGCCGAGCACCCGTGGCTCGTCGAGCGCGAGCGTGCGCTGTACGGCGCGTGGTACGAGATCTTCCCCCGCTCCGAGGGTGCCCACCGGGACGAGAAGACGGGGCTGTGGACCTCCGGCACGTTCCGCACCGCGGAGAAGCGGCTGCCCGCGATCGCCGACATGGGCTTCGACGTGGTCTACCTGACGCCCGTCCACCCGATCGGCGCGGTCAACCGCAAGGGGCCCAACAACACGCTGAACCCCGGCCCGCACGACCCGGGCTCCCCCTACGCCATCGGCTCGGTCGAGGGCGGCCACGACGCCATCCACCCCGACCTGGGCGACTTCGACGACTTCGACCACTTCGTCGCGGCGGCCGAGCGGCACGGACTGGAGGTCGCGCTCGACATCGCCCTGCAGTGCGCCCCCGACCACCCCTGGGTCGACAAGCACCCCGAGTGGTTCACCACCCGCGCCGACGGCACCATCGCCTACGCCGAGAACCCGCCGAAGAAGTACCAGGACATCTACCCGCTGAACTTCGACAACGACCCGGCCGGCATCTACGCCGAGGTGCGCCGGGTGATCCAGGTGTGGATCGACCACGGGGTGAAGATCTTCCGCGTCGACAACCCGCACACCAAGCCGGTGGAGTTCTGGGAGTGGATCATCGCCGACGTGGCGAGGGACCACCCGGAGGTGATCTGGCTGGCCGAGGCGTTCACCAAGCCCGCCATGATGCACACCCTGGCCAAGGTCGGCTTCCAGCAGTCCTACACGTACTACGCGTGGCGCAACACCAAGTGGGAGCTCGAGGAGTACTGCACGGAGCTCGCCGGACCGGCCGCGGCATACATGCGTCCCTCGTTCTGGCCCACGACCCACGACATCCTCACGCCCTACATGCAGTACGGCGGCCCGACCGCGTGGAAGCTGCGCGCCGCTCTGGCGGCGATGCTCGTGCCGACCTACGGCATCTACGCCGGCTACGAGCTCGTCGAGCACGTCGCCCGCCCCGGCGTCGAGGAGCAGATCGACAACGAGAAGTACGAGTACAAGGACCGCCGCTGGGCCGACTACGAGGAGGGGGGCCCCAAGGAGGGCCTGTCCCTTGCGCCCTACCTCAAGCGGCTCAACGAGATCCGCCACGCGCACCCCTCGCTGCGCTGGCTGCGCAACCTGCGCTTCCACCACGTCGACGACGCCAACGTGATGTGCTTCTCCAAGCGCCGCACCGTCGACGGCCGTGACGACGTCGTCATCGTGGTGGCCAACCTCGACCCGCACGCGACCCGGGAGACGTGGGTGCACCTGAACATGCCCGAGCTCGGCATGAGCTGGACGGAGTCCTTCGTGGCCCACGACCTCATCACCGGCAACAGCTGGCACTGGGGCGAACACAACTACGTCAGGCTCGGACCCGACTCCGAACCGGTGCACGTGATCCACGTGAGGAGGTTCTGATGCAGGGGCTGAACCTGTCCCAGCCGGGCCTCAAGCACGACCCGCAGTGGTTCCGCAAGGCCGTGTTCTACGAGGTGCTCGTGCGCGCCTTCGCCGACTCCAAGGGCTCCGGCGCCGGCGACTTCACCGGCCTGATCCAGCGTCTGGACTACCTGCAGTGGCTCGGCGTCGACTGCCTGTGGCTGCCGCCGTTCTACGCCTCGCCGCTGCGCGACGGTGGCTACGACATCTCCGACTACACCGCGGTGCTGCCCGAGTTCGGGACGCTGCCGGAGTTCACCGAGCTGGTCTCGCAGGCGCACGCCCGCGGCATCCGGATCGTCACCGACCTGGTCATGAACCACACCAGCGACCAGCACCCGTGGTTCCAGGCCTCGCGCTCGGACCCCAAGGGACCCTACGGCGACTTCTACGTGTGGTCCGACACCGACGACAAGTACGCCGACGCCCGGATCATCTTCGTCGACACCGAGGTCTCGAACTGGACCTTCGACCCGATCCGCCGGCAGTTCTTCTGGCACCGCTTCTTCTCCCACCAGCCGGACCTCAACTTCGAGAACCCGGCCGTGCAGGACGCGATGTTCGACGTCGTGCGCTTCTGGATGGACCTGGGCATCGACGGCTTCCGCCTCGACGCCGTGCCCTACCTTTTCGAGGAGGAGGGCACGAACTGCGAGAACCTGCCGCGGACCCACGAGTTCCTCGCCCGGCTGCGCAAGATGGTCGACGAGGAGTACCCCGGCCGGGTCCTGCTCGCCGAGGCCAACCAGATGCCGGCCGAGGTCGTGGACTACTTCGGCACCCCGGAGGAGCCGGAGTGCCAGATGTGCTTCCACTTCCCGGTGATGCCGCGGCTCTACTACGCGCTGCGCGAGGAGAAGGCCGCACCGATCATCGACGTCCTGGCCGACACCCCGCCGATCCCGCCGGGCACCCAGTGGGGCACCTTCCTGCGCAACCACGACGAGCTGACCCTCGAGATGGTCTCGCCGGAGGAGCGGGCCGCGATGTACGGCTGGTACGCCCCGGACCCGCGCATGCGGGCCAACGTCGGCATCCGGCGCCGCCTCGCCCCGCTGCTGGACAACTCCCGGGCCGAGATCGAGCTCATCCACGCGCTGGTGCTGTCCCTGCCCGGGTCGCCGTGCCTGTACTACGGCGACGAGATCGGCATGGGCGACAACATCTGGCTCACCGACCGCGACGCCGTGCGCACGCCGATGCAGTGGACCCCCGACCGCAACGCTGGCTTCTCCAGCGTCGACCCCGGCAAGCTCTACCTGCCGGTCATCTCCAGCCTCGTCTACCACTACAACAACGTGAACGTCGAAGCCCAGATGGCGCACAGCTCCTCGCTGCTGCACTGGGTGCGGGCGATGCTGCAGATCCGCTCGCGCCACCCGGTGTTCGGCCTGGGCACCTTCGAGGTCTGCCCGGCCAGCAACGACGGCGTGCTGGCCTACCTGCGCTCGGTGGAGGCCGACCCCGGCGAGGGCATCGAGGGCGACACCGTGCTGTGCCTGAACAACCTCACCAGCCGCCCGCAGGCCTCGACCATCCGGCTGCCGGAGCGGCTCAAGGGCGGCCAGCTGGTCGACCTGTTCGGCGGCAGCGGCTTCCCGCAGGTCTCCGACGAGGGCACGGTCAACATCACCATGGGCTCACGCGACTTCTTCTGGCTGCGCGTGCGACCCGCCACCGGAGGGACCGCGCATGACTGAGAACCGGGGCCGACGAGGCCGCCGATGACCGACGTCCGGGCCACCCTGACCCCGCCCTTCGCCGAGTTCCTGCCGGCGTGGGTCGCCGAGCAGCGCTGGTACCCGGGCAAGGGGCGCCGCCCTGCCCTGCGCCGGGTCGGCGGCCTGCGGCTGCAGGACCCCGACGGCGAGGTCGGCATCGAGGTCCACCTCGTGGCCGACGACTCCGCGGCGGGCACGGCGATCTACCAGCTGCCGTTCACCTACCGCGCCCAGCCGCTGCCCGGCGGCGAGCACGCGCTCGTCGCGCACACCCGGCACAGCGTGCTCGGTGACCGGTGGGTCTACGACGGGCCGCACGACCCGGCATACACGCAGGCGCTGCTGCGGCTGGTGCTGGACGAGGGCACGGTCGAGTCCGACGGGGGCGCCGAGGACGGCACCGCCACCGGGCACCGCCAGCCGGGCACGACGGTCGGGCGGATGGCCGTCTCGCGCGTGCTGCGCGGCGAGCAGTCCAACACCTCGATCGTCTACGACATGGTCGACGAGCACGGCGAGCCCGCGACCCCGGTGATCTGCAAGGTCTTCCGGGCCCTGCAGGACGGCGAGAACCCCGACGTGGTCGTCCAGTCCGCCCTCGCCTCGGCCGGCTCTGCCCTCGTGCCCCAGCCGGTGGGCCACCTGTCCGGGGAGTGGCCGGACCCGCGCACCCCCACCGGTATCGCGCACGGTCACCTCGCGTTCGCCCAGGAGTTCCTGCCCGGTGTCGAGGACGCCTGGCGCGTGGCGCTGGTGGCGGTCGCGGCGGGCGAGGACTTCAGCGACCGGGCCCGGGCGCTCGGCGTGGCCACGGCGCAGGTGCACGCCACCCTGGCGCAGGCCCTGCCGACCCGGGCGGCCGGCGCGGACGACGTGGCCGAGGTGGTCGCGGGCATGCGCGCCCGCCTCGTGGCCGCCACCAACGAGGCCCCGGCCATCGCGGCCTTCGACAAGGACATCGCCAGCCTGTTCACCGCCGCCGCCGAGGCGCCATGGCCTGTGCTGCAACGGATCCACGGCGACTACCACCTCGGCCAGGTGCTCGACGTGCCCGGCCGCGGGTGGGTCCTGCTCGACTTCGAGGGCGAGCCGATGCGCCCCCTCGCCGAGCGCACCCGACCCGACCTCGCCCTGCGCGACGTCGCCGGGATGCTCCGCTCGTTCGACTACGTCGCCGGGTCCTGGGAGCAGGCCCACCCGGGACGTTCGGCCGCACCGTGGGCGGCCGAGGCCCGCGAGGCGTTCCTCGACGGCTACGCGCAGGCCAGCGGGCGCGACCCCCGCGCCGACGCCGCGCTGCTCGAGGCCCTCGAGGTCGACAAGGCGCTCTACGAGGTCGTCTACGAGGCCCGCAACCGCCCCACCTGGCTCACCATCCCGACGACGGCCATCGCCCGGCTGGTCAACCGACACAAGGAGTGACCCCGACGTGACTGCAACCCCACCGCTCCACCCGTCCCCCGTCAGCCGCCACGAGCTCGACCAGGTGGCCACCGGGGTGCACCACGACCC
Source organism: Oryzihumus sp. (assembly GCF_036391795.1). Lineage (GTDB taxonomy): Bacteria > Actinomycetota > Actinomycetes > Actinomycetales > Dermatophilaceae > Oryzihumus. The sequence goes on from NZ_DASVZH010000153.1 coordinate 6,012, forward strand.
ACACACCATCCTGGGCCCCCACGTGCACGACGGCTCGGTGACCCTGCGCGTCCTGCGCCCGCTCGCGAGCGCCGTGACCGCGCTGCTGCCGGACCAGGTCCGCATCCCGCTCACCCACGAGCGCGAGGGCGTCTGGGTGGCGGTGCTGCCGGTGGCCGAGGTGCCCGACTACCGCCTCGAGGTCAGCTACGACGACGGCTTCGCCCACCGCCAGGACGACCCCTACCGCTTCCTGCCCACGCTCGGCGAGGTCGACCTGCACCTCATCGGCGAGGGCCGCCACGAGCAGCTGTGGACGGTGCTCGGGGCGCACGTGCGCGAGTACGACGGGCCCATGGGGCACGTGCGCGGCACCTCCTTCGCCGTGTGGGCGCCGAACGCCCGCGCCATCCGGCTCGTCGGCGACTTCAACCAGTGGGACGGCGCCACGCACCCGATGCGCTCGATGGGCGGCAGCGGCGTGTGGGAGCTGTTCATCCCCGACGTCGCCGAGGGCAACCGCTACAAGTTCGAGATCCTCGGCTCCGACGGCCACCGCCGGGTCAAGGCCGACCCGATGGCCCGCGCCACCGAGCGCCCGCCGGCCACCGCCTCCGTCGTCACCTCCTCGACCTACCAGTGGGGCGACGACGCGTGGATGAAGCAGCGTGCGAGCAGCGACCCCCACACCGGCCCGATGAGCGTCTACGAGGTGCACCTCGGCTCCTGGCGGCAGGGCTCGAGCTACCGCGACCTGGCCGAGCACCTCGTCAACTACGTCAAGGACCTCGGCTTCACCCACGTCGAGTTCATGCCGGTGATGGAGCACCCCTACGGGCCGTCCTGGGGCTACCAGGTCACCGGCTACTACGCCCCGACGTCCCGCTTCGGCTCCCCCGACGAGTTCCGCCACCTCGTGGACATGCTGCACCGCAACGGGATCGGCGTGATCCTCGACTGGGTGCCGGCGCACTTCCCCAAGGACGCCTTCGCCCTGGCCCGCTTCGACGGCCAGGCGCTCTACGAGCACCCCGACCCGCGTCGCGGCGACCAGCCGGACTGGGGCACCCACGTGTTCGACTTCGGCCGGCCGCAGGTGCGCAACTTCCTCGTCGCCAACGCCCTCTACTGGCTCGAGGAGTTCCACGTCGACGGCCTGCGCGTGGACGCGGTCGCCTCGATGCTCTACCTGGACTACTCCCGCGAGGAGGGGCAGTGGTCGCCGAACGTCTACGGCGGGCGTGAGCACCTGGAGGCGGTGCAGTTCCTCCAGGAGACCAACGCCACGGCATACAAGCGGGTGCCGGGGACGGTGACCATCGCCGAGGAGTCAACCTCGTGGCCGGGCGTGACCCGGCCGACCCACCTCGGCGGCCTCGGCTTCGGGCTGAAGTGGAACATGGGCTGGATGCACGACTCGCTGGAGTACGTGCACCACGAGCCGGTGCACCGCCAGTACCACCACCACCAGATGACGTTCTCGCTGATGTACGCCTGGAGCGAGAACTTCGTGCTGCCGATCAGCCACGACGAGGTCGTCTACGGCAAGGGCTCGCTGCTGCGGAAGATGCCCGGCGACCGGTGGCAGCAGCTGGCCAACCTGCGGGCCTACCTGGCGACGATGTGGTCCCACCCCGGCAAGCAGCTGGTCTTCATGGGCGCCGAGTTCGCCCAGGAGGGTGAGTGGGCCGACGGCCGCAGCCTCGACTGGTGGCTGCTGGACCAGCCGGCGCACCACGGCGTGCACTCGCTGGTCAAGGACATGAACAGCCTCTACGCCTCGAGGCCGGCGCTGTGGCAGCTCGACCACAGCCCCGAGGGGTTCGAGTGGATCGACGCCAACGACGCGGCCGGCAACACCTTCTCCTGGTTGCGTTTCGGCGCCGGCGACGCGACCGGCGAGCGTCCCGTGGTCGCCAACATCGTCAACTTCAGCGGCGCCCCGCACCACAGCTACCGGGTCGGCCTGCCGCACCCGGGCCGGTGGAGCGAGGTGCTCAACACCGATGCCTCGGGCTACGGCGGCTCCGGCGTGGGCAACCTCGGCGCGGTCGAGGCCGAGGAGGTGCCCTGGCACGGACAGCCCTGCTCGGCCGTCCTGACGCTGCCCCCGCTCGGCGCCCTGTGGCTCGAGCCGGACCCGACGACGAGGAAGGGCACCCGATGAACGACCCGCGCGCCGGCAGCCCGGCCCAGCCCTCGGACCTCGTGGACGTCGCCCACCTGGTGACGGCCTACTACACCGGTTCCCCCGACCCCGGCGACCCCGACCAGCGGGTGGCCTTCGGCACCTCCGGGCACCGGGGCAGCAGCCTGCGCACCGCCTTCAACGAGGCCCACATCCTGGCCACGACGCAGGCGATCTGCGACTACCGGCGCGAGCAGGGCTACGACGGGCCGCTCTTCCTCGCGCGCGACACCCACGGGCTGTCCGAGCCCGCGTGGGCCTCGGCGCTGGAGGTGCTGGCCGCCAACGACGTGACCGTCCTGGTCGACGACCGCGACGGCTACACCCCCACCCCGGCCGTCTCCCACGCCATCCTGCGGGCCAACCGGGGCAAGGGTGCCGGCGCCTCCGGCCTGGCCGACGGGATCGTCGTCACGCCCTCGCACAACCCGCCCAGCGACGGCGGCTTCAAGTACAACCCGCCCAACGGCGGCCCCGCCGACACGGACGCCACCTCGGTCATCGCCGACCGCGCCAACGCCCTCATCGAGGCAGGGCTCGAGGGCGTGCGCCGGATCCCGTTCACCCGTGCCCGGGCGGCGGCCCAGGCCTACGACTTCCTCGGCACCTACGTCGACGACCTGCCGAACGTCGTTGACCTGCAACGGATCCGGGAAGCGGGCGTGCGTATCGGCGCCGACCCCCTCGGTGGGGCGAGCGTGGCCTACTGGGGCGAGATCGCCGACCGGCACGGGCTGGACCTGACCGTGGTCAACCCGCTGGTCGACGCGACGTGGCGGTTCATGACCCTGGACTGGGACGGCAAGATCCGCATGGACTGCTCCTCCCCCTCCGCCATGGCCAGCCTGATCGAGCAGCGCAGCGCCTACGACCTGGCCACCGGCAACGACGCCGACGCCGACCGCCACGGCATCGTCACCCCCGACGCCGGCCTGATGAACCCCAACCACTACCTCGCCGTCGCGATCAGCTACCTCTACGGCGGCGGCCGTCCCGACTGGTCACCGGCCGCGGCGATCGGCAAGACGCTGGTGTCCTCCACGATGATCGACCGGGTCGCCGAGTCCGTCGGGCGCACCCTGACCGAGGTGCCGGTCGGCTTCAAGTGGTTCGTCCCGGGCCTGATCGACGGCTCCATCGCCTTCGGCGGTGAGGAGTCCGCCGGGGCGTCGTTCCTGCGCTTCGACGGGTCGGTCTGGACCACCGACAAGGACGGCATCATCCTGGCGCTGCTCGCCTCGGAGATCCTCGCCGCGACGGGGCGCACCCCCAGCGAGCACTACGCCGACCTCACCGCCCGCTTCGGCGACCCCGCCTACGCCCGGGTCGACGCACCGGCCAACCGGGAGGAGAAGGCCCGGCTCGGGGCGCTCTCCCCCGACGCGGTGAAGGCCGAGACCCTTGCGGGAGAGGCGATCACGGCCCGGCTGACCACCGCCCCCGGCAACGGCGCCAGGATCGGCGGCCTCAAGGTCACCACGGACAACGCGTGGTTCGCCGCACGGCCGTCGGGCACCGAGGACGTCTACAAGATCTACGCGGAGTCGTTCAAGGGGCCCGACCACCTCGCCCAGGTGCAGGCCGAGGCGCGCGAGGTGGTCTCCGCCGCCCTCGCCGGCTGACCCGCCCCCGGTATGCCGTGTGGCCGCGTCCCAGCCCGGGACGCGGCCACACGACATACCCGCTCGTCACGTCAGCGGGCCAGCCGGGCGTCCTCGTCCTTGACCCACATCCCGACCAGCCCGCGGAAGTGGGCGAGGAACTGCTCCTGCTCGTGCGCGGGGTAGGTCGAACGCACCGTCGAGGTCAGCAGCGTGTCGAAGTCCGGCGACTGCACCCACTCCAGGACCATCTCGTCGACGTCGGGCAGCGCGCTGCCGCAGAACTCCTGGTAGCGCACGGTGTCGAAGTGCTCGTCGGCCAGGCGCTGGTACTCCACGAGCTTGGCCTCGTAGCCCAGCAGCGGGTCGTCGGCGACGGCGAACCACGGGTCGAGGTCGACCTGGGTCCGAGCCCGTCGGCCGGTGGCGAGGCAGAACGCCGACCACTTCAGCAGCGCCTTCATCGCCCACGGGAAGTAGTAGTGCAACGAGGTCACGGCCACGTCGGGGCAGGCGTTGGCGTAGTCGATCGGGTGCACCACGCCGTCCTTGACGAGCATCTCGCAGGAGTTGAACTCCCAGCGGAAGAAGGCGTTGACGGTCTGCGCGATGGTCCGGGCCTCGGCACCCACGGCGGGTGAGAGGAAGTCGTGCGACACGGCATACCGGTTGTGCATGGGCTCGTCGGGCCGGAAGTTCATCACCATCGTCTCGGGACCGATGGTCAGCGCCCGGGCGAAGACGTCGAAGCCGTCGACTGCCTTCTGCAGGTGCATGAGCATCTCGCCGGAGTCGTCGTAGGCGCGGTGCAGGTCCGCCCGGTCGCGGATCATCGACACCCCGCGCCAGGCACCCCCGTCGAACGGCTTCATGAACAGGGGGTAGCCGACCGAGTCCGCCACCGCGTCGAGGTCGAACGCCTTGTTGTAGCGCGCCGAGGTGTAGGCCCAGCGGACGTTGTCGACCGGGTGCTTGTAAGGCACGAGCACGGTCTCGGGCACGTGCATGCCCAGGCGCATCAGGGCGCAATAGGCCGAGTGCTTCTCCATCGCCTGGAACGTGAACGGAGAGTTGAGCAGGTAGACGTCATCCATCAGCGCGACCTTCTTGAGCCACTCGCGCGGGTGGTAGTACCAGTGCGCCAGCCGGTCGATCACCAGGTCCTGACGAGGGGTGTCGCGCAGGTTGAACGGCTCGATGGTGACCCGCTCGGTGGTGAAGGTGTGCTCGCCCCCGCTCGGGTCACGCACCACCCCCAGCCGCCGGACCAGCGCCTCGAACGCGGTGGGCCAGTCCTCCTCCGCGCCCAGCAGCAGGCCGATCAGATGCGTCGTCGAGCTCCCCATGCCCTCTCCTCACACGAACCGCGGCAGGTGGTGTCCCAGCTGCCGTTGCCACCAGGGCCAGTCGTGGGCGCAGTCGGCGCCCCAGACGTCGAGCTGGTGAGCGATTCCCTTGTCCCGCAACAGCTCCCCGAAGCGCAGCGTGGACGGCAGCGCCCCGGTCGGGTGGGTCTCCCAGTCCCCCTGCCCGCACACGAGCAGCACCGACAGCCGCGAGCGCAGCCAGTCCAGGTGCTCGCCGTGCAGGTGGGCGACGTAGTCGGTGGGGTTGGCGAAGTAGGCCTCCTGCCCCCGCTCGCCCCAGGCGTGCCACTGCCCGACGTCGTAGTTGCCGGACAGGCCGATGGCCAGCGGGGCGAGGTCGGCGCGCTGGAAGGCGAAGTGCACCGCGTGGTAAGCCCCCATCGACGCCCCGAGGGTGATGAGGTCGTGCCGGCCGCCGAGCTGGTCGAAGACCCACGGCACCGCGACCTGCTCCAGCCAGGCCTGGTAGGCCCCGTGCCGCAGGGCCCGCTCCTCCAGCGACAGCGACTGGTCGGACCAGGTCAGCGCGTCGAGGGAGTCCACGCAGAAGAACGACGCCCGCCCGGCGTCGAGCAGCCACTGGACCGGCTCGAGCATGCCGTGCTCGGCGAAGTCCTCGGCCCGGCCGCCCTCGCTGGGGAAGACCAGCACCGGGCGGCCCCAGTGGCCGTGGCGGACCAGCCCGAGACGGTGGTCCGTGCCCGGGACGGCGAGCTCCACCCGGCCGTCCTGCATGACCTCATCCTCGCGTGATCCAGCAATCCCGCAAGACGTCGGTGAGGTGGGGGTCGAGCGCGTCGCGCCAGGCGGTGTAGTTGTGCAGGTCGGGCACCTCGGTGTGTCGGACCGTGTGCCCCGCCCTGGCCAGGGCGGTGGCCATGGCCCGGTTGTTGGGCGCGTTCTCCTCCAGTGCCCCGCAGGTCAGGCCCACCACGAGCGGGTGGTCGGTATGCCGGGTGGCCAGCACCGCGCGCACCTGGTCCACGATCCGGGGGAACCACGGGAAGTCCTGCTCCATGCCGTCGAGCTCGGCCTGGAAGAAGGAGCCGGACTGGGCGAAGACCGCGCCGACCACCGGGGCCTGCAGGCCGGCGAGCAGCGAGGTCAGCCCGCCGAGGCTGGCGCCCATGAGCGCCATCGGCGCGGACACGGCATACCGGCGGGCCAGGGTGGTGAGCACCGGGCCGGTGAGGGTGCGCAGGTACTGCGGCGACCCGGAGTACCACGGGCTGCGCTGCACCGGCTGGAGCAGCGCGACGCGGTGCCGCGGGAGCACCGCGTCGGCGACCTGGACCGCGCAGAACCGGGTCAGCGAGGCCAGCTGGTCGTACTCCGGCCCGTCGTGCACCACGAGCAGCGGCAGGGGCTCGACGTCAGCGGCGTCGGCCGGCGACCACACCGTGACCGGGACCGGGTCGGTGGTCTCCCCCGCCACCGCGAAGGCGTCGAACCGCCCGGGCACTCCCTCGCGCGCCAACCACGCCGGCGGGAGGTAGCCCGGCAGCTCGACCACCGAGCGCGGGCCGAAGGCCGACTCCACCCGTGCCGGGTTGGCCGGGTCGGTCAGCGTGGCCACCCCGTCGGGGCCGGTCGCGGTGAAGGTGTACTCCAGCCGCTGCACGCCCGGCCGGGGCAGGCGCAGCTCCCAGCGGCCGTCCCGCCGCACCAGGTCGCGCGTGCGGGACGGCAGCACGGAGTCGACGTCGAGCCGCACGGCCGAGAACCGGTGCTCCGGGTCAGGCAGGCGGAAGCGGATCCAGCGGTCGAGGACCTTGGGCGGGTCCGCCGCACTCCGGGCGGCAGGCGTCACCGGGGTGGCTCAGAACAGCGCGCTCATGAGGGCGCCGCGGGCCTTGCGCACCCGCTCGTCGTGGGTGCCCACCACCTCGAACAGCTCGAGCAGGTGCTCGCGCACGGCGTTGCGCTCGTCGCCGGAGGTGACCCGGACGAGGTCGATGAGCCGGCCGAAGGCGTCCTCCACGTGACCGCCGAGCACGTCGAGGTCGGCCACGAGGGTCTGGGCTGCGACGTCCTCGGGGGCTGCGGCCGCGGCCGCGCGGGCCGCCTGCAGGTCGGCACCGGCGGTGCGCCGCATGAGGTTGACCTGGGCCAGGCCGAGCTTGGCGTCGGCGTCGGCGGGGTTCTCGAGCAGCGCCCGCTCGTAGGCGGCCACCGCGGCGTCGAGGTCGTCACGCTCGATGGCGTCGTAGGCCTCCTGGTGCAGCGGGGGCAGCGGGGCCTCCTGCGCCGGCTCGCCCTCGGGGGCGGCCTCCGAGACCTCGACCCGGCCGGTGACGCCGTGCTGCACGGCGAGCTCGAGCAGCTTGCCGATGACCGCCTCGACCTGCTCGCGCGGCTGCACGCCGGCGAACAGCGGCACGGGCTGGCCCTGGACCAGGCCGAGGGCGACCGGGACGGTCTGGACCTGGACCGCCTGCATCAGCGCGCCGGCCAGCCCCGGACTCGCGTCGGCGTCGACGGAGACCATGCGGAAGCGGCCCTCGGACGCGCGGGCCACCGACTCCACGAGGTCGGCGAACTGGGCGGTCTCCGGCATCGAGGACGACCACAGGATGACCACGGCCGGCACGGTGACCGAGCCGTTGACCACGTCGGTGAAGGAGTCCTCGGTGGCCTCCACCCGCAGCCCGTCGCCACCCCGGGCCGGGCCGCCGGCGGGTGCACCGCCGGCCGGGCCGCCCTGCGCCGGGGTGGTCGGGCGGGCGAGGGAGGACAGGTCCACGGCGCCGCGCAGGGCCGCGGCGTTGAAGGGCTGCGAAGTCATGCCGGCATTCTCCCTGATCCGCCGGCGCCGTGGGTCAGGACCCCGAGGCCGAGACCAGGTGCTCGGTGGCTCCGACCAGCGTGGCCTGCCCCGAGCCCTTGGGGACGGCGAAGACGACCATCTCCAGCGTGCGCATCGTCGCCTTGCTGGTCAGCTTCGTCTTGCCCGGCACAAGGGTGGTGAACTGCTTGGGGGCGGTCAGCGAGCTGCCCGCCTTCTTCACCGTGAAGGTGTCGGTGCGCTCCAGCACGCCGAAGACCAGAGCGCCACCGCCGTCCTGCGCGATGGCGAAGACCGAGTCCGGCTGCACCGTGTGCGTCTGCGTGAACGACGCGAACTTCGACACGTCGGACGCCTGCTGGGCGGCCCCGGCACGCACCTGGCTGGCGAACCGGTCGTCGGTGTACGGAGGGTTGGCCACCTTCGCCGCCGGGAAGCTGAGCCCCTTGGCGTAGTCCGCGAGCAGGCTCTGCGGCGCGACCGCCAGGCCCTTGCCGTCGGTGACCAGGCGGGAGCCGCTGGCCAGGGAGGTGAAGGACCGCACGCTGGAGCCCGGGAGCATCGTGGCCGACTCGGCGATGCGGTACGGCGTGCGCGCGTCCGGGGAGGTGACGAGGTGCAGGACGGGCAGGCCGCCCTTGTCCGGGACCGTCTGGACGACGATGACGCGGGGGAAGCCCTCGCCCCGCGGCAGGGCCAGGATGCGGGGCTGCTCGGGGGCGATCGCCGGCGAGTTGCCGCCCACCTGCGGGGCGACCGAGGCGAGGCGCGCGTCGGCCACGGCGGCGGTCAGGGCATTGCCGGTGTAGGCCACGGTGCGGGCGGCGTTGACGTCCCCGCCGCCAGAGCGTGACTGACCGGCCGCGGTGAACACCCGGTCGACGATCCCGCGAGCCTGCGCAGGGGTCACCGAGGCGATGTCGGTGACCGGCGCCGGCGGCTCGTGCACACCGGCGATGGCCTTGCCGAGCCCGCAGCCCGACAGGGACAGGCAGACGGCTGCCGCGGCAGTGATGGTCGCGATGCGGCGGGTCATGCGTCCACCTCCTCGGGGGCGCTGGGGTCGGTGCGGTCGGTCGTGGTGTCGGCGGGGCCGTCGTCCCCGTCCGTGCTGCCGCCGCGTCGCGGACGCCGGGGCAGCAGGTTGGGCCGGTGCTGGTGCCGGCTGCCGCGGCTGGTGGCGCCGGCCTGCGGCGCGGGGGCGGCCGTCAGGTCCTGCCAGAGGAAGAAGCCGGCACCTGCGGCGAGCAGGACGCCGACGAGCAGGAGCAGCAGCGACAGGAAGAACCAGGTCTTGTGGTGCCAGGCGACCGTCACGTCCACGTCGGGCAGCGGAGCGCCGCCGGGGGCGGCGACGACCAGTGTCTCGGGGCCCTGGCCCTGGGCGACCACGACGCTGGCGGAGCCGCGCTCCTGCTGGCTCACCCGCCATACGTCGGCGGTGGTGACGTCCGGCATCGCGGTGGAGCCGCTCCGCGCGGAGGTCATCGACCCCGACGGCCAGGAGACCCCCGTGACGGTGGTCCGCCGGGCATCGCGCAGCACGGCCGAGGCGTCAGAGGCACCGGCCAGGCCGACCCACAGCGGGCCGCCGTCCTTGCGGGAGACGGTCACCTCGGCGGGCACGTCAAGGGCGTTGAGGACCTTGGGCTCGATGGTGAGCGCCCCGGTCTGCGTCTCGCGGGAGCCGAAGGTGGCGCCCCCGGACGGGCCGAGGGTCACGCACAGCCAGAGGCCGAGGATCGCGAGGACAGCGCCCACCACGGCCACCGAGAGGCCGAGGGCGCGTCGTGTCGCTGTGGTCACGATGTCGTCCTTCGTGTCGGGGAACGTGGTCGTGGCGCGCCCCCAGGCACCGGTTATCCGGTCCACCATGGCCCACCCGGGAGGCCCGACACAAATCCATCACGGTCGATCCCGAGCCGGCGATGGCATGATCACGGAATGCCTTCCGCCCCCACGCCGAGCACCAAGCGCCCGCCCGGCCGGCCGCGGCGCGCCGCCACGGAGCAGGCCATCGCCGACGCCGCGCGCGTCGTGCTGGCGCGGGAGGGCGTGGCCCGCATGTCGATCGAGCAGGTGGCCCAGGAGGCGGGTGTGGCCAAGACCACGGTCTACCGCCGCTGGCCGAGCAAGGTCGAGCTCGCGGTCGACGCGGTGGCCGCGACGTTCGACGCCATCACCCTGACCGACCAGGGGTCGCTGCTCGCCGACCTGCACGAGGGCATCGGCCAGGCCGCGGCGCTGCTGTCCGACCCCTCCATCAGCGGCGCGTATGCCGCGCTGCTGGCCGAGAGCGCGCGCGACCCGCACGGGGTCGGCACCCTCGTGCGCGGCACGCTGGCCGAGAAGCTGCACGGCATCGTCGGGGACTGCGTGCAGCGCGGCATCGCCCGGGGCGAGATCGACCCGGGGTCGGTCGACGTCGACCTGCTCGGCGACCTCGTCGTCGGGACGGTGCTGCACCGGGCCCTGATGACCGGCGCTGCCGACGCCGACTTCGTCGAGGCGCTGATCGCCCTGCTCGTCGACGTCGCCGACGCCCGGGCTCAGAAGCGGGCCGGCTCGCGGTAGATCCCCCAGCGGTCGCGCAGCGCGTTGCAGATCTCGCCCAGCGTGGCCTCCGCCCGCACGGCGTCCAGCATCGCCGGGATCATGTTGCCGTCGGATTCGGCGACCTCGAGCATCCGCGCCAGCGCCGCCGACACGGCCGCGTCGTCCCGGCCCGCCTTGCGCTCGGCGAGCACGCGCACCTGCTCGCGCTCGACCTCGTGGCTGACTCGCAGGATCTCCAGCTCGTGGCTGACCGACTCCGTGTGGCAGTTGACGCCGACGACCCTCTTGTCACCCTTCTCCAGCGCCGTCTGGTACTGGAAGGCGGACTCGGCGATCTCGGACATGAACCAGCCGTCCTCGATGCCGCGCAGGATGCCGCTCGTCATCGGCCAGACGCCGCCGGTGGCGTGACCGGTGCTGCGGCGCACCTGCTCGGCCAGGCCGGCGGTGTCGGCGGCACGCAGGTCGGTCGCCCCCATCGAGAGGATCTTGTCGAAGATCGCCTCGGCCTCGGCCTCGATCCGGTCGGTGAGCGCCTCGACGTACCAGCTGCCGCCGAGCGGGTCGGCGACGTTGACCACGCCGGTCTCCTCCATGATCACCTGCTGCGTGCGCAGGGCGATCTCGGCGGCCTGCTCGGTCGGCAGGGCAAGGGTCTCGTCGAGGGCGTTGGTGTGCAGCGAGTTCGTGCCGCCGAGCACCGCCGCGAGCGCCTCGACCGCAGTGCGCACGACGTTGTTGTAGGGCTGCTGCGCGGTCAGCGAGACACCGGCGGTCTGGGTGTGGAAGCGCAGCCACTGCGCCTTGTCGCTCGTCGCGCCGTAGACGTCGCGCATCCACCGGGCCCAGATGCGCCGGGCCGCGCGGAACTTGGCGATCTCCTCGAAGAAGTCCAGGTGGCTGTCGAAGAAGAACGACAGACCGGGCGCGAAGGTGTTGACGTCCAGGCCGCGGGACAGGCCCAACTCGACGTAGCCGAAGCCGTCGGCCAGGGTGAACGCCAGCTCCTGCGCAGCCGTGGAGCCGGCCTCGCGGATGTGGTAGCCGGAGACCGACAGCGGCTTGTAGGCCGGGATCCTCTCGGCGCAGTACTCCATGAGGTCGCCGATCAGGCGCAGGTGCGGCTCGGGGGCGAAGAGCCACTCCTTCTGCGCGATGTACTCCTTGAAGATGTCGGTCTGCAGGGTGCCGTTGAGCACGCCGACGTCGACGCCCTGCCGCTCGGCGGCGACGAGGTACATGCAGAAGACCGGCACCGCCGGGCCGCTGATCGTCATCGAGGTGGTGACGTCCCCGATCGGGATGTCCTTGAACAGCACCTCCATGTCGGCCGCCGAGTCGATCGCCACGCCGCAGTGCCCGACCTCGCCGAGGGACAGCGGCTCGTCGGAGTCCCGGCCCATGAGCGTGGGCATGTCGAAGGCGACGGACAGGCCGCCGCCACCGCGGGCCAGGATCATTTTGTAGCGCTCGTTGGTCTGCTCGGCGTTGCCGAAGCCGGCGAACTGCCGGATGGTCCACGCGCGGCCCCGGTAGCCCGTGGCGTGCAGGCCGCGGGTGAAGGGGAACTCCCCCGGCCAGCCGATGCGCTCGGGCACCTCGGTGCCGTCGCCCGGCCCGTAGACCGGGTCGACCTCCAGGCCCGACAGCGTGGTGAAGTCCGCATCGCGCACCTGCCCCCGGGTCTGGGCGGCGTCGTAGCGCTCCTGCCAGCGGGAACGGCCGGACCCGGTGTCGGACGGCATGGCGGAGGACGGCTGCGGGGAGGTCATGCCCTCCAATTTACTTGGACGTCCTAGTAGTTGTCACGGGGCCGGCTGCAACGCCGGGACAGGTATGACGAGTGGGCACCGCACCTTGGCGCAGGACAGTTGCTGTGGCCCGCCCTCCGCGGCCCGGAGCGACCCTGTCGTGCGCAGAGGGCTACTGCTCGTGGAAGTCGCCGGCCGCGACGCGCACCTTGCGCAGCAGCCGGAACAGCTCCTCGTGCTCGGCGGCGCTGAGCGACCCCAGGCCGAAGCCGGCGGCGACGAGGTCGGTCGTCGCTGCCTCCATCACCTCGCGGCCGGCGTCGGTGATGACCGCCAGCGTGCCGCGGCCGTCCTCGGGGTTGGGCCGGCGCTCGACGAAGCCCTGGGCGGCCAGCCGCTGGACGATGTTCGTGGCGCTGGTGGGGTGCACCATGAGCCGCTCCCCCACCTTGCTCATGGGCAGCTGGCCGTGACGGCTGAACGCCAGCAGCACCAGTGCCTCGTAGCGGGCGAAGGTCAGCCCGTGCCGCCCGACGATGGCGTCGAAGTCGCCGATGAGCAGCTGCTGCACGCGCATGACCGAGGTCGCCGAAGCCATGGCCGCCACCTGCGAGCGGCCACCCCAGCGGGCGCGCCAGAGCTCGGCGGCCCGGCGGATCGGGTCGAAGGGCAACGAGACGCGGGTGGGCACGGCCACACGCTAGTGCGCGCGGGCGGCCACTCCCCGCACCATCCGGATCTCGGGCGCCCCCGTGCCCTCGTGCACCTTGGCCGCCCCGTCGGGCGCGAACCCGTGCCGGCGGTAGAACGCCTGCGCCCGCGCGTTGTCCACCAGCACCCACAGCGACGCGGGCCGGTCGCCGACCACCGCAGCCACCAGCTCGTCGGCCAGGCCGGTCCCGTGGTGGGCCGCCAGGACGTTGATCGCGTAGAGCTCCCACACGGTCGGGGCGTCCTCGTCGCGGGTCGGGCCGCCCGTGGCGAAGCCGATCAGCTCCTCGTCGGCGGTGGCGACCACGAGCACCGAGTCCGGCTCGTCGACCTCCAGGCGCAGCCGCCAGCGCTCCTGCGCGTTCTCCACACTCAGCCCCTGCAGGTAGTCGGCCGGCATCAGCCCGGCGTAGGCCTCCTGCCAGACAGCGATGTGGACGCGACCCAGGGAGTCGGCGTCGGCCGCGGCAGCCGGCCGCACGGCATACCCGCCGTTCACGACCCCTGCCCGGTATGCCGCGCCACCGCCTCCTCGAGGCGGGTCACCTTGCCCTCCAGCTCGCCGGTGAACCCGGGGCGGATGTCGGCCTTGAGCACCAGCGAGACCCGCGGGCCGTACTGCCCGACGGCGTCGCAGGCGCGGCGCACGACGTCCATGCACTCCTCCCAGCTGCCTTCGAGCGTGGTGAACATCGAGTCGGTGCGGTTGGGCAGGCCGGACTCGCGGACCACGGCGACCGCCGCGGCGACGGCGTCGCTGACGGAGCCGGTGGAGTCGGCGGGGTCGGAGGAGCCGGACGGGGCGACGGAGAAGGCGACGAGCATGGACCGATCCTAGGTGGGTGGTGGTGGGGGGAGGCTCACCTCGGAGCGCGGACCACGGTCATGACGCCCTCGTGCAGCGCGAGCTCGGCGTCCGAGGCGGCCGCCGCCTCCGGGTCGTGGGTGGACATGATGACCACGGCACCGCGCCGGGCCTCGGCCCGCAGCAGGGCGACCACCCGCTCCCGGTTGCCGGCGTCGACGTCGCTGGTCGGTTCGTCGGCCAGGATCACGGCCGCGCGCTGGGCGAGGGCCCGGGCGACCGCCACGCGTTGCTGCTGTCCGCCGGAGAGCTCCTCGACCAGGTGGCCGCCGGACTCGCCCAGCCCGGTGGACTCCAGCGCCGCGCCGGCCTGCTCCCACGCCTCCCCGGCGGGCACGCCGGCGGCGAGCAGCGGCACCACGACGTTCTCCTCGGCGCTGAGCATCGAGGCCAGGCCGTTGCCCTGCGGCACGAGGGTGACCCCCAGCCGCACCGCCTCCTCGTGGCCGCTCACCGGCTGGTCGCCGACGTGCACGGTGCCGGCGGCGAGCGGCTGCGCACCGCTGATCGCCCACAGCAGCGAGGACTTGCCGGCACCCGAGGGACCGGTGACGGCGAGCAGGGTGCCGGGGTGCACGGTGAACGACACGTCGTGCAACGCCGGCTCCCCGTCGTAGGCCACGCACACGCCCTCGACCCGCACCGTCGGTGCGCTCATGACCGGTCCTCCTGTCCCTGGGGCAGCAGCTGGATGGTGCCGTCCTCGAGGTGGACGCGCACGAGCGTCCCCGGCGGCAGGACGTCGAGCACGTGGGGCGGCAGGGGCAGGGCACCGTCAGCGGACACCACGGCGAACTCCTCGCCGTCGCGGCCCTCTCCCCCGATGCGCCCGTCGCGGATGGTCACCGTGCGCCGCATCGCAGCGGCGACCTCGGGGTCGTGGGTGACCAGGACGACGGTGGTGCCGAACTCGCGGTTGACCCGGGCGAGGGTGTCCAGCACGGTGGCCCGCGCCTCGTGGTCGAGCTGGCTGGTCGGCTCGTCCGCCAGTAGCAACCCCGGGAGCGTAGCGACCGCGACACCGACCGCGAGCAGCTGCAGGTGGCCGGGCGTCAGCGCCGTCAGCGGCCTCCGGGCGTGGCGGTGCAGCCCCACGAGCTCGAGCACCTCCGCCGGGCTGGGCAACGAGGAGACCCCCTGGCGCCGGGCGGCGCCCTGGGCGAACTCGACGTTCTGCACCGGGGTCAGGTAGGGCAGCAGGTTGCGCGCGGCACCCTGCAGCACCAGGCCGATGTCGCGGGCGCGCAGCTCGTCCAGCGCGGGTTCGGGCAGGGCCGACAGCTCGTGCTCGCCGACGTGGATCTTGCCCGCGCTCGGGCGCAGCAGGCCGCCGAAGAGGGTCAGCAAAGTGGACTTGCCCGAGCCGGACGGTCCGAGGAGGCCGACCATGTCGCCCGCCTCGACGCTCAGGTCGACCCCGGAGAGCGCCGCCACGTCGTGTCCGTCGGCGCGGTAGATGTGGACCAGGCCCGTGGTCCGCACCGGCATCCCGCGGTTCACGGCACCGTTCACAGCACCTCCCGGACCCGCTCGAGGGTGGCGCGCGTGGACAGGCCCTGCCCGACCCGCACCGCGACGGCCAGCAGCACCACCATGGCCACCGCGGCAGCAGCGAGCACCGCCGGCCAGGACGAGCCCGACGGCGGCAGCGGCAAGCGGGGAGGTGTGGTGAACAGCGGGATGATCGGCAGGGCCAGCGCCGCGCCGGCCACGCCGCACACCGCTCCGGTCAGCACGGCCGGCACCACGACGAGCACCTGTTCACGAAGCGTCACCCGGCGCAGGTCCCGCGTCGTGATCCCGACCAGTCGCAGGGCGGCGTGGTCACGGGCCCGCAGGCGCCAGGACGTGGAGACGACCACGATCAGGACGAGTGCGGCCATGAACAGCGCCGCGACTCCGACGAGCAGGGCCAGCTGCAACCCCCAGGCCGAGGCCGACCCGGCGTATCCGCTGGCGACGCTCTCGGTGGTCGTGACACCGAGGACCTCGAGGCCGGCATGGCGCAGCGCCGCGGTGACGCGTCCCACGAGCGCGGGGTCGGAGCGCGCGAGCCACACCTGGGTGGTCGCCAGGGGGTCGAGGACTCCACCCTCGCGCTGCAGCGTCTCGAGATTGACCAGGACGGTGTCAGGAGTCCCGCCGGGGGCGAAGGGGACCTCACCGGCGACGTGCATCTCGCGAGCCTGGCCGTCGAGCCGGGGCGAGGAGAAGGACTGAGGGGTCGTCCCCGTCGGCAGCGACCCGGCGAGCAGCGCCGGCAGGTTCACCGGCACCGAGGCGTGCTGCAGGACCACCTCCGAGGAGCCGGCGTCGGAGTAGTGGACCCGGAGCGAGGACCCTGCCACGCTCGCGGCGATGTCGTCCCGGCCGGATCCGGAGCTGTCACTGGCCAGCCATGATCCGTCACCGCCCCAGGACACCGGGGCGCCGTCCACGTCGAGCCGGCCGAGCACGAACGACCCGGAGGTGACCGCGTAGCGGGAGGCAGGCGCGTCGACCGTGATGGCCGCGACGCGGCACCCCTTGGCGCAGCTCACCGGCGATGACAGGACGCGGGGTGCGGTCGCGCCGAACGGGATCATGCCGAGGTCCAGGCTGGCGCGGGAGCTGTCGGCGAGGACGAGCTGCACACCGACCCGCGGCAGCTGCTGGGACAGCGGCAGCCCGCCGGTCGGCGCTCCGGGCGGCTGGGTGCCGACGCTCTCCCCCGTGATGGTCGTCCGCAGCTGGCTGCCGGTGATGACCAGCGGCGCCGTGGCGGGGGGCGCGAGCGCGGACCAGCGGATCCGGCTCGCGGGCTGCCCCGGGAACTGGGCGATCCGCGCGAACTGGTCCGGGACCACCGCCTGGGTGGTGGTGCTGCCCTCGCCGACGGCGCCCACCCGGATGACGGGGGTGGCGAGCCGCCCGGTCGGGTCGACCGAGGCCAGAGCCGACCGCAGCGGGCCCACCGGGCCGCCCACCACGTCGAGGACGGCCGCAGCACCGACCTCGGCCGCCGCGCGGTCGTGGCGGTTGCGCTCCCCCACCACCACCGCATCGCTGGCGAAGACCGCGATCGCGGTCGCCACCGTGATGGTCGTGACAACCCGACGCACGGCCGGGCGCCGGGCGATCTGCAGGGCGGTGAGGCCACGGACGACCCGTCCACGGGCCAGGGCGCGTCGACCGGCCGCCGCGGTGACGGGCACCAGGACGTGGGCGAGCAGCACGCCGACGGCGAGCGCGAGCAGGGCCGGCGTGGCCAGCGCCAGCGGACCGGACAGGTTGCCGCTCACGAGCGCGAGCACCCCGGCCGCCGCGACGGCGACCACGACCGCGTCGGCGATGCCCAGGGCCCAGCCGTGCCGACGGACAGGCACCCGTCGCAGCAGGGCCACGATCGGCTCACGGGTGGCGGTGCGCGTGGCGAGCAGGACCGCGGCCATGGACAGGGCGGCCGCCACGAGCGCCGCGAGTGGTGCACCGGCAGGGAGCTCGAACGGCACACCCGGGACCAGCCACAGGTGGCGGGCCAGCGCGCTGAGCACGAAGGCAAGCACGAACCCGACGGGGACACCGGCAAGGACCATGGCGCCGAGCTCGCCGAGCAGGAGGCGCCGCGCTCCTGCCCGGCCGCGGCCGCGCAGCCGGGCCAGGGCCACCTCGGGGCGGCGCTGCTCGATGGCCGCGGCCAGGACGAGCCAGAGCACGACCACGGCCAGGAGCCCGACCTGAGCCATGAGCAGGGGCACGATCACCGCTGCCTGCCCCTGGCCGGTGGCCACGTCGGCGGCGATCGCCGGCAGGTTGCTGCGCGCCCTGACCGCCTTGGGGCTGCTCACCGCCGCCGCCTGCACCCCGGTGACGGCCTGGGCCAGCCCCGGCAGCTCGTCGACGCCCACGGCTTCCGTCCGCAGTGGTAGGTCGACCTCGTTCGCGGGCGCGATCCAGCCCACGGTCGGGTCGGTCGTGCCGTCCGAGGGGACGTACGTGCCGTTCGCGCCCGGGCGGCCGGCGCTGGCCGGCCGGCCCGCCAGCGTGTCCGGTGCGGCGAGCCAGGCGTCCAGGTGCTCCTGCCCGGTGAACGGGTCGGAGGTGCCGGAGCGGCCGCCGAGCAGCTGGCCGAACCAGTACTCCCCGGGCCGTTGCCGGTAGGTCCCGGAGACGGTCAGGGTCTTGTGCGGGGCGTCCCGGCCGACGACGGCAGGCACGACCTCGCTGACCACGAGCTGCTGCCCCACGTGCCAGTGCCGCAGCGCGGCCTCCGCCGCGGTGACGGCGACCTCCCCGCGAGCCGAGGGGCAGCGGCCCGAGGTGAGGGTGATGTGCTGGCACATGCCGGTGCGGGTCGTGATGAGGCCGTCCGGCGCACCGGCGTCGCGGCCGTCCCCGAGGGCGATGTGGATCGTCGTGCTGACCAGCGGCTGCCGGGACGCCTGCACCAGCGACGCCGGAACCATGGCGGTCAGGTCCGGCACCGACATCAGCCGGGTGGTCTCCCGTCCACTGGCAGAGGTCAGCATCAGGCCGGTTGTGGTCGCCGGCGCACGGTCGAGCGCCTTGCGCACGAGGGCCTGGTCCAGTGCCCGCTCATACAGCGGCGCGAAGCACAGGCACACGGTGATCAGGGCGGCCAGGCCGGCGATGACCAGTCCCTGCACCCGCCGGTACCTCATGGCTGCCCACACGGCGTCCTCCTCCCCGTCAGGGCCCGACCCTAGGGCCCTGACACGCGCGCGAGCAGGTCATTTGTCAGGGTCCGCGTTGTCGACCGACGTAGGCTCGACCCGTGGCCAGAGGACCGTTGCGGCACTTCGACTGGAACCTGCGCTCGTGCGGGCGGCACGGCCATGCGACGTACGCCCCCGACGAGGAGGCTCTGGCCCGTCGCCTGCACGCGCCCACGCCGGCCGGGGACGCGTGGCGATGCCTGCGCTGCGGTGACTACGTGCTGGGAGAGCCGCGTGGTCGCGGGCCGGCCGAGGACGCGCCGATCGTGCTGCGCGGGCGGGCCCTGCGGGACGCCTTCGTCCTGCGGTTCCTCGCCGTCGAGCGCGGGGTGCGCGGCCTCCTGCTCGTGGCGCTGGCCTACGGCATCTGGCGGTTCGACGGCTCGCGGCAGGCGCTCCAGCGGGTCTTCGACTCCTACCTGCCGACCTTGCGCCCGCTGGCCGACCGGCTGGGGGTCGACCTGCAGAACGCCGGGCCGGTGCACCTGCTCCAGGAGGCCTTCGCCGCCTCCCACTCGACGCTGCTGCTGGTGGCCCTCGGTGTGCTCGCGTACGGCGCGCTCGAGCTGCTGGAGGCCGTGGGCCTGTGGCTGATGAAGCGCTGGGGTGAGTACGTCGCGGTGGTCGGGACCGGGGTGTTCATCCCGCTGGAGGTCTACGAGCTCTTCGAGAAGGTCACCGTCCTGCGCGCCGGCGCGTTCGTCCTCAACGTCTTCGCCGTGGTCTACCTGCTGTGGACCAAGCGGCTGTTCGGGCTGCGCGGTGGGCGCGCGGCGTTCGAGGCGGAGCGCCACAACGAGTCCCTGCTGGAGGTCGAGGCGGCCGCGGCGCGGGACGAGGCCACGGTCGCGGCCCGCTGACCGTCCTCAGCCGTCGACCCGCCGCTGGAACTCCGGCAGCAGCTCGACGACCCGGAAGCCGAGCGCCTCGTTGATGCCGATCATGTGCGCGTTGACGTCGGCGTTGCCCGTGTGGACCAGCCGCACCCCCGGCCAGGACCGTTGCAGGACCTGCAGGTTGCGGACCTTGAGGCCCAGGCCAAGCCGGTGCCCCCGGTGGTCGCCGCGCACCATGGTGCCCCACTGGTGCACGTGCTCCGGCTCGTCCGGGGTCACGGCGAGGTCGGTGTAGGCGACCACCTCACCACCCGGCGCGACGCCCAGTGAGGTCAGGCGCACCCGGCCCTGTTCGCGCAGCCGCACCTCCCGCTCCCGGTACAGCTCCGGTGTCTCGGCCTCGGGCTCGTAGTCGATCTCTCCGGTGGGCGCGTCGACCGCGAGGTGGTTGCGCACGTGGCACAGCGAGGGCAGCAGCTCCTCGGGCACGTCCCCCGCGAACGTCTCCAGCCGGTATGCCGTGTGATGCGGTGCCGCGGCGGCGGCGAGCCCGTGCAGGCGCCCGTCCGCGACGGGCAGGTCGAGGACCCGGTGCACCTCGGTGCTGGCCAGCCGGAAGCCATGCCGTTCGGCGAACCGGCGGTAGCCGTGGTCGGCGGCCCTGGCCTCGGGGTAGGCCGACTCGCTGAGCAGGACGGTGCGCCCGGCGGCGACGCAGCAGGCGACCACCTGCTCCGCCAGGGCCGAGCCGACGCCTCGACGACCGTGCCGCGGGTCGACGCAGACCTGCAGCCAGGACTTGTCGGTGTTGTCGACCAGGGACTCCCAGACCCACGCCATGCCGACCACGTCGCCCCCGGCCCAGGCCGCCCAGGCGCCCATCCACTCCCCCGGCGCCGGGTTGCGCAGGTCGACGGCCAGCTCGCGCAGGGGCCAGGGCACGGCGTAGGGCCGCTCGTGCCGCAGCGCGGCGTCGAGGACCGCGTGGGCCTCGCCGAGCTCGGCGTCGTCGTGGACGTCCACCCTGCGGATGTGCACGTCCCTCAGGCTAGGTTCGAGGACTCGGCCGGCTCACCCGGTTTTCCGGCCCCGGTCAGGGCAGGGACCCGGCCACCTCGTCGTGGAAGGCCTGCAGCAGCGCCGCGGCGTCGGGGATGACCCCGTCGTCGCACGCGAAGCCGACGAAGACCTGGCCGTCATAGGAGAAGATGCTCACCGAGATCGGCTGCCGTGCCGTGCACGGTGCCCACGCCACCATCCCGGCGACCCTCGCCCCCGCGAAGAAGACGGGGTGCCGCGGTCCGGGGACGTTGGTGAGCACCCCGACGCCGCGGTCGGCCACGAGGTCGGCCAGGAAGCGGGCCAGGGGTTCGGGGGTCTGGCTCCCGACCAGCTGCGCGGCATACATGAGGGTTGCGGTGTGCGAGTCGCGCAGCGCAGCGGTGCGCTCCTGCAGGATCGCGATCCGCTCGGCGAGCGGCTCGGTGCCCGAGGGCAGCTCCAGCGGCACGACGGTGAAGTGGTTGCCCAGATTGGGGGGCAGGTTCTCGTCGAACGGCTTGAGGTTGACCGGCATGAGCCACGTCGTGGGGCACGGCTGGTCACCCTGACCGGTGAGGTGGCGGGCAAGCGCCCCCGCGAGCCAGGTCGTCAGGACGTCGTTGACCGTGCCGCCGGTGCGCCGCCCGACCGCCTTGACCTGGTCCAGCGGGATCGGGTTGCCCCAGACGACGGTCTTGCCGACCCCCAGCGGACGCCGCCAGGACTGGGGCACCTCGGCCGGCAGGGACAGCAGCGGCGCGATGGCTCCCGCCGTGCGCACCGTCCTGCCCACCTGCTCCAACGCCGCATCGGCCAGGGCGCCGGACAGCTCGCCCACCGGCCCGGCGAGTGCGCCGGCGACGGGCAGGCGCCCGAGCGTGGCGTCGGCCAGGGCGCGCAGTCCTGCGGCCAGCCTTGTCCCTGAAGGCTTCTCACCGGTCCGCGGCGCGGCGTCAGCGCCGGTCCTGCCGCCGTCGACGTCCTCGCCGTCGTCGTCGAAGAGACCAAGGGCGACCTGGGTGAGCCGGATGCCGTCGGCGATGGCGTGGTGCAGGCGCATGACCACCGCCGAGCCCCCCTCGACCTGCGGGACGACGTGGGCCACCCACATCGGCCGGTCGTCCGGCAGCGGCACACTGCGCTGCTCGCTGAGGAGCTGCTCGAGCCCGGCCCGGTCGGCAGTGGGGGCCCTGCCCACCACGACGTGCCGGTCGATGGCGAAGTCGGGGTCGGGCTCCCACGAGGCGGGCGCACCGGGCAGCAGCGAGCGGACGGGCCGGCACCGGAAGGTCGGGAACCGGTCGACCAGGCGCTCCTGCATCACCTGCCGCGCCTCCTCGAGGGTCACCGGCGACGCGGTCCAGAAGACGCAGTCGATGACCATGAGGTTGTCCGGACGGTCCATGTGCAGCCACAACGTGTCCTGCACCGACATCCGGTGGCCCATGACCTGCATGGGCTCAGGTGAGGGCGGCGACGACCTGGTCCGCGGCGGCATACGGGTCGGTCGTCCCGTCCACCACCTGGGCGGCCAGCTCGTCGACGCCGTTGCCGTGGCGCAGGTCGCCCATCCGCTGGCGCAGGGCCTGCAGCGCGATGGCCTCGATCTCGTCGCCCGCGCGGCGCACCCGCCGCTCGCGCAGCACCCCGGTGGACTCCATCCAGGCGAAGTGCTTGTCGATCGACTCCATGACCTCGTCGACGCCTTCGCCTTGTGCGGCAACGGTCTTGACCACCGGCGGCCGCCACAGGTTGGGCTCGGTGCGGTCACCGAGGCTGATCATGTGGCGGATGTCGCGGACCGTGGCGTCGGCGCCCTCGCGGTCGGCCTTGTTGACGACGAACAGGTCACCGATCTCCAGGATGCCGGCCTTGGCGGCCTGGATGCCGTCACCCATGCCCGGCGCCAGCAGCACGATGGTCGTGTCCGCCAGCCCGGCGACCTCGACCTCGCTCTGGCCCACCCCGACCGTCTCGACGAGGACCACCTCGCAACCGGCCGCGTCCAGCACCCGCAGCGCCTGGGGCGTCGTCCACGACAGGCCGCCGAGGTGGCCGCGGCTGGCCATCGACCGGATGTAGACCTCCGGGTCGAGCGCGTGGTCCTGCATCCGCACCCGGTCCCCGAGCAGGGCCCCGCCGGAGAACGGCGAGGACGGGTCCACGGCGAGCACGCCCACGCGCTGCCCGCGGGCACGGAACGCCCCGACGAGCGCGTTGGTCGAGGTCGACTTGCCCACGCCGGGGCTGCCGGTGACCCCGATGACGTGCGCCCGGCCGGTGTGCGGGGCCAGAGCGGCCATCACCTCCCGCAGCGCGGGGTGACCGTCCTCGACGAGGGAGATCAACCGCGCGACGGCACGCGGTGAGCCCGCCCTGGCCGACTCGACCAGGGCGGGCACGTCAACGGGGCGCGATGCCATGGGCTCGCTCTCTGTCGCGGGGGGACTCAGGCCTGCGGGACGCGGACGATCAGGGCGTCGCCCTGTCCGCCGCCACCGCACAGCGCCGCCGCACCGACACCGCCACCGCGGCGCTTGAGCTCGAGGGCCAGATGCAGCGCGATCCGCGCGCCGGACATGCCGATCGGGTGGCCGAGGGCGATCGCGCCGCCGTTGACGTTGACGATCTCGGGGTCGATGCCCAGCTCCTTGGTGGAGGCCAGGCCGACCGCGGCGAACGCCTCGTTGATCTCGACCAGGTCGAGGTCGGCCGGGGTGATGCCCTCCTTCTGGCAGGCGAGGGCGATGGCACGGGCGGGCTGGCTCTGCAGCGAGGAGTCGGGGCCGGCGACGACGCCGTGGGCGCCGATCTCGGCGATCCAGGACAGGCCCAGCTCCTGCGCCTTGGCCTTGCTCATGACGACCACGGCCGCGGCGCCGTCGGAGATCTGCGAGGCGGAGCCGGCCGTGATGGTGCCGTCCTTGCTGAACGCGGGACGCAGCTTGCCCAGCGACTCCGCGGTCGTGTCGGCGCGGATGCCCTCGTCCGACTTGAACTCGATCGGGTCGCCCTTGCGCTGCGGGATGGAGACCGGCACGACCTCGTCGTCGAACAGGCCGTCCTTCCACGCCTTGGCGGCCAGCTGGTGGCTGCGCGCGGAGAACTCGTCCTGCGCCTCGCGGGTGAACTCCAGGTCGCCCGTGTTGGCCTGCTCGGTCAGCAGCCCCATGGCCTGGTCGGTGAACGCGTCCCACAGGCCGTCGAAGGCCATGTGGTCGCGCATGGTGACGTCGCCGTACTTGTAGCCCTCGCGGGACTTCTCCAGGAAGTGCGGGGCGTTGGTCATCGACTCCTGGCCGCCGGCGACGACGACCTCGAACTCGCCGGCGCGGATCAGCTGGTCGGCCAGGGCGATCGCGTCGATGCCGGAGAGGCAGACCTTGTTGATGGTCAGCGCCGGGACGGTCATCGGGATGCCGGCCTTGACCGCGGCCTGGCGGGCGGGGATCTGGCCGGCGCCGGCCTGCAGCACCTGGCCCATGATCACGTAGTCGACCTGGTCACCGCTGACCCCGGCCTTGTCCAGTGCGCCCTTGATCGCGACCCCGCCGAGGTCCGCGCCCGAGAAGCCCTTCAGCGAACCGAGCAGGCGACCCATCGGGGTCCGCGCGCCGGCGACGATGACTGAAGTGGGACGGTCCGTGCTCATGCCAAGCCTCCAACGCCAGGTGTGGTTTCAGCGTCACTCTAGCCCGCGGGATACCGCTGTGAATCGTGGTGAGGGCCACAGCGACGGCTGCTGTCCGCGGCCCGGGCGGCTGCCTAGTCTGGCGGGCATGTCAGCCCTCCCGACGCACCTGTTCACGGCCATCGACCACGTCGGTGTGGCCGTCCCCGACCTCGACGAGGCGATCGCGTTCTACCGCGACACCTACGGCATGGCCCTGGCCCACGAGGAGGTCAACGAGGAGCAGGGGGTGCGCGAGGCGATGATGGCCGTCGGCGACTCCGGCTCCTGCATCCAGCTCCTCGCGCCGCTGTCCCCCGCGTCGACGATCGCCAAGTTCCTCGAGCGCTCCGGCCCGGGCATGCAGCAGCTCGCCTACCGGGTCGAGGACATCGACGCGGTATGCCGCGTGCTCCGCGAGCGTGGGCTGCGACTGCTCTACGACGTGCCCAAGCGAGGGACGTCCAACAGCCGGGTCAACTTCATCCACCCCAAGGACGCCGGCGGCATCCTCGTCGAGCTGGTCGAGCCGGCGACGGCCTCCGGGCACTGAGACGGGCACTGCCCCGGTTCAGGCGCGGCCCAGGTTCACGGTGCCGCGGTGGCGGTCCTGGGGCTGTTCACCGACCGCGCCGGTCGGCAGCCCGGCTGCCGTGAGCACCACGAGCGCGGAGGTCCAGGCCAGCGGGGCGGGTCCGGCCGGTGCGCCACTGCCCAGCACCTTCTCGGGCAGGCTCCCCCAGGAGGTCCGGTGCGCCTGCAGCCAGTCCAGCCAGTGCTCGGCCTGCCGGGTGTGGCCGCTCAGGGCGGCGGTGTAGGCCACGAGGGCGGTCTCCGGCGTCCACGAGATCCCGTCCTGCCTCCACGCCGTGCCGGGTGCCAGCCCCCCGGCCGGGCGCAGGGCCTCGTCCTGGTAGTCGTTCCACCGGCGTTGCACGGCCGCGGTCGCGGTGGCGGCGAACGGCGGCATGAGGAAGCACACCGCGGCGTCGAGGCCGCCGAGCTGCCCGAAGCGCTCGAAGCGGCCTCCGAAGCGCCGCGCGAGCGCCGCCTCGAGCCGGTCCGCCGCCGCGCCCGACCGCTGCGCGAGCGCGGTCTCCCCGAGAGAGTCGTAGAGACGCTGGCTGGCCCGCAGGCCCGCGAGCAACGGCGCGACCGTGCCCAGGGAGGTGCGGGTCACCGGCATCTCCCAGTAGTCGGGCGAGGGTGACGGCAGCCGCCGGCCCTCGTCGGTGCCCGCCAGGACGAAGCGGGTCGAGTCGTCCAGCAGCGGTCGCAGCGACGCGGCGGTGACGGACCGGCCACTGACCCGGGACACCTCCTCCAGGGACCACAGCGCCCAACCCGCACCGTCGGCCTGCCGCGGCCGCTGGTCCGGCGGACCGCTGCCGTCCAGCCGGTAGCGCGCCTGGAAGCCTCCGTCCGGCAGCCGCACGCGCTGCAGGAAGCGCAGCGCCTGCTCGGCGTCCTGCACGTGCCCGGCGTGGGCCAGGGCGGCAGCGACGAACGCGGTGTCGCGGGGCCAGACGTAGTTCCATCCGTTGACCGGTCCGGCGGCGACGGCTCCGCCGGGCCCGATGAGGCGGTGCAGGTCGAGCAGGGCCGCGCGCACCATGGGGCGCCACCGTCGGCCCTCCCCGGGCACAGTGCCCTCGGCGAGCCACGCCTCGTCACCGGCCACCTCGTCGCTGGGGCGCCAGCCCCGGCTCCACCCCGGACCCGTGGCGAGCCGCGGCTGGGCCGGTGCCGTGCGCGGCGTCGCGCCCACGAGGAGCGCCGCCAGAGCCACCGTCGCCACGGTGGCGCCGCCCAGGACGCTGCGCTTCACCCTGCCCCCTCCGACAGATCGGGCCCCCGCCCGGACCGACCGAGTGTGGCACGCCCACCTGACCGCTGTGAGCGGTTCGAGGGGAACCGGCTCCCGTGCCGGAGGGAGCCGACCTACCATCACGGGGTGGGGCTGAACAGGCGGGAGCTGCTGACCGGTGCCGGCGGAGCCGCCGCCGGCGCGCTGGGGCTGTTTGCCGCCGACCGCGCCGCCGCCGCCCCGGAGAGCGCGCACCTGCCGTTCTACGGCGGCTACGCCTCGGCAGTGCGGCCCGACCTGTCCGCCCCGCATGCTCCGTCCGGGGCAGTCGTCTGGTCCGGGCAGACCGCGACCCGCCGGGTGGCCCTGACCTTCGACGACGGGCCGATGCCCGACTGGACCCCACGCGTGCTCGAGGCGCTGGCCCGGCATGACGTGCCGGCTACGTTCTTCGTCAAGGGCGTCAACGTGCGCCGGCACGCGGCCATCCACCGCGACTCCGTGGGGCGCCACGAGATCGGCAACCACACCTGGGACCACCCCGACCTCGCCCGGCTGGACCACCCCGCCTGCACCGACCAGCTGGAGCGCACCACCGCCGAGATCGAGCACGCCTACGGGGTGCGCCCGACCCTGTTCCGCCCGCCTTACGGGCACCTCGGGGGGTCGTCGCTGCTCGCCGCCGCCGAGCAGGGCCTCACGACCGTGCTCTGGAGCGCCCAGATGCGCGAGAACCTCTACGTCCAGCACCCCGAGGGCATCACCGGCTACCTCCGCAGCACGGTGCGCCCGGGGTCGGTGATCCTCGCCCACGACACCGGACCCGCGGACCGGCTCGTGACCATCGTCCACCTCGACGCGATCATCACCGGGCTCAAGGCCGACGGCTACGAGCTGACGACGGTCTCGGCCCTGTGCGGACTGCCCGGCTCCGACGCCCACGCCTGAGGGCGGTCGGACACCGGTGATGCAGGTCACCGTGTGGCCGGGCTCTCAGTCCCTGCCCAAGAGCGGCTACCCGACAGTAGTTTCGGCCGCAGCCCACGCATGACCGCGAGCCGGTCTCCCCCACCTGAGGAGTACGACCATGCAGGCCATCCGCGACGCCATCCTCTCCGGCGACCGTTCGCAGGAGACCTTCGCCAACCTCGAGATCCCGCAGTCCTACCGCGCCGTGACGGTGCACAAGGACGAGGCCGGGATGTTCGAGGGCCAGCCCAGCCGGGACAAGGACCCGCGCAAGAGCCTGCACCTGGACGAGGTGCCCGTGCCCGAGCTCGGCCCGGGCGAGGCGATCGTCGCCGTGATGGCCAGCGCGATCAACTACAACACCGTGTGGACCTCGATCTTCGAGCCGGTGTCGACCTTCGGCTTCCTCGAGCGCTACGGGCGCACCTCGCCGCTGGCCAAGCGGCACGACCTGCCGTACCACATCGTCGGCTCCGACCTGTCCGGCGTCGTCCTGCGCACCGGTCCAGGCGTGCACGCCTGGAAGCCCGGTGACGAGGTCGTCGCCCACTGCCTGTCGGTCGAGCTCGAGCACCCCGACGGCCACAACGACACGATGCTCGACCCGGAGCAGCGGATCTGGGGCTTCGAGACCAACTTCGGCGGCATGGCCGAGCTGGCCCTGGTCAAGGCCAACCAGCTCATGCCCAAGCCCGACCACCTCACGTGGGAGGAGGCCGCCTCCCCCGGCCTGGTGAACAGCACGGCATACCGCCAGCTGGTCTCCCGCAACGGCGCCGGGATGAAGCTGGGTGACACGGTCCTGATCTGGGGCGCCAGCGGCGGCCTGGGCTCCTACGCCACCCAGATGGCGCTGGCCTCGGGGGCCACCCCGGTGTGCGTGGTCTCCAGCCCGGACAAGGCCGACATCTGCAAGGCCATGGGTGCCGAGCTGGTCATCGACCGCAACGCCGAGGGCTACAGGTTCTGGAAGGACGAGAGCACCCAGGACCCGCGGGAGTGGAAGCGCTTCGGCGCCAAGATCCGCGAGCTCACCGGCGGCAAGGACCCCGACATCGTCTTCGAGCACCCGGGCCGGGAGACCTTCGGCGCCTCGGTCTACGTCGCGCGCAAGGGCGGCACGATCGTCACCTGTGCCTCGACCTCGGGCTTCATGCACGAGTACGACAACCGCTACCTGTGGATGAACCTCAAGCGGATCATCGGCTCGCACTTCGCCAACTACCGCGAGGCCTACGAGGCCAACGACCTGATCAACCGCGGGCTGATCCACCCGACCCTGTCCAGGACCTACGCGCTGGACGACGTGGGCCAGGCGGCCTACGACGTCCACCGCAACCTGCACCAGGGCAAGGTCGGCGTCCTGGCCCTCGCGCCGGAGCCGGGCCTGGGCGTCAGCAACCCGGCCAAGCGCGCCCCGCTGGAGGCCGCGATCAACCGGTTCCGCAACGCCTGAGCCGTCCGGCTCGATCTGCCCTGAGCCGTCCGGCTCGATGTGCGCTCACTGGACCTCCCGCGCCGACTAGGCTCGCCGCGGGAGGTCCAGTCATGTGGGAGCGGTGGTCCGAGTTCCGTCGGCGTCAGCGGGCAACGTTGCGTGAGAGCAACCGCGTCCCGGTCGTGATCGACGACGACACGACCTACGAGGACCCCGGCTGGACCGAAACCGCTGAGGAGCCGGCGACCGACGGCGAGGGCGCCGCGCCCGGGCCGCCGCCCGGCCCGAAGCCCGCCCCGGGGACCGGTCCGGCACCAGCTCCTGTGTCGACCCCGCAGCCGACCCCGCGCCAGGCCCCCACCCAGGCGCTGCCGCAGTACGGCCTGGCCGGCCAGCCGCTCAACCGCCACTCCCCGTTCTACGTCGGCTTCGTCGGCGCGTTCGGGGTGCTCATCGCCTACGCCCTCTACAACGCCTTCCTGCAGCTGACGCAGGTCTTCACGCTGCTGCTGGTGGCGCTGTTCCTCACCCTGGCGCTGAACCCGCTGGTGGAGTGGCTGGTGCGCCGCGGGCTGCCCCGGGCGCTGGCCGTCACGGTGGTGTTCCTCGGCCTGGCCGGGGTCTTCGTCGCCGTGGGCTTCCTCGTCGTCCCGCCGGTGGCCGAGCAGGGCGGGGCGCTGGCGCAGAGCGCGCCGGGCTACCTCGACAGCCTGCTGAACAACAAGGTCGTCAAGGACCTCGACAGCCACTACCACGTGATCCAGAGCTTCCAGCACGAGTTCCAGAAGCGGGTCACCGACAGCAACTTCATGAGCCAGGTCTTCGGCGGCGTGCTCGGCGCCGGCCGGGCTGTCCTCACCGGCTTCTTCGCCTTCTTCACCGTGCTGATCCTGACGCTGTACTTCCTGGCGTCGCTGCCGCAGATCAAGCACGCGGCCTACGCGATGGTCCCGGCGAGCCGGCGCCCGCGGTTCATCTCCCTGTCCGAGGAGATCATGCGGCGGGTCGGCAGCTACGCCATCGGGCAGGTGGCCGTCGCGGCCGTCAACGCCTTCTGCAGCTGGATCATGATGACGATCGTCGGCATCCCCTACGCCGCCGTCCTGGCGGTGGCTGTCGGCCTGCTCGGCCTGGTGCCGCTCGTCGGCGCGTCGCTGGGCGCCGCGGTGGTCTGCACCGTGGCCTTCTTCGACGAGCCGAAGAAGGCGGTCATCGCCCTCGTCTACTACGTCGTCTACCAGCAGATCGAGAACTACGTGGTGGCACCGCGGATCATGCAGCGCACCGTCTCGGTGCCCGGCGCCATCACGATCATCGCGGCACTGATCGGTGGCACCCTGCTGGGCATGCTCGGCGCGCTGCTGGCCATCCCGGTCGCCGCGGGCATGCTGCTCATCTACGAGGAGGTGCTGCTGCCCCGGCAGCGGCGCGCCTGAGCCCTCGCGACGCCGGTCGTGGCGCCCGTCGTTGCGCTGAGGCCGTCGTGGTCACGACACCCCGGCCGTCACGCCGCCCGTCACGTCGTCAGGCGACTGGTCCGGACCAGGTGTGCGGCAGCGGGGCCCGGTCGGGGGCCACGACGCCGACGATCTCGTCGAGCGCCCGGCGCACGTAGGTCTCCCCGACCCACAGGTGCTTGGCGCCGTCGACGCCGACCACCTTGGCCTGCGGCACGACGGCGAACCGCTCGGCCGCCTCGGCCGGCTGCAGGTAGTCGTCGTGCTCCGGCACCAGCGCCACCAGTGGCTTGCCGCCCTGCGCCCAGGCCTGCAGGTGCTCGGGCCGGCTGAACCGCAGCGGCGGGCTGAGCAGGATCGCCCCCTCGACCGCCGGGTCGTTGCCGTACATCAGCGCCAGGTCGGTGCCGAAGGACCAGCCGACCAGCCAGCGGTGCGGCAGGTCGTGGAACTCGGCGTACTCGATGGCCGCGGCGACGTCGAAGCGCTCCCCCACCGCGTTGTCGAACGTCCCCTGCGACGTGCCCCGCGGCGAGGAGGTGCCGCGGGTGTTGAAGCGCAGCACGGCGATGTCGGCCAGCGCCGGCAGCCGGTTGGAGGCCTTCTTGTAGACGTGGGAGTCCATGTAGCCGCCGTGCGTCGGCAGCGGGTGCAGCGTGACCAGCGTGGCGACGGGGTCGCGGTCCAGCGGCAGCGCCAGCTCACCGACCAGGGTCAGCCCGTCGGCGGTGTGCAGCTCGATGTCCTCACGCCGCGCCGGCAGCACCGTGTTGGCGCGGATCTCGTGGTGGCCGTGTCCGTGGGTCAACGCGTCGATCCTTGGGGTCGTCGCCGGTCGCGGGCCGACCAGCAGGGGGTGTGCCAGTGGCGTCGTTGGTCGACGCCGCCGAGCCCGTCGGCGGGCCAGGCGACGACGTGCGGGATGCCCGGGGCCACCTCCTGCTGGCAGCCCGGGCACCGGTAGGTCTTCGACGAGCCGGCGCCGGAGACGTGGCGGACGAACCAGTCCTCCCCGCCGAAGGACTCGCGGCGCTCCATGCCGCCGAGGACCCGGCCCAGGTCGAGGGGCGCCTCACCGCCCCGGCCTCGCGGTGCACCACCGCGGCGGGGTCGGTTGCTCCGGGGCATGGGTCCAGTCTCTCAGGCCCGGGCAGCGGTGTGCCGCGCACGTCCGGTGACGTGCGCGGCATCCGCGGTGCTGTGGGGGCGTGTCAGGCGTAGGTGCGGAACCCGCGGCCGGTCTTGCGGCCGAGGTAGCCCGCCGTGACCAGGTGCTCCAGCAAAGGGGCCGGGGCGAAGCCGCGCTCGCGGAACTCGAGGTAGAGCTCGCG
>NZ_DASVZH010000154.1:0-31757 GCF_036391795.1 Oryzihumus sp.
ACCCGGGAGCCGGCAGCGGTGCAGCGACCGGCGGCGGGGGAGTGAACCCGGGCGTGGGGAGGGCGCTCGTGGCCGTCGGGGCCGGCCGCCCGGACGGCGGTGACGGCGTGCCGGTGTCCGCTACCGCGGTGCCGGGTCCGAAGGTTGCGGCCAGCGTCGAGCCGAGCAGCAGCGAGGCGACGCGCCGCGTGAAGGCCGGCGCCCGCACAGCAACGGTGCGGGCGAGGGCCCCTGAGGTACCCGGCAGGGCGCTGAGCACGGCCGCGGTCACCGACAGCCCGAGCCACAGGCCGACGACGACGCCGCCCGCGCAGACCACGAGCAGCAGCAGGTCGGCCGGATCGGCGGGGCCGGGGGCGCCGAGGCGCTGCCAGGCCGCGGCATCGCCGACCCCGAGGAGCCAGGCCAGGGCCAGCGTGCCCGCGGCGACCCCCAGCCCGGTGCCGGCGGTGCGACCGATGCCCTGGTGTGAAGCGACGTCCGCCATCATCCCCCCTCAACCATGTTTACGTTCGTTTGGGTGAGTTTGCGCTCGTTCGCACCTTCACGCAACCCCCGTCTGTGGATTCCCGCCGCGTCCCTCCCGGCTGCGGCCGCACGATGGGGTCCAAACCCTCTGCAACGAGGAGATCACGAAATGGTCACGGTCGCATCGTGGCCGGGAACGGTGGGTGAGACGGGCGGTGGGACCGGCTCTTCGAGGACCTGGAGGCCCAGCTGGAGGCCGAGCGGCGTCTCGACCTCGAGCTCGAGGTGGCCGACCGGACCCGCCGCGACCGGGCCACCCGGGGGCTGCAGGACAGGCTCCTCGACCTGCTCGGCTGTGAGGTCGACGCGCGGGTCGCCGGAGGCGGAAGGCTCTCGGGGGCGGTCGCGCAGGTCGGACAGGACTGGCTGCTCCTCGACCGACCGGCCGGTGCGACGGCGGTGACGGCCACCTCCCTGGTGCCCTTCCACGCCCTGCGGATGGTGACGCCCGGTGGCCGCGGCCCCCGAGGTCCAGCCGATGAGGCCCCGCACGTCTCTCGCCGGTTCGGGCTCGGTCACGCCCTGCGCGGGCTGAGCCGGGACCGGGCGCCGGTGCGCGTCCAGGACGTCGACGGCCAGCTGCTGACCGGCACCATCGACGGGATGGGCTCCGACCTTGTCGAGCTCAGCGAGCACCCGCTCGACGTCCCGCGCCGGCGCGGGCACGTCGTGGGGGTCCGGTGGGTGCCGTTTGCCGCGCTCGCGGTGGTGACGCGCAGCGGGTGAGTCGGGACGGTCAGTCGACCGGCTCGGCGTCCTCCGCGGGGTCGCCGGCCTGGCCGAAGGGGTGGGCGGCCACGAAGGTCTTGGTCTCGGCATACATCCGCTGGATGTAGTTCTCGAGCTCGGTGGCCTCGACGCGCCACTGCCCGCGGCCGCCGACCTTGATGGCGGGGAGCTCGCCGGAGCGCACCAGGGCGTAGGCCTGCGCCGAGGAGATGTCGAGGATCTCCGACACGTCCGCGAGCTGGATGAAGCGCTTGGCCATCGCGTGCTCTCCTTACCGACTGACCGTCAGGACTTGACCAACTGTTTACCACAATGCTGTGTGCGCGTCCCGGTGTCTCGGTCAACTGTGGGCTGCACCTGTTTGCCTCGGGCTGGTTGTGCCGGACCTGTGGACAAGGCTCCGGGCGGCCGCCACCCGCGGGACATCATGGCAGCGAGGCCCACGGCGCAGCGGTGCCGTGGGCCGTCGGGAAGCCGGACCGACAGGGGGAGTACACGTGACCGACCTGCCCACACCCGCGGCCTCGCGCCTGCAGCTGCCGTCCTGGCGGGACTCGCGCCTGGTCGTCGGCGTGCTCCTCGTCATGGCCGCCACCGCCCTCGGCTCGCGCGTCGTCGCCGCCGCCGACGACACGGTCCCGATGTACGCCGCGGCCGCCACCCTCGTGCCCGGCGAACCGGTCACCCAGGACGACGTCCGGGTGGTGCGGGTCCGGCTGGCACCCGGCGACGCGGCATACCTGCCGGCCGACCGCGAGCTCGGCGCCGACCACTACGTGCTGCGGGAGGTGCGTCCCGGCGAGCTCGTGCCCCGGTCCGCGCTCGGCACCCGCGGCGACGTGGGGGTCAAGCCGCTGACCGTGTCGGTGGCCTCCGACGCCGCGACCGGGCTGGTGCGGGGGTCGGTGGTGGACGTGTGGGTGAGCCCGCGCGACCCGGCCGCGGCCACGGAGCACCACCTCGCCCCCCAGCGTCGGGTCGAGTCGGCCTCGGTGGCGCGGACCCCGCACCGGGCGAGCGGGCTGTCCGGACCCGGGGGCAGCACTGGCGTGGAGGTGCTGGTGCCCGACGACGACGTCCAGGACCTGATCGCCGCGATCGACACCGGTGCCCGCGTCACGCTGGTGCCGGTGCCCGGGTCCGTGCGAGCCGGTCAGTCGTGAAGGCGGTCCTGACGGCGGTCAGCGACCGCTACGAGGCCGGGCTCGTGACCACGCTCGAGCGGTCCCGTGAGCTCACGGTGGCACGCCGGTGTGCCGACCTCGCCGACCTCTTCGCGGCCGTGTCCGCGGGGCTGGCCCGGGTCGCCCTGGTCTCGGGAGAGCTGCGCGAGCTCGACCGCTCGGCGCTGGACCACCTCGCCCGGGCCGGTGTGGCGGTGGTCGGCGTGCACGGTCCCGCCGACGAGGCGGCCGAGACGCGGCTGCGCCGGCTCGGCCTGGACGTCGTGGTGGCTGCCGACGCCGACACCCGGGCACTGGAGGGGGCGTGTGTCACCGTCCTGCAGACCGCCGCGGCGGACATCCCTGTCGCGGAGGCGGACTGGGTGCCCGGGCCGGCCGCGGCCGCGCCGGACGGGGTGGACCGGGCCGAGGGGAGCGTGGTGGCGGTGTGGGGCCCGACCGGAGCCCCCGGCCGGACCACCGTGGCGGTCACCGTGGCGGCCGAGCTGGCGGCGGGCGGGACGCCGACGCTGCTGGTCGACGCCGACACCTGGGGCGGCTGCGTGGCCCAGACGCTCTCGCTCCTGGACGAGGCGCCGGGCCTGGCCGCCGCCGAGCACGGGAGCCTCGACGTGGCGGCCCTCGCCCGGCTCGCGCCCGAGGTGACGCCGCCGCTGCGGGTCCTGACCGGACTGCCCACGGCCGGGCGCTGGCCGGAGATCGGGGCCGCCTCGCTGGAGCGGGTCCTCACGCTGGCGCGGCAGGTGGCGGCGGTGACCGTGGTGGACTGCGGCTTCTGCCTCGAGGACGACGAGGAGCTGAGCTACGACACGCCGGCGCCCCGGCACAACGCCACGACGCTGACCGCGCTGTCGCTGGCCGACACGGTCGTCGCCGTGGGTGCGGGTGAGCCGATCGGGCTGCAGCGGCTCGTGCGTGGGCTGCGAGACCTCGCAGCGCTGCCGTGTCCCGATCCCGTGGTGGTGGTCAACCGGGTCCGGGCGGAGGCCGTGGGGTGGCATGCCGAACGGCGGATCCGGGACGCCCTGGAGCGGTTCCCCGGGGTCCACGGCCGAGCTGGCTCGCAGCCTGGCGCCGGCGCGGGAGCCCGCCACGAGCCGCCGCGCCCGCCGGGCACGCCGCCGCTTCCGGACCTCCCCGGTTTGACCTGCGTGGCCGCGACCGGGGACGGTGGCCGCACACACCGTCGCGGACCGGGAGGCAGGAGGACCATGCGAGGCCTGATCGTCGACTGGGGTGGGGTGCTCACCGCCCCGGTGCACGTGGCCGTGCGCCGCTGGGTCGAGAGCACGGGGGTCCTGCACGACCACTACCTGGCCGTGGTCCGGCGGTGGGTGGACCCGGGCCCGGGGGAGTCCTCACCCGTCCACCTGCTCGAACGCGGCGAGATGTCCGTCGTCGACTTCGAGCGTGAGCTCGCCGCGGCCCTGGCAGCCGAGGGGTCTGCGGTCGAGGCCGACGGGCTCGTGAGCGCCATGTTCGCCGACCTGGCCGACTACGAGCGGTCGATGACCTCCCTCGTCGGCCGCGCCCGCGCCGCCGGCGTGCGGACGGCCCTGCTGTCGAACTCGTGGGGCAACGACTACGACCGCACCGACTGGGACGAGCTCTTCGATGCGGTGGTCATCTCCGGCGAGGTGGGCCTGCGCAAGCCCGAGCCGGAGATCTTCACCCTGGCGCTGCAGCGGATCGGCCTGCCCGCGCGGGAGTGCGTCTTCGTCGACGACCTGCCGCACAACGTCGAGGCGGCGACCCGTTTGGGCATGGCCGGGGTGGTCCACCGCTCCTACGAGGACACCGCCAGCGAGCTCACCGGTCACTTCCCCGGTGCCCCGTGGATACGTGCCGGAGGCGACGAGCGGGGTCAGCTGCTGTAGAGCAGGAGCAGCCCGCCGCAGGTGTAGCCGACCATCAGGACGAGCAGGGGCAGCTGGCCCAGCACCGCGACGCGGCGGTCGAACAGGGCCACCGCGCGCTCGTGCGCCAGCACCACGCCCACGACGTGCCCGGTGATGATCGCCACCACCTGGATGGTCGCGGTCAGCGTCGGCTCGATGAGGCGGGTGTCCGGGGTCAGCCCGGCCGTGCCGAGCCAGTTGGCGCCGATGCCGAGCGGGTCGGTGAGGTGCACCAGGGTGAGCTGCCCGGCATACACGAACAGGGCCCAGTAGTGGGCGATGACGTAGCCCGCGGCGATGGGGACCAGGGACGGGGCGAACTGCTGCGTCAGCCCGCGGAAGGGCAGCCCGGCCAGTCGGGCCGACACCGCCGCGGCCGCGGCGAGCGCCCCGGCGACCAGCAGGCACATGCCCAGCAGGCCGAGCGTCTCGAGCAGCGTGGCGGGGACGGCGGCGGACTGGACGAAGCCGTACCAGCGCGGCTGGCCGGACAGGGCGTCGTAGGCCGTGCTGCCGAGCATCACGGCGACGGCGGCGGTCAGGCCCCGGTGCAGGGGTATCGCGTTGGCGCCGTGCAGGGGCGTGCGCAGGACCCAGGTGCGGTCACGACGGCGGCCGAGCGGGCTGAGCGACCCGAGCAGCCCCGACCAGACCTCGAACGGGTCGCCCCCGGGGAACCACCGGCGGCCCAGGGCGAAGGCACCCACCAGGTCGGCCGTGACGAACGCGAGCACCGCCACGCGCAGCACGGGCAGGGTGGTGCGGTCCGGTGCGATGAGCTCCAGCCAGGCGAACGCGAACAGGCCCACCGCCCCCGGCCACATCCCCGGCGACCAGCGCACCATCGCCTCGTCGGGGTCCAGGCGGGCCAGCCGGCTGATGCCCAGGTGCAGCCAGCGCACCGGGTTGAGCACGCGCCAGACCGGGCCGAGGAGCATCGACAGCACCGCCAGCCCCACCCACAGCCACACGTAGATCACGTAGGGTGCCGGGTTGTTCGCGTCGTCGTTGCCCGCGGCGAGGGACAGGACCGTCCAGCCGGCCAGGAGCAGGGTCAGGGTGACTGCGGTGCCGCGCAGCCAGCGCGAGTCCAGGGCCCGCGCGAGCGGCCCCGGGAGCGGCACCCCCGCGTCGCGGTCGAGCCGCGGCTCACGCCACAGGACGCCCAGGGCCAGGAAGGACACCACCAGCGCGACCGCCGCGCCGGTGACGAGCGCGGGCAGCGGCAGCGGGAGCGACTCG
The DNA here is from genome assembly GCF_036391795.1 of Oryzihumus sp. Lineage (GTDB taxonomy): Bacteria > Actinomycetota > Actinomycetes > Actinomycetales > Dermatophilaceae > Oryzihumus. The sequence continues at coordinate 5,582 of NZ_DASVZH010000154.1, forward strand.
ACCGACCCGACCCCGTGGGCGGGCAGCAGGGCCGGCGTCATCGCAGCCGGCCGGTCACTGGACGGCCACGGACAGCAGGCGCAGCGGCGGGTGGTGCGTCTCGACCTCGTACAGCCCCGGCAGGTCGGTCCTGAGCACCAGGGTCGTCGGGACGCCCGCCTTGAGCTCCTTCTCCACCTCGAAGCCGTGGGCATGGACCTCGTCGTCGTGGTCGCTGGTGACCACCAGGGTCAGGGTCTCGCCCGGCTTGATATCCACCTGACTGGGGGCCGGGGTGACCTTCCTGCCCGTGATCGTGACCTGCAGCGTCCGGCCTGCTGCCGGGGCGGGGGACGAGGCCGCTGTGGCCGAGCCCGAGGACGGCGCGCCGGTCGAGGACCCTTGTGCGGCAGGCGGTTCGGTCGAGCCGCCGCACCCGGCCAGCAGGCCCGTGAGGGCACCAAGGGCGATGACGGCCGCGCCGGTGCGCGCGCGTGTCATTGTGGTCACGCCCGGGAGTCTAGGCCGGGCAACTCTGACACCATGAGCGTGTGCCTGACCGCCTGAGCTCACTGGACGCCTCCTTCCTCTACCTCGAGGAAGCCACGACGGCGATGCACGTGGGGTCGGTCATGGTCTTCCAACCCCCGGACGACGGGTTCGACTACGACCGGCTGGTCCGGCTGGTGTCCACGCGCATCGCCTACGTCCCGCGCTACCGCCAGCGGGTGCGCGAGGTGCCCGGCCACCTAGCCAACCCGGTGTGGGTGGACGACGAGGACTTCGACGTCACCTACCACGTGCGCCGCTCGGCCTTGCCACGGCCGGGCTCGGACGAGCAGCTCGAGGAGTTCGTCGCCCGGATCCAGCCCCGGCCGCTGGACCGCAACCGCCCGCTGTGGGAGGTCTACCTCGTCGAGGGGCTGGCCGAGGGGCGCTTTGCGATCGTCACCAAGTCCCACCAGGCGCTCGTCGACGGCATCAACGCCGTCGACATCGCCCACGTCATCCTCGACACCGACCCCGACCGTGAGGAGCCGGTGACCGACACCTGGCGCCCGACCCGGGAGCCCAGCGACGTCGAGCTGGTCACCGAGGCGCTCGTCGACGCGGTACGCCGGCCGAGCCAGATCCTGGAGAACGTCCGCGGCGGCGTCGCCGACGTCCGTGCCATCGGTGGCCGGGTCGTCGGTGCCCTCGGTGCGGTGGCCTCGACGGTGGCTCGCAGCGCCGCCCGCCCGGCACCGACCAGCCCCCTCAACGCCGAGATCGGTGAGGCCCGGCGCTACTGCATGGTCGGCACCGACCTCGCCGACTACCGCAAGGTGCGGGCCCGCCTGGCCCGCGGCAGCTACTCCGACGACGTGACGGTCAACGACGTCGTCCTGGCCACCATCTCCGGCGCGCTGCGGTCCTGGCTGCTCACCCGCGGCGAGGCCGTGCACAACGCCACCACGGTGCGGGCCATGGTGCCGGTCTCGGTCTACGACGCCTCGGACATGACCCGCCTGGGCAACCGGGTCACGGCCTGCTTCGTGGACCTGCCGGTGGGGGAGCCGAGCGCGTCGATGCGGCTGCACCAGATCGCCTTCGCCATGCGCCAGCAGATGGAGGGCGGGCAGGCGGTCGGTGCCGAGTCCATCGCCGGCATCGCCGGGTTCGCGCCGCCGACCCTGCACTCCCTGGGCGCCCGGCTCGGCAGCGCGATGTCGCGCCGCCTGTTCAATGTGGTCATCACCAACGTGCCTGGCCCCCAGCAGGCGCTGTATGCCGGCGACGCCCGGATGCTCTCGTCCTACCCGGTGATGCCGCTCGCCCGCGGGCAGGCCGTGTCGATCGGGTTGACCTCCTACGACGGCGGGGTCTACTTCGGCCTCAACGCCGACCGTGACGCGATGCCCGACGTCCACGTGCTGGGGCAGTGCCTGGTGGACTCCCTCGCCGAGCTCGTGGAGAGCAGGGACACGGGCAGATGACCGGACGCACCCGACGCGGACTGGTCCTGGGCGGTGGTGGCGTCCTCGGGGCAGCGTGGATGGTGGGTGCGCTCACGGCGCTGGAGGACGAGGTCGGCGTCGACGTGCGGCGGTTCGACGCCTTCGTCGGCACCTCCGCAGGGTCGGTGCTGGCGGCCCTGCTGGGTGCCGGTGTGGCGGTCTCGGACCTGCTGGAGCACCAGCTCGGCCGTGAGGTCACCTCGGGGCCGCTGGCCGGCTTCACATTCGACTACGAGCACGACACCGGCGGTGACCGCCCGGGGCGGCCCAGGCGGGGGTTCGGGTCGCGGGAGCTGTTGCTGCGCAACGCCCGCCAGCTGCGCCAGCTGCCGCCCACCGCGGTCCTGGCGGCGTTGCTGCCCGAGGGCCGGGGCCGGCTCGACCGGGTCGGCGCGCTGGTCTCCCACGTCGTGCCGCACGGCTGGGCGCCGCGCCAGGGGGTGCGCGTGGTGGCCCTGGACTACGACGCCGGGACCCGGGTCGCCTTCGGCGCGGAGGACGCCCCGCCGGCTGACCTCGCCGATGCGGTGATGGCCTCGTGCGCGATCCCGGGGTGGTACACCCCGGTGCGGATCGGGCAGCACCGCTTCATCGACGGTGGCGCCTGGTCCTCGACCAACCTCGACCTCATGGTGGGCCAGGGACTCGACGAGGTCTACGTCCTCGCACCCCAGGTCTCCTTCGTCACCGACACGCCCACCCAGTGGCAGACCCGGCTGGAGCGGCAGTGGCGCAACCGCGTGACCCACCGCTGCCTGCGCGAGCTGGCCAAGGTCCACGAGGACGGCGCGGAGGTCACCGTGCTCGGGCCCGGGCGCGAGGACCTCGAGGCGTTCGGCGCTAACCTCATGGACGTGTCGCGGCGGCCGATGGTCGTGCAGACCTCGCTGCGCACCTCCGTCGCGGCGCTGCGGGACCCGGCGCCACTGCCCGACCGCAGCAACTTCGAGGACGTGGGATGACCCTGACGCGAATCTACCTGCCGCTCAACGCTGCTGGCCTGCGCGAGCTGCAGGCGGGCGGGGTGCTGGCCGGGCGGCCGTTACGGGCCCACGCGGTCACCGCGGCGGTCCGCGCCGCCCAGCCGTCGGGGGACGAGGAGGACTGGGAGTACACCGCGCTGTGCGACGCGGCCTCGAGCTCCCGGCTGCTGCTCACGCACGGCGAGGGCCGTCGCATCGTGGCCGCGGCCGACGTCACCAGCACCCTCGTGCAGGAGGAGGCGCCCGGCCAGGCCATCACCCCCTCGGCCGTGGTGGTCTCGGAGGCGGTGCCGCTGAAGCGGATCGCCTCCTTCCACGTGGACGAGGCCGGTGCCGGCGACGACGAGGAGCTGCTCTGGTACGACGCCACCGAGCTGGCCCAGCTGGTCGAGCTGCTCTGACCGGGCTCAGAACCGGGCGGCCAGCCACGGGTCGACGACCGCGTGGAACGCCGCCTCACGGGTCTGGCGCACGTAGTGGTCGGCGCCCGCGATGACCTCGAGCGTGACGGCGGGGTTGGCGCACCGGGTCAGCACCTCCCGGGTCGCCGGACCGACGAGGCAGCCCTCGTCGTCGCCGGTGAGCACCAGCGTGGGTGTGCGAATGACGGGCACCAGCTCGGTCCACGGGGTCGCCGGCCGGCCGTTCCCCGAGGCCATCAGCGCCAGGTCGAGGTGCAGCTTGGCCTCGACCCACGCCTCGCACTCCGCCTCGGCCCACTCCGGGTGGCGCTCACGCAGCCCGGCCAGGGCCGCCTCCGGGTCGGCCTGGTAGCCGCGGATCAGCTCCACGCGCGCCGCGCCGACCTCCGGACGGGGACCCCGCACCAGCGGCATGTCCCACGGTGGGTCGATGAGCACCGCGCCGGCGAGCAGGTCCGGCCGCCGGGCCAGGACCGCCGTCAGCGACGCGGCACCCAGCGAGTGCCCGACCGCGACGACCCGCGAGCCGTCGGCGACCAGGTCCTCGAGCACCTGCTCCGCGTCGTCGGTGAACAGCTCACCAGCCCGGTCCACCTCGGCCGCGGTGAACCGCGGCGAGGCGCCGTGCCCGCGGGCGTCCAGCGCGCAGACGCGGTAGGCCGCGCCCCACCGGCGCACCGCACCCGGCCAGCAGAGGCCCGAGTCGCCGTTGCCGTGGAAGAGCGCCAGCGTCGGCCCCGCGGGCAGGCCGAGCTCGTGACGCGCCAGGGCGCTCACGACGCGACCTTGGCGAGCCAGGGGTCGACGAGGCCGTGGAACTCGTCTGCCCGGTCTCGCCGGACACAGTGGCCCGCGCCGGGCACGACGGCGACCTCGAGGTGCGGGTTGGCCAGGGCGGTGATGTCCGCACGCGTGGGCTCGTCGACGATCACCTCGCGGTCACCGGTGACCACGAGGGTCGGCACGGCGATGCGCCGCGCGAGCTCGTCCCACGGCGTGCTCGGCCACGCCACTCCGTGCGCGAGGAACGCGGAGTCGGCCTGCTGCTTGGACCGCGCCCACGGGTCGAGCTCGACCACCGGCCAGGTCGGGTTCTCCACCCGGCCCTTGGCCATCGCGCCCGCAAGGTCGTCACGGAACTCCTGCACCCAGGCCGTCCGCTCCACGGCCAGGCGCCGGACCTCGGCCTCGTCGCGGCGGATGCCCCACGCCGGCTCCTCCAGCACGGCCGCCCGGACCAGGTCGGGGCGCAGCGCGGCGGCAGCGCCGGCCAGGCCGCCGCCCATCGAGTGCCCCACGAGGACCACCGGCGACCCGGTCAGCTCCACCGCGTCCTGGACCAGCGCCAGGGTGTCCGCCAGCAGCACGTCACCGGGGTCCGCCTGCAGCTGGGCGCGGGTGAACCGGGGCGAGGTGCCGTGCCCGCGCAGGTCCGCGGCGAACAGGCGGTACGACGACCCCCACCGTCGCACGGCATCCGGCCAGCACAGCCCGGAGTCGGTCAGGCCGTGCAGCAGGAGCAGGGTCCCGGCCGCCGCGGCATCGCCCAGCTCGTGGACGGTCAGGCCGGCTGTCGAGGTCACGGGAGGGCCGTGCCGGTGAGGGGAGCCACCCCGGCATCGTAGGCGGCGGGGCCGCCGGCGCGCGGTGCGGCGCACGGCATACCTGCCGGGGGTGAGGCTGCGGCCGCGGGCCGCAGGGTGGGAGCGCCCCCGGGGCGCGTGCCACCATAGGCGGGTCGTCCACGACCTCTTCCCACAAGGAGCCAGACCCGCGATGGATGCTGTGACCCAGACCCCCGCGCCGGTGAACGAGCCGGTCCTCGACTACGCCCCGGGCAGCCCCGAGCGCGCGACCCTCGAGGTGGCGCTCGCCAAGCTGGGCAGCGAGCGGGTCGACCTGCCCCACACCATCGGCGGCGAGCTGGTCATGGGCGCGGGCAAGAAGATCGACGTGCGCCAGCCGCACGCCCACAAAAAGGTCCTGGGCACCATGCGCAACGCGACGGTGGCCGACGCCGAGGCCGCCGTGACGGCCGCCAAGGACGCGGCCCCCGGCTGGCGTGCCCTGTCCTTCGACGACCGCGCCGCGATCCTGCTCAAGGCCGCCGAGCTGCTCTCCGGCCCGTGGCGGGCCACGCTCAACGCTGCGACGATGCTGGGCCAGTCCAAGACCGCCTACCAGGCCGAGATCGACGCCGCCTGCGAGCTGATCGACTTCTGGCGCTACAACGTCCACTTCGCCCGGCAGATCCTGGCCGAGCAGCCGCCGGCCAACACCAAGGGCATCTGGAACCGCACCGACCACCGCCCGCTCGAGGGCTTCGTCTACGCGATCACGCCGTTCAACTTCACCGCCATCGCCGGCAACCTGCCGACCGCCCCGGCCCTGATGGGCAACACCGTGGTGTGGAAGCCCTCCCCGACCCAGCAGCTGGCCGCGTCCCTGACGATGGAGCTGCTGGAGGAGGCCGGCCTGCCCCCGGGCGTCATCAACATGGTCACCGGTGACGGCCTCAACGTCTCCAAGGTGGCCCTGGCCGACCCCGACCTGGCCGGCATCCACTTCACCGGGTCCACCCCGACGTTCCAGCACCTGTGGCAGGAGGTCGGCGCGAACCTGCCGAGTTACCGCAGCTACCCGCGCATCGTCGGCGAGACCGGCGGCAAGGACTTCATCCTGGCCCACCCCAGCGCCGACCCGGACGTGCTGCGCACCGCCATGATCCGCGGCGCGTTCGAGTTCCAGGGCCAGAAGTGCTCGGCCGCCTCGCGGGCCTACGTCCCGCGCAGCCTGTGGAAGCAGATCAAGGCCGACCTGGTCTCGATCACCGAGGGCCTGACCCAGGGTGACGTCACCGACCTGTCCAACTTCATGGGCGCCGTCATCGACGACCGGGCGTTCGCCAAGCACAAGGACGCCATCGACCGGGCCCACGCCACGGCCGGCATCACCGTCGTCGCCGGCGGCAAGTACGACGACTCCGAGGGCTACTTCGTGCGCCCGACGGTCCTGGAGATCGACGACCCGACCGACGAGTCGTTCCGCACCGAGTACTTCGGCCCGATCCTGTCCGTGCACGTCTACCCGGACCGCACCTACGACAAGGTGCTGGACCAGATGGAGTCGTTCGCGCCGTTCGGCCTGACCGGCTCGATCATCGCCCAGGACCGCGGCGTGATCGCCGACGCCACCGAGCGCCTGCGCTTCGCGGCCGGCAACTTCTACATCAACGACAAGCCGACCGGTGCCGTCGTGGGCCAGCAGCCCTTCGGTGGTGGCCGCGCCTCGGGCACCAACGATAAGGCCGGCGCCGCGCAGAACCTCCTGCGCTGGACCAGCGCGCGCTCGATCAAGGAGACCTTCGTGCCGCCGAAGAACCACGCGTACCCGCACATGGGCTGAGCCCCGGAACGCACGACGGGAGGGATGGCGAGTGGTCGCCATACCCTCCCGTCGCGCTGTGCGGGGCGGGTCAGCCGTTGAGCCAGGCCCGCCCGGTGGTGCGCTCGATGTCGATGGCGGCCTCGATGGCCGGGGCGGCGGCCTTCTCCACCTTGCCGCCGATGATCGGGATGCGGGCCTTGAGCTCGCCGTCGACGGACTGGGTGGTGCCCGTGCCGGCAGGGGCCAGGGCGAGCGTGCCCTTGAGCCCGACGGGCAGGTTGCCGACGGCGACGGTGATCTCGCCCCGGCGGGAGCCGTCGGCCGCGGCCGGGCCCCACGTGTGCGTCTCGGTCACCGGGAGCCGGTCGCCGACCATGCCCTTGACGAAGTCGGGGAAGTCCTCGGTGGGCATGGTGCGCTTGCTGACGATCTCGGTCTGCTCGCCGCGGGTCGTGATGGACACCTCGTGCTCAAGGGCGCCGGTGGCATTGGCCTTGCGGTCCTGGAAGTCGCGGTCCGCGAGCATGGCGAAGACCTCGTCGGGGGTGGCGGCGTAGTCGATCGTGGCGCGAATCCTCATGCGGGCCACCGTAGTGGGCGTGGCGGGGGTCAGCGTCGCGGCGGTGGCCCATCTCGCAGCGCCCGCGACTGGACCCGCAGGACCTGGGTCAGCTCCTCGCACGTGCGCTGCGCTGGGCGCGGGACCGGCCCAGCGCCGAGGACAGCCGGTCCACCGGGCCTGGTGCTCGGGCACCAGCGCGCGGCGACGCTCGGCCTCCTCGGACGTCGCCGGCCCCCACGCCTCGAGCACCCGCCCGTCGACGACACGCAGCCCGTCACGGGCGGCGCGGTCAGCGGCGCGGCGCCCCCGCTCGTGCGCCTCGGCCAGCTCGGTGGCGTAGCGCTGGAGGGCCGCGCCGGCCTGGTCCAGGGCCCGTGCCGTGGCGGCCAGGCCGGTCAGCGCCCCGGTGACCCGGTCACGCGCCGCCGACCCGGCAGGTCCGCGCCACTGCTGCAGCCCGGCGCCGGAGCCGGCCAGGGTGGCGGTCCGGTCGGTCAGGTGGGCGGCCTCACGCCGCATCGCGCCCCCGAGGCGGGAGCAGCCGGCCGGGTCACCGAGGACCACCGGGTCGGTCACGGTGCGGCCCCGCCGGGAGCGGCGGAGCGCTCCGCCTCGGTGTAGCGCGCGGCGGCCTCGCGCAGGGCGCGGGTGCTCTCGCCGAAGGAGTCGGTCAGCGCCCGCAGCGTGTCGGTGGCCTGCTCCACGAGCTGGTCGACCGCGTGCTGGGTCAGCGTGTCGCCGGTGTCGACGTAGTGGTCCAGCAGCTCGCCGGAGAGGGCGAACGCCTCCTCCCGGGCCCGGGCCAGCCGCTCCGAGACCGCGAGCAGCGTGGCGGGGTCGACGCTCGGCTGGGCTGCCATGCCTTCGAGCCTAAGGGCAGGGCCCCCACGGGCCCGGGTTACCCACAGGCGCCGGGGTGGCGCGGCTAGGGTGCGCGCATGGATGAAGAGTTCGTGGACTTCTCGCGGCCGCAGCCGGTCGTGGCCGAGGGCGCCGAGGGCGACCGCCAGTTCGGGGAGGAGGGGGCCCGGCTCACCTACGGCAGCTACCTGCGCGTCGAGCAGCTGCTGTCCCAGCAGGTGCCCGAGACCGACCCGCCGGCCCACGACGAGCTGCTCTTCATCGTCATCCACCAGGCCTACGAGCTGTGGTTCAAGCAGCTGCTGCACGAGCTCGAGGCCGCGCGCAACGCCATGGAGGAGGGCCGGCTCTGGTGGGCGCGGCACCTGCTGCGCCGGGTGGGCACGATCGAGGGCGTCCTGGTCCACCAGGTCGACATCCTGGAGACGATGACCCCGCAGGACTTCCTGGAGTTCCGGCACCGCCTGGCCCCGGCCAGCGGCTTCCAGTCGGTGCAGTTCCGCGAGCTGGAGTTCCTCTCCGGCCACAAGGACCCCGGCTTCCTCCAGCGGTTCAAGGGCCTGTCCCCGGACGAGCGCGCGCGCCTGGACCGGCGCCTGGCCGAGCCGACGCTGTGGGACGCCTTCGTCGGCGTGCTCGCCCGGGCGGGCCTGCCCACCGGCGACGACGCCGAGGTCAGCGCCAGCCTGGTGACCGTGGCCCGTGACCGCGGCACCTACGGCGAGATCTGGGAGCTGGCCGAGGTGCTGCTCGAGCACGATGAGCAGCAGGCGGCCTGGCGGGCGCGCCACGTGACCATGGTCGAGCGCCAGATCGGCACCAAGTCGGGCACCGGCGGCTCCTCCGGTGCCCCCTACCTGCGCAGCCGGCTGCCCATGCGGTTCTACCCGTTGCTGTGGGAGATGCGCGGCGCGCTGTGAGGTGAGCACACGGCATACCCGGGCCGGTATGCCGTGTGGCCGGGTCCCCGAACCCGGCCACGTGCGCCCGGGTGGCAGCGCTAGGCTCGGGCGGGGCGCACAACGGCGTGCGCCAGGGCTTATCTGGGTGAGGAACTTTCAGCCATGTCGGCGTCGCTTGAGCAGTCCCGGTCGCAGTTGCTCCGCTCCGCAGCGGAGCTCGCAGAACGGACGGGGGGTGAGGCGCTCGAGCGGTTCCTGCGGCGGTACTACCGGCACGTCGCGACCGAGGACCTGCTCGCCCGCGCGCCCGAGGACCTCCTCGGTGCGGCCCTGTCGCACAAGCAGCTCGCCCAGTCCCGTCCGGTCGGCACCGCCAACGTGCGGGTCTTCACCCCCACGGTGGAGGAGCAGGGCTGGGCCAGTGGCCACACCGTCATCGAGATCGTCACCGACGACATGCCGTTCCTCGTGGACTCGGTCACCGCCGAGCTGTCCCGCCAGGAGCGCTCGGTCTACCTCGTCGTCCACCCGCAGCTGACCGTCCGCCGCAACGCCGCCGGCGAGCTCGAGGAGATCCTCGACGTCGACAGCCTCGACGACGACGGCTTCGGCCGGGGCGTCGAGTCGTGGATGCACGTGGAGGTCGACCGCGAGAGCGACGAGGACGAGCGCGCGGCCATCGCCGCCGGGCTGTCCAAGGTGCTCTCCGACGTGCGCGAGTCGGTCGAGGACTGGCCCAAGATGCGCAGCACCTGCTCGGAGATCGCCGAGTCGCTCGCGGCCCACCCGCCGGTCGGCGTGGACCCCGAGGAGGTCGCCGAGACCCGCCGGCTGCTGACCTGGCTGGCCGACAACCACTTCACCTTCCTCGGCTACCGCGAGTACTCCCTGACCACCGAGGACGGCGACGACGTCCTGCGCGCCGTGCCGAGCACCGGGCTGGGCCTGCTGCGCTACGACCAGCCGCAGTCGGTCAGCTTCAGCCGGCTCACCCCGGAGGCCCGCGCCAAGGCCCGCGACAACCACCTGTTGATCATCACCAAGGCCAACTCCCGGGCCACGGTGCACCGCTCCACCTACCTCGACTACGTCGGGGTCAAGACCTTCGACGAGCACGGCAACGTCACCGGCGAGCGGCGCTTCCTGGGCCTTTTCACCTCCAGCGCCTACACCGAGTCGGTGCTGCGGGTGCCGATCATCGACAACAAGGTCCGCAAGGTCCTGCAGGGCACCGGCTTCACCGCCGACAGCCACTCGGGCAAGGACCTGCTCGAGGTGCTCGAGACCTACCCGCGCGACGAGCTGTTCCAGACCGAGACCGAGGCGCTGACCGAGATCGCGACCGCGGTGCTGCACCTGCAGGAGCGCCGCCGGACCCGGCTGTTCCTGCGCCGTGACGAGTACGGCCGGTTCATGTCGTGCCTGGTCTACATCCCGCGCGACCGCTACACCACGGCCGTGCGGCTCAAGATGGAGGCGCTGCTGCGTTCGGCGTTCCACGGCGCCAGCGTCGACTACACCACCCGGGTGTCCGAGTCGGTGCTCGCGCGCCTGCACTTCGTCGTCCGGGTGCGCTCCGGCGAGGCCATCCCCGAGGTCGACGAGGCGCTGCTGGAGCAGCAGATCGTCGACGCGACCCGCACCTGGGACGAGGACCTCGGCGAGGTCGCCCGCGCCGAGCACGGCGAGGAGGCCGCGGCCCGCCTGATCGGCTTGTACGGCAAGGCGTTCCCCGAGGCGTACAAGGAGGACTTCACCCCCCGGGTCGGCATCGTCGACCTGCGCCACATCGAGGCGCTGGAGACCCCCGACTCGGTGCGGCTCAACCTCTACCAGGAGCCGGGCAGCCCGGCCCAGGAGCGCCGCTTCAAGCTCTACCGCCGCGGCCCGCTGTCGCTGACCGCGGTGCTGCCACTGTTCACCCACCTCGGGGTCGAGGTCATCGACGAGCGGCCGTACGAGATCGACCGCGCCGACGGGGTGACCGTCTACGTCTACGACTTCGGCCTGGTGGCGCCGCGCTCGGACGCCTGGGCCGGCGGGATGGGCGACGGCGGGGTGCGCGAGCTGTTCCAGGACGCGTTCTCCGCGGTGTGGGACGGCCGCGCCGAGAGCGACGGGTTCAACGCCCTCGTCCTCGAGGCCGGGCTGACCTGGCGCCAGGTGGTCATCCTGCGCGCGGTCGCCAAGTACCTGCGCCAGACCGGGTCCACCTTCAGCCAGGAGTACGTCGAGGCCGCCCTGGCCTCCAACGTCGCCATCGCCGCCCAGCTGGTCTCGCTCTTCGAGGCGCGCTTCGACCCGGCCACCGGCGCGGACGTGCAGGCCCGCGAGGACGCCGAGCAGGCCGCCGGCGCGGCGATCGAGTCGGCGCTGGAGCAGGTCGCCAGCCTCGACCACGACCGGATCATCCGGGCGTTCCTCGGGGTCATCCGGGCGACGTTGCGCACCAACTACTTCCAGCCCGACGCCGACGGGACGCCCAAGAGCTACGTCAGCTTCAAGCTGGACCCCAAGAAGGTGCCGGACCTGCCGGCGCCGCGGCCGATGTACGAGATCTGGGTCTACAGCCCCCGCGTCGAGGGCGTGCACCTGCGCTTCGGCAAGGTCGCCCGCGGTGGCCTGCGCTGGAGCGACCGGCGCGAGGACTTTCGCACCGAGGTCCTCGGCCTGGTCAAGGCGCAGATGGTCAAGAACGCCGTCATCGTGCCCACCGGGTCCAAGGGCGGGTTCTTCGCCAAGGCCCTGCCCGACCCGTCCGTCGACCGCGACGCGTGGCTCGCGGAGGGGGTCGCGTCATACAAGCTGTTCATCTCGGGGATGCTCGACGTGACCGACAACCTCGTCGGCACCGAGGCCGTCCCGCCGCAGCACGTGGTCCGCCACGACGAGCACGACACCTACCTGGTGGTCGCCGCCGACAAGGGCACCGCGACCTTCTCCGACATCGCCAACGGGGTGGCGCAGTCCTACGGGTTCTGGCTCGACGACGCGTTCGCCTCCGGCGGCTCGGCCGGCTACGACCACAAGGCCATGGGCATCACCGCTCGCGGTGCGTGGGAGTCGGTCAAGCGCCACTTCCGCGAGATGGGCGTGGACACGCAGAAGGAGGACTTCACCGCGGTCGGCGTCGGCGACATGAGCGGCGACGTCTTCGGCAACGGGATGCTGCTCTCCGAGCACATCCGGCTCGTGGCCGCGTTCGACCACCGCCACATCTTCCTCGACCCCAACCCGGTCTCGGCCACGTCCTACGTCGAGCGCCGCCGGCTGTTCGACCTGCCCCGCTCGTCGTGGGCCGACTACGACAGCAGCCTGATCAGCGAGGGCGGCGGCGTGTTCCCGCGCTCGGCCAAGGCGGTGCCGATCAGCGAGCAGACAGCCCGGGCGCTCGGGCTGCCTCACGGCGTGACGACGATGACCCCCGCCGAGCTCATGAAGGCGATCCTGCTGGCGCCGGTCGACCTGCTGTGGAACGGCGGCATCGGCACCTACGTCAAGGCCTCCTCGGAGTCCCACTCCGACATCGGTGACCGAGCCAACGACGCCATCCGCGTCGACGGAAACGCGTTGCGCTGCAAGGTGATCGGCGAGGGCGGTAACCTCGGCCTGAGCCAGCTCGGCCGCATCGAGGCGTCCTTCGCCGGCGTGCGGGTCAACACCGACGCCATCGACAACTCCGCCGGTGTGGACACCTCCGACCACGAGGTCAACATCAAGATCCTGCTGACCGGGCTGATGCGCGACGGCGACCTGACGCTGAAGCAGCGCAACGCCGTGCTGGCCTCGATGACCGACGAGGTCGCCCAGCAGGTGCTGCGGGACAACTACGAGCAGAACGTCCTGCTCGGCAACGCCCGGGCGCAGGAGCACGCGATGCTGCCGGTGCACAAGCGGCTCATCCACTGGCTGGAGGAGCGCGGCGACCTCGACCGCGAGCTCGAGTTCCTGCCCTCGGACGGCGAGATCGACCGTCGCCAGGAGGCCGGGCTGGGCCTGAAGTCGCCGGAGTTCTCGGTGCTGGTGGCCTACGCCAAGCTGGCCCTCAAGGAGGACCTGCTGCCGACCGGCCTGCCGGACGACCCGTGGTTCCAGGCGACGCTGACCGACTACTTCCCCGAGCCGATCCGCGAGCATTACCAGCAGGAGCTGGCCAGCCACCCGCTGCGCCGCGAGATCGTCACCAACGCCGTGGTCAACTCCATGGTCAACCGGGGCGGCATCACCTTCGCCTTCCGGGCCTCGGAGGAGACCGGGGCGACGCCGGAGCAGGTCGCCCGCGCCTACGTCGTGTGCCGCGAGGTGTTCAACCTGCGCGACTACGTCACGGCGGTGGAGGACCTCGACAACGTCGTCTCCACGGCCACGCAGACCGCGCTCTACCTGGAGTTCCGCCGGCTGCTGGACCGCGCGGTGCGCTGGTTCCTGCAGAACCGCCCCGCGACGCTGGACGTGGCGGCCGAGGTCGAGCGGTTCCGTGGGGTCGTCGAACACCTCGGCCCGCAGGTGCCCCAGCTGCTGCAGGGCAACGAGCGCAAGCGGCTCGAGCGCCGGTCCAGCCAGCTGGAGAAGGTCGGTGCCCCCAGCGACATGGCGGTGGAGGCGGCCGGCCTGCTCGACCGGTTCTCGCTGCTGGACGTCGTGGAGATCGCCGCCGACACGGGCCGGGAGGCAGCGGAGGTCGCGCCGCTGTACTTCGCCCTCTCCGAGCGGTTCGGCATCGACGCGATGCTCGGCCAGGTCACGATGCTGCCCCGCGACGACCGCTGGGACGCCCTGGCCCGCGCCGCGCTGCGCGACGACCTGTATGCCGTGCTGGAGGCCCTCACCAAGTCGGTCCTGGAGGGCACGGAGCCGGGGGCGACCCCGCGGGAGCGGATCGACGCGTGGTCGGAGGCCAACGCCGAGCAGCTGTCCCGCGCCCGGGTGGCGCTCTCGGGCATCCAGCGCCTGGAGCACCCCGGCATCTCCGCGCTGTCCGTGGCGCTGCGCACGCTGCGCGGTGTGATCCGCAGCGGGGCGGCCACGGTCTGACGGGAGTGTGACCGCGGATCGGCAGTCGTGCCAACGGCTTCCGATCCGCGGTCACTCGCGCCGCCGCCGGCTTGGCGCCGACTAGGCTCGCTGGCGTGCCGACCCTGACCGACGTGCTGCGGGAGCAGACCGACCTGACGCCTGCGGACGTCGAGTGGCTGCACCTGCTCGTCGGCGACTGGCAGCTGCTCTCGGACCTGTCCTTCGCCGACCTGGTCCTGTGGGCGCGCTCCCGCGACCGCGGGTGGGTCGCGGTGGCGCACGTGCGACCCACGACCGGCCCGATGGTCTTCTTCGACGACTACGTCGGGCGCCGCGTGGGCTCGGGCCGTCGGCCGCTGCTGGACCAGGCCTTCGACGGGGTCCGGATCATCCGTGAGCGCGACCCGGAGTGGCGCGACGACATGCCGATCCGGGAGGAGGCGATCCCGGTGGTGCGGGAGGGCCGGCCGATCGCCGTGCTGACCCGGCACACCAACCTCGCCAGCATGCGCACGCCGAGCCGGCTGGAGCTGACCTACCTCGCGACGGCCGACGCGCTGGCCCGGATGGTGGCCTCGGGGGAGTTCCCCACGCCGGGGGCCGCACCGACCGGGCAGCGCCGGGGGGCCCCGCGGGTGGGCGACGGCGTGATCCGGCTCGACCCGGACGGCACGGTGAACTACGCCAGCCCCAACGCGGTGTCGGCGATCCACCGGCTGGGGCACGTCGGGGACGTGGTCGGGTCATCCTTGTCGCGGATCATCGCCGAGGTGCTGCACGACGAGTCCCCGGTCGACGAGGGCCTCCCACTGGTTACGAGCGGCAGGGCGCCGTGGCGCACCGACGTGGAGACCCGTGGGGCCAGCGTCTCGCTCCGGGCGATCCCGCTGATGGAGGCCGGGCACCGGGTCGGCGCGATCGTGCTGCTGCGCGACGTCAGCGAGCTGCGGAGGCGCGAGCAGGAGCTGCTCACCAAGGACGCGACGATCCGCGAGATCCACCACCGGGTCAAGAACAACCTGCAGACCGTGGCCGCCCTGCTGCGGCTGCAGGCGCGGCGGCTGCCCGAGAGCGAGGGTAAGGCCGCGCTGGAGGAGGCGGAGCGCCGGGTGGCGGTGATCGCGCTCGTGCACGAGACCCTCAGCCAGGGGTTCGACGAGACGGTCGACTTCGACCAGATAGCCGCGCGCGGGCTCTCCAGCGTCGTCGAGGTGGCCACCCGCGACGTGCCGGTCCGGACCGTGCGCACCGGCTCGTTCGGCCGGCTCCGGGCCGAGGACGCGACCGCACTGGCCATGGTAGTCAGCGAGCTGGTCCAGAACGCCGTCGAGCACGGGCTGGCGGCGCAGGGCGGCCAGCTGACGGTGGACGCCCAGCGCAGCACCGAGGGGGAGGAGGAGCTGCTCAGCGTCACCATCACCGACGACGGTGCGGGTCTGCCGGAGGACTTCGACCCCGTCCGCTCAGGGCTGGGGACACAGATCGTCACCTCGCTGGTGCAGGACATGCGTGGCCGCATCACCTGGGAACGCGCAAAGCCGCGCGGAACCACGGTGCGGTTCGTCGCGCGGCTTCGTCCTCGCGGGGACGGATGACGTCGTGGGGAAGGCTCCCGGGGGCTCAGCCGGCCCGGCGGGCGCGAGCGTTGCGACGCTTGAGGGCGCGGCGCTCGTCCTCGGACAGGCCACCCCAGACACCGGCGTCCTGACCGGTCTCGATGGCCCACTTCAGGCAGGTGTCCACGACCTCGCACCGTCGGCAGACAGCCTTCGCCTCTTCGATCTGGAGAAGTGCCGGACCGGTGTTCCCGATCGGGAAGAACAGCTCGGGGTCCTCTTCCAGGCAGGCAGCGCGGTTGCGCCAGTCCATCAGGATCGTGCTCCTTGAATCGTGGCCGTGGGTCAGCGTCGTATGCGTCGGGTCAGGCGTTGGGTGGACGGGTCTGTGTCGGTCCGTGATCGGCCGCAGGCACAAGTGCCGATGCTACCGAGTCGTAACTTCCGTGTCAGGCCCGAGTCCATTCTTGGGCAGGTGTGGCGTTCTGGCCAACGGATTCGGCCGCTGCCGTGTTCCGGGAGACCAGAGTCACAGATCGCACACACCTGCGACAAGGGTCGCGCCAGACATTTGTCGTCCGGCATCTCGCATGCTCACACACCACCCCGTGCCGCCGGCAACGGGGGGGCTGTGTGGTGGGGCGCCACCGACGCCACGGTCAGGGGTGGGAGCCTCCGCCGGATACCCTCATCGGCGTGACGACCACCCCCGAGCCCACCACCCGCCGGGCCGCCCGCGTCGCAGCCGGCGTCCTCGTCGTGCAGGCCCTCGCCATCCTCGGCTTCACGGTCTTCTACCTGGTGGAGCTGGCCCGGGGCGCGACCAGTGACACCAGCCGCGCCGTCATGTCGGTGGTGCTGTTCGTCATCGCGATCGCCTTCCTCGGGCTGCTGGCCTGGGGGCTGTGGCACGGCCTCCGATGGGCCCGGACGCCGGCCGTCGTGTGGCTCGCGCTGCTGCTGCCCGTGGCGTGGGGCATGTTCCAGTCCGGGGTGGCCGCGATCGGCGCACTGGTGCTCCTGAGCGCGGTCGTCGGCATTGGCGCCACCGTCCTGTCGGGGCGCGAGACCGCCTGAGCCGCCGAATCGCTTGAACCGCAAGGGCTGACGATCAGCCCGAGGTGGCCACCTGCACGGGTGTCACGACGCCCTGCTCGACCAGCAGACCGCGCCCGGGTGGGCCCGGCTCGGAGGCGCGCACCCGCACGCCGAGCAGGTCCCCGTCGGCGAGGCCGGACGGCCGCAACAGCAGTCCGGTGCGGTGGCGGCGGACCTCCGCGGTCAGCCCGCGGAAGGTCGCCGACAGCTCGTCGGTGGCGCCGGCGCAGATCACCGCGACCCGGCCGCGACGGCTGCGCAGCACCTCGACCAGGGTCTCCTCCACGGGCGTGTCGAGCACCAGGTCGGCGTCGTCGACCAGGACCACCAGCTCGTCGTGTCGCCTGAGCAGGGTAAGCATCGCCTCACGGTCATGCGGGTCGACCAGCTCGGCCACACCCTCGGCCGGCAGATGAGTCACCGGTGATGGCCGCGGTGCGACCACGACGACGGGTCGGCCGGCCGTCGCGACGTGACGGGCGAGGGTGCACAGGGCCGTCGACCGCCCGCTGCCGGGAGGCCCGGCGACCAAGAGCGCAGGCGTGTGACGCAGGTCGACGCCGACCGCCTCCGCCTCGTCACCTCCGACGCCGAGCCGGGCCCAGTCGCCGGCGGCAAGGTCGCCGGTCGGCGCGGTCGGCAGGGCGCTGTCGACCACGGCGTCGGGTAGCGCCCGGACCAGGATGGGTGTGGCGGCGCTCGGGTCGTGACCGGACCAGCCGTCGGCCACCTCGGCCAGGGCCCGTCCCTGCTCCACCGAGCCAGCAGGTGCCAGCACCGCCAGCTGGAGCTCGACGTGGTCGTGGCCCCGGAGGGCCCGGCCCGGCGGAGGCTCGTGGGGCATGGTCGCCGGGGGGATCCCGGCCACGACGAGGTCGGTCGGGTCGGTCAGGGGCAGGACCAGCTTGTCCGGCACCAACGAGGAGACCTGCGACAGCAACAGGTCCCGACCCCCGGCGAGCAGGAGCGACATCCCCGCGGCCGGCGATGATGGTGCCCGTCGTCTTCCTCGTGCTGCCGGTCACCGTGCTCTTCGCGATCTACCAGGGTGTGGCCTTCCTGGAGTTCTCGATCTGACCACCGACCGTTCCACCGAACCGAGGGAGACGACGATGACGGACACACGGTCCATGACGCCCCGTTGCTCGGGCAGGTGCAGCAGCTGGGCCACCGCGGACGTGCCCGGCTCGGGGCACAGGACCGGGGTGACGTGCCCGGATGGGTCCTGATCACGCTGATGACCGCGGGGCTCGTCACGGTCCTGTGGGCCCTGGCCGGGGACCAGCTGCAGGCGATGTTCACCCAGGCGATGGCCTCGGTGACCGGGCCGCGGTGAGCCGCCCTGCGCGGGTGCGCGGAGACCGCGGCTCGGCCGTGGTCGACTTCGTCCTGGTGTCCGTGCTGGTCAGCGCGTTGTTCCTGGCGGTGTTCCAGGTGGGACTGGCCCTGCACGTGCGCAACACGTTGATCGCCTGCGCTGCCGAGGGGGCGCGCTTCGGCGCCCGTGCCGACACCACGCCGGCGGACGGCGCGGCCCGGGCCCGTGCCCTCATCACCGCCAGCCTCTCCAGTCGCTGGGCCCAGCGAGTCAGCGCCTCGGAGCGCCCGGTCGGCGGGGTCCGTGTCGTGCAGGTGGACGTGTCCGCACCGCTGCCGGTGCTCGGCTGGTTCGGTCCGTCCGGCGCCCTGGCGGTGCGCGGCCGCGCCTTCGCCGAGAGGCAGTGAGGGCGGTGGGCTCGGTGCAGCAGTGGTGTCGCCGGCGACTGGTCGCCGACCGCGGCAGCGCGGTGGTCGAGTTCGTCGTCCTGGCTGTGCTGCTCATGGTGCCCGTCGCCTACCTGGTGATGGTCATGGCGCGGCTCCAGGCCGGTGCGTATGCCGTCTCCGCCGCCGCCCGGGAGGCCGGCCGCGCCTACGTGACGTCACCGGTGGCTCAGCAGGCGCCCGCCCGCGCCGCAGCGGCGGCCGGGCTCGCCTTCGAGGACCAGGGCTTCACCCACGACACCCGGCTCTCCCTGGGGTGCGACGGCGACCCGTGCCTCCGCCCCGAGGGGCGGGTCGTGGTGACCACCGGCGTGAGCGTGCCGTTGCCGCTGGTGCCCTCGTTCCTGTCCGGGGTGGTGCCCACGTCCGTGCCGGTCACCGCCACCCACACCGAGACCGTCGAGCGCTTCGGCGGCCGGCGATGAGGCGCCGGTGCCGCGCGCGACTCGGCCGGCTGCGGCGGGAGGGCGACCGGGGCCAGCTGCTCCTGCTGGTGCTGGGCTTCACGGTTGTGGCGCTGCTGCTGGTCGTCGGTGCGGTGGACGTTACGGCCCTGCAGCTGGCCCGGATCCGGCTGACCGACGCCGCCGACGGCGCCGCCCTCGCCAGCGCCGACAAGCTCGACCGCCGGCACCTACCGCCACGGGGTGGACCGGTCGCTGCGGGTCGGCGACGCCGACGTGCGCGCCGGGGCCACGGCATACCTGCAGGTCCAAGGCCTGCCGCAGGGGGTCACCGACTGGCAACTGCTGCCCGGCACGGGCGGCCCGGACGGGCAGTCAGCGGTGGTGCGGTTGCAGGGGACCGCGCAGGTCCCGCTGCTGTCCTCGGTGGTGTCCGCGCTGGGTGACAGCATCACCATCACTGTGCAGTCGCGCGCCCGCGCCGAGGTGCGTTGAGCGGGCGCGCGCGTGCGCCGCGAGCGTTGCCAGCACATGATTTCCGGGGTCGTCGCCAACCCCGAGGGTGGGTCCGGCGCCGTGCGGGCCTCCAACTAAGGTTGGCCCACTGAGACCAAGAGAGAGGACCCCATGGAAGGGCAGCGGATCGCCGGCCGCTACCACGTGGTGCGAGCCATTGGTCGCGGCGGCATGGGCACGGTCTGGTTGTGCCGGGACGAGGTCCTCGGCCGCGAGGTCGCGGTCAAGCAGATCGGCGCGCTGCCAGGGGAGTCCGTCGTCGAGAAGAAGCGGGCCATGCGCGAGGCCCGCGCCGCGGCGGCGCTCAACCACCACAACGCCGTCGCCGTCTACGACGTCGTCGACCACGACGACCGCCCGTGGCTGGTCATGGAGTTCGTCGACGGGCACACCCTCGCCGAGGAGATCGGCCGCGAGGGGCGTCTGTCGCCCCAGCGCGCGGCCGACATCGGCTCCCAGCTCGCCAGCGCGCTCACGCGCGCCCACGAGCGGCGCATCGTCCATCGCGACATCAAGCCCGCCAACGTCCTCATCGACCGCTGGGGCCGGCCCAAGATCAGCGACTTCGGTATCGCGCGTGGCCACGGCGACGACCAGCTCACCCAGACCGGGTTCGTCACCGGCACCCCCGGCTACCTCTCACCCGAGCTCGCCCGCGGCGGCGATCCGGACGCGGCCTCGGACGTGTGGGCGCTCGCCGCCACCATCTACGCCGCCGTGGAGGGCCGCGGGCCCTACGAGTCGCGGCCCAACCCGATCGCCGTGCTGCAGACCATCGCCACGCAGCGCCCGCGGGAGACCGAGCACGCCGGCCCCCTCGAGCCCGCCCTCGCCGCGATGATGCACGAGGACCCGGCCCAGCGCTGGGACATGGCGACCGCGTCCAAGCAGCTCGCCCGGATCGCCCGCGGCGGCGAGGCCGCAGTGACCCCGCCGCCCACCCGCGTTCAGCCCGCGGTGCCGGCCGGGGACGTCGACGAGCCGACCCGGCCGTGGAAGGCCCCGGTCGCCCGAGGTGCCGTCGGTGCTGCGGCAGGTGCCGCTGTCGCGGGCGCCGCAGGTGCCTCCGCCGCCTCCGCTGCCGAAGCCGCCCCGGCGAAGGCCGACGGCGCGGCGGACGCTGCCGCTTCAGGCGCGAGGAAGGCCGGCGCCAACACCGCCGCTGCCGGTTCGACCGCCACCGCTGCCGCGCCGACCGCGCGGCAGGGCGAGGTGCCGACCGGACGGCAGGAGGCGGTCCCGGCGGCCGCCGGTGCCGACACCTCCGGGGTGTCCGACGACAGCGACGTGATCGACACCCGCCGCCGGGGCAAGGCGCTTCCGGTGGTCGCGCTGGTTCTCGTGCTCCTGCTGCTCCTGGGCGGCTACGCCCTGAGCCACCGCGGCGGCTTGTCTTCGGGGTCCGGGGCGGCGGCGCCCCCGAAGCCGTCCTCGACGCCGAAGGCGTCCACGCCCTCGCACCGTGCGACCACGTCGGCCTCGGCCTCGCCGAGCCCGTCCGCGACCACCCCCACCTCGTCGCCGACCACCTCGGCGCAGGCGCCCGCCACCGACGCCAGCCTGTCGCAGTTCGTGCGGTCCTACTTTGCCAACGTCACGGGCAACCGCGACGTGACCTGGCCGGAGCTGACCTCCGGCATGCAGGCCGCCGCGGGAGGGCGATCGGGCTACGACCAGTTCTGGCGGACGATCGCCGCCGTCCGGGTGGGCGGGGTCCAGGCCGACGCCTCCGGGCGCACCGCCACGGCGCGACTGACCTACGTGCGCCAGGACGGGTCGACCTCGACCGAGCGCCACGTGTTCACGTTCGCCCGGCGGGGTGACCAGTGGCTGATCAGCAGCGAGCACATGGGCTGAGCGGGCTCACGGCTCGAGGCAGGCGGGGATCGAGTCGCGGTTGCCGGTGGGGGAGAGGGTGTGGCCGCTCGGGTCGTAGACCTTCACCCAGTCGACGGTGGCGAGCTGCCGCAGGGTCGGCAGGATCTCCCCGGCGATCGTCACCGTGGAGCCCCCGCTGCTGCACCCGCCGGTGAGCTGAACCCGCGCGATCCCGCCGGAGACGCTCAGCGCACGGAAACCCGTGGCGCCCGAGGAGAGCAACCGCAGGCCGGCGGCACGCTCGGCGGCGGTCGGGCCGGCGAAGATACGGTCCATCAGCCCGGTCGCCGGGGTCAGCGGCAGCACCGGCCGCAGCACCGGGGTGAAGAACGGCTCGGTGTTGGCCACGAACCGCGGCGGGTTGAAGAACCACACCTGGCGCCACACGGTCGGGAACGCCGCGCCGATGTCGACCACGACCCGGCTCGGGCTGGTCAGCGTGAACACGTGCACGGCCTGCCGGCTGGCCACGCCGATGCCGTAGGTCGTCACCGCCTCGAAGTCACCGGACTGGACCACCGTCATGACGTTGGGCAGGGCGAACGCGACCCGGGACGGGGCCGTGGCCTGACCCGCGGCGTTGTGCGCGTTGGCGGCGGCGAAGCGCACCCGCAGGATCGCCCGGCCCGCCACCGGCACCGGCAGCCCGGAGGCGTCGCCCAGCAGCTGGGTGACCCACGTGACCTGTCGGCTGGCGGGCAGGCCGCCGGTGAAGTCGAAGACCACCCGGTCGTAGGTGGGGTGGTGCGCGGCCCGGATGCCCACGAGGGTGGGGACCGCCGGCGTGGCTGCCCCGGCGGCGGGGGCCGAGAGCGGCAGCGCCACCCCGAGGGCGAGAAGGAGGACGAGAAGCCTGCGGACGACCCTCATGGGACACCCCCGGAGACCGGCTGGTTGACGTGGCAACATCATCAACCCGCCGCGACCGCAAGCAGCAGTGCCGATGGTCCCCTCCCGGCCGTGTCGGAGGCGGCGCCCCGCTCGACTACCCTTCAACCGTGGCGACCACCGACTTTGCATCTGAGCTGAAGGACCTGCGCACGACCATGGAGTCGGTGCGTCAGGTCACCGACCTCGACCGGCTGAAGTCGCAGATCGCCGACCTGTCGGAGAAGTCCGCGGCCCCGGACCTGTGGGACGACCCGGAGAAGGCCCAGGAGGTCACCTCGAGCCTGTCGCGGCTCAACTCCGAGCTCGAGCGCATCACCGGCATGGACCAGCGCATCGACGACCTCGAGGTCCTCGTCGAGATGGCCACCGAGGACGGCGGCGACGCCGAGACCCTGGCCGAGGCCGAGAAGGAGCTCGTATCGCTGCGCAAGGCCGTCGGCGAGCTCGAGGTCCGCACGCTGCTCGCCGGTGAGTACGACCAGCGCGAGGCGGTCGTGACGATCCGCGCCGGCGCCGGTGGCGTCGACGCCGCCGACTTCGCCGAGATGCTCATGCGGATGTACCTGCGCTGGGCCGAGCGCCACGGCTACCCGACCTCGGTGCTGGACACCTCCTACGCCGAGGAGGCCGGACTGAAGTCGGCCACCTTCGAGGTCAAGGTGCCCTACGCCTTCGGCAACCTCTCGGTCGAGGCCGGCACCCACCGCCTCGTGCGGATCAGCCCGTTCGACAACCAGGGTCGCCGCCAGACGAGCTTCGCCGCCGTCGAGGTGATCCCGCTGATCGAGTCCACCGACCACATCGAGATCCCCGAGAACGAGATCAAGGTCGACGTCTTCCGCTCCTCGGGCCCGGGCGGCCAGTCGGTCAACACGACCGACTCCGCGGTGCGCATGACGCACATCCCCACCGGCATCGTCGTCTCGATGCAGAACGAGAAGTCCCAGATCCAGAACCGCGCCGCCGCCCTGCGCGTGCTCCAGTCCCGGCTGCTGCTGCAGCGCCAGGCCGAGGAGCAGGCCGCGAAGAAGGCACTCGCCGGCGACGTCAAGGCCAGCTGGGGTGATCAGATGCGCTCCTACGTGCTGCACCCCTACCAGATGGTCAAGGACCTGCGCACCGAGCACGAGGTCGGCAACACCAGCGCCGTCTTCGACGGTGACATCGACGGCTTCATCGAGGCCGGGATCCGCTGGAAGCGCGCCGCCGAGCGCGACGAGGCGTAGCACCGGGGAGCGGCCCGGCCGGCGGCGCACACGCCGAGATCACGGGAGTCCCCGAAAAAAGGGTGATGGGGGCCTACGCTCGAGAGCGCATGTCCGGCCCCGTTGCCGGGGTGGGTATGCCGCTTCCGTCCCCGAGCAGGCAAGGGCACCTCCCGCGCATGATCCGCTTCGAGAACGTCAGCAAGACCTACCCGCGGTCCTCGCGCCCGGCGCTGACGGACATCAGCCTGGAGGTCGAGCGCGGGGAGTTCGTCTTCGTCGTGGGCCAGTCCGGCTCGGGCAAGTCGACGCTGCTGCGCCTGGTGCTCAAGGAGGAGGCGGCCACCACCGGCAACGTGCTCGTCGCCGGGCGCGAGCTGGCCTCGCTGCCCTCCCGCAAGGTCCCGGCGCTGCGCCGCGAGATCGGCACCGTCTTCCAGGACTTCCGGCTGCTGCCCAACAAGACCGTCTTCCAGAACGTCGCCTTCGCCTTGCAGGTGCTCGGCCGCAGCCGCCACGACATCAAGGCCCTGGTGCCCGAGACGCTGGAGCTGGTCGGCCTGGAGGGCAAGGAGAAGCGCCTGCCGCACGAGCTCTCCGGTGGTGAGCAGCAGCGCGTGGCCATCGCCCGGGCCTTCGTCAACAAGCCGGCGATCCTCATCGCCGACGAGCCCACCGGCAACCTCGACCCGACGACGAGCCTGGGCATCGTGCGCCTGCTGGACCGGATCAACCGCACCGGCACGACCATCGTCATGGCCACCCACGACGACGAGATCGTCGACCAGCTGCGCAAGCGGGTCGTCGAGCTCGACCACGGCACGCTCGTGCGCGACCAGACCCGCGGCGTCTACGGCGTCCAGCGCTAGCCGCGCACCCGGCACACCTCCCCGCACCCGACCGAACCGGAAGCGACGAACACCCTGATGCGACTGCAGTTCATCCTCAGCGAGATCTGGATCGGCTTGCGCCGCAACATGTCCATGGCCGTCTCGGTCGTGCTGGTGACGATGGTGTCGCTGTTCTTCCTCGGCTTCGGCCTGCTCGCGCGCAGCCAGGTCGACACCATGAAGGACTACTGGTACGACCGCGTCCAGGTCTCGATCTTCTTGTGCACCAACAACTCCGACACGCCCTCGTGCGCTGCCGGGCCGGTCACCGACGAGCAGCGCCAGCAGATCAAGAGCCAGCTCGACGAGATGAAGCCGCTGGTCAAGGAGGTCTTCCACGAGTCGCCGCAGGAGGCCTACCAGCGGTTCAAGGTGCAGTTCAAGAACAGCCCGATCGTCGACAACGTCAAGCCCGACCAGATGCCCGAGAGCTACCGCGTGAAGCTGTCGGACCCGAGCAAGTACGCCGTCATCTCCAGCTCCTTCCAGGGCGCCCCCGGCGTGGAGCAGGTTCAGGACCAGCGTGCGCTGCTCGACAAGTTCTTCACCGCGCTCAACGTCATGAGCCTGTGCGCGGTCGGCCTGTCCGGGGCGATGGTGCTCTGCGCCATCCTGCTCATGGTCACCACGATCCGGCAGACGGCGTTCAGCCGTCGCCGCGAGACCGGCATCATGCGCCTCGTCGGCGCCTCCGCGTTCGTCATCCAGCTGCCGTTCATCATGGAGACGGTGATCGCCACCCTCGTCGGCTGTGCCCTCGCGGTCGGGCTGCTGTGGGCGACGGTGCACTACGGCGTGACCGGCTTCCTGGCCACGATCCTGCCGATCGGGTTCGTCGGGGTCGGTGACGTGTGGGCCATGACGCCGTGGCTGGTCGGCAGCGGAGCGGCCCTGGCGATGGTCACCTCCTGGTTCACCCTGCGTCGCTACCTGCGGGTCTGAGCCACCGCCTTCCCGGGCGCCTCGCCCGGCCGGTATGCCGCGTGCCCGGCCGTGCGGGGCAGGTCAAGAGATCGTCAACTCGCCGGGCGAATGCCCCTGTGACTGGTGTGACCTGTGGTAGCAATGTTGCCGATGAGCGCGCTACCCCCCGAGACGACGCCCACCCGCCGGTTCCGCCGTGGCCGGTGGGTCGTGCTGCTGACAGTCCTGGCGACCGCCGCGGGGCTTGCCCTCGCGCCGGTCGGCAATGCCGACACCCGGGGCGACAAGGCCCGGCTGGACAAGCAGATCTCCGCGCTGCGCAGCCAGCTCGGCGAGACCACCAAGGACCTCGCCGACGCCTTCATCGCGCTCAAGCGCACCCAGGCCGAGCTGCCGATCGCCCAGCGTGAGCTGGCCGCCGCGCAGGCCAAGGTCGTGGCGGCCGAGAAGTACAACCAGCAGGTCGCCGAGCAGCTGGCCATCGCCAAGGCCAACGAGGCCAAGGCGGCCGACGTGCTCGCGACCAACGCCAAGGACACCCAGCAGACCAGCAACCTCATCGGTGACCTGGCCCGCCGCAGCTACCAGCAGGGCGGGATGGGCGAGCTCGCCGTTGCGCTCAACGCGACCAGCCCCGACGACTTCGCCACCCGGGTGGTGCTCGTCGACACGGTCATGCGCCTGCAGAACGGCGCCCTGCGCCGGCTGTCCACGCAGGAGGCCGAGGGCAAGGCGGTCCAGTCGCACCTGTCCGCGGTGCGCCGCCAGGTGGCCATCCTCAAGGTCCAGGCCGAGAACGCCGTCGCCGCGGCCCAGGCCGCCCGCGACGTGGCGGCCAAGGCCAAGCAGCGCCTCGACCTGTTGGAGGCGGCCCAGAAGAAGTACGCCGCCGCCGTGGCCGTCAAGGAGGCCCGCGAGGCCGAGAACCTGCGCAAGATGCA